>NC_009667.1:0-360833 GCF_000017405.1 Brucella anthropi ATCC 49188
ATCTAAGAGCCTGTTCCAAAAAGGATTGAGCGATTTCAGTAGGTTATGATTCAATCGGATTGCTTACATTCGATGGAGATCATGATGGCCTGGACTGCAACCGCTCGGCAACAATATGGACGACGCAACGCGCGCTATGCAAGCGATTTAACGGATGCGGAATGGACTGTCATCGAACCGATGATGCCTGCACCGAGCCGTCTCGGACGCCCTCGCAAGACGGATTTGCGAGAGGTGGTAAATGCGCTGCTTTATATTGCTTAAAGAGAGGCATTTATGGCCAATACTCCTTCGGCCAAGAAGGCAGTGCGCAAGATCGCTGCCCGCACCGAAATCAACAAGTCCCGCCGTTCGCGCGTTCGTACCTTCGTGCGCAAGCTGGAAGACGCTCTGCTGAGCGGCGACAAGCAGGCTGCAGAAGTCGCATTCAAGGCTGCTGAGCCTGAACTGATGCGCGCTGCTTCCAAGGGCGTGATGCACAAGAATACCGCCTCGCGTAAGGTGTCTCGCCTTGCTCAGCGCGTTAAGGCTCTGAAGGCCTAAGCATTCATCCATTTTTATGGAATGTTTTCGAAACCCGGCTCATTGTTAGCCGGGTTTTCTTTTTTGAGCGTTTCTCAGAACACTGGCATTCTTTCATACCACCCTGAATTGTAGAGATTTTTCAATGCCTAGCTGGAATATTTCAGAGAGCGGTTAATCTCGCATGAGGCTATTTAAGTAGTATTTTCAAATGGTTGTGGATTATTATCCACTGTTATCCACAGGCGGGTTTAGGGACTCGGAAGGGGGTTTGAGTCAAGGAATATTTTTAAATTTATTTTTAGGAAGAACATATCAAGATCACCTAAAAATTGCCCCACGAAAACACATTGAATCCAAAGGTGTTATTTCGCTGGCGTCCGATTCCCTACTTTTGTCGAGTCCCCCTGCAAGGGCTTTCAGCAAAAAAATGTGGCTTTCTGAGGCTTGCCCTTTGCTGCGAGGCTTCGCTAAAGTCAGGGCATAAGAGGGGTGGGCCACCGGCCCGGAGTTAGCATCAAATAGCGAGTTTGTCGGCGTGGGCATCACAGCCCGCGGGTGTTATATTCTGGTCGTAAGGTCCTGTTCCTCATGGTTGTTTGCTTACCGTTCGTTAACCGGAATGCCGTTTTAGGCATGTCCCCGACAATTGAATGGTTGTGGCGGATTTCTTTCCGGGCAATCAGCCTCCGGTAAAAGTGTTGTGAGTCGTAAAAAGGTCGCCGGGAAGGAGTATCCGGGTGTTGGTCCTGATGGGACCGTTTGAGTTTGTGTTTGGCCCAGAGCTGTAGAGCCGGGCTTTATGAGTGAGTACCTACCAGGCCAGACGGATAAAAAATCCGCGGTTCGGACAGGAAAAAATGACAAGCGCCAAAAAACGGCGCGTACGAATGTGAAGGCAGGCGAGACGATGGCAATGATGACCGGCAAATCGACGGCAACGATGGGTGATGATGCACATGCGAACCGTATCCATGGATCTTCTGCTACCGGAAATGAAAAGAGCCTGGTCGAGTTGAGCGGCAATGCAGGTGACGAGGTTTTCGAGCGCCTTACGGCAAAGCTGAAAGCCCGCGTCGGCACCGAGATTTATTCCAGCTGGTTCGGTCGTCTGAAGCTCGACGATATCTCCAAGAGCATTGTCCGCCTGTCGGTTCCGACAGCATTTTTGCGCTCCTGGATCAACAATCACTATTCTGAACTGCTGACCGAGCTGTGGCAGGAAGAAAACCCGCAAATCCTGAAAGTTGAAGTCGTGGTTCGCGGTGTAAGCCGCGTGGTGCGCAGCGCAGCTCCAGTGGAAGCCTGCGAAGCAGTTGAAACCAAGCCTGCTGTGGCTCCGCGCGAAAAGATGGTGTTTCCCGTTGGACAGTCGCTCGGTGAGAAGCGCGGTTCTGCAGTCGTTGCAGAATCGGCATCGGGTTCCGTTCTGGGTTCGCCGCTCGACCCGCGCTATACGTTCGACAGCTTTGTCGATGGCGCATCGAATCGCGTGGCCCTTGCCGCCGCCCGCACCATTGCGGAAGCCGGTTCCAGCGCGGTGCGTTTCAATCCGCTTTTCATCCATGCTTCCGTCGGCCTCGGCAAGACGCATCTTCTTCAGGCCATTGCCGCGGCAGCGTTGCAGCGTCAGGAAAAGGCCCGCGTTGTCTATCTGACAGCTGAGTATTTCATGTGGCGCTTTGCCACCGCGATCCGCGACAACAATGCGCTGTCCTTCAAGGAACAGCTGCGCGATATCGACCTTCTCGTCATCGACGACATGCAGTTCCTGCAGGGCAAGTCGATCCAGCATGAGTTCTGCCACCTCCTGAACACGCTGCTCGACAGCGCCAAGCAGGTCGTTGTCGCTGCTGACCGTGCGCCGTCCGAACTGGAATCGCTCGATGTGCGCGTTCGT
This sequence comes from Brucella anthropi ATCC 49188, assembly GCF_000017405.1. NCBI lineage: Bacteria > Pseudomonadati > Pseudomonadota > Alphaproteobacteria > Hyphomicrobiales > Brucellaceae > Brucella > Brucella anthropi. The sequence continues at coordinate 2,423 of NC_009667.1, forward strand.
TCGCGTCTTCAGGGTGGCGTTGCGCTCGAAGTGGCGGCCCCTGATTACGACATGCGTGTCGAGATGCTGCGCCGTCGTCTCGCCGTCGCGCAGGCAGAAGATTCGAGCCTGAACATTGGTGAAGAGATTCTCTCCCACGTTGCCCGCACGGTCACCGGATCGGGCCGCGAACTGGAAGGTGCTTTCAACCAGCTTCTGTTCCGTCAGTCCTTCGAGCCGAACATCTCCATCGACCGCGTCGATGAGCTGCTCGGTCATCTGACCCGCGTTGGCGAACCGAAGCGTATCCGCATCGAGGAAATCCAGCGCATCGTGGCGCGTCACTACAATGTCTCGAAGCAGGACCTGCTGTCGAACCGCCGCACGCGCACCATCGTCAAGCCGCGTCAGGTGGCAATGTATCTCGCCAAGATGATGACGCCGCGTTCTCTGCCGGAAATCGGCCGCCGCTTCGGCGGACGCGATCATACGACCGTGCTGCACGCCGTGCGCAAGATCGAAGATCTGGTTGGCGCCGACACCAAGCTGGCGCAGGAACTGGAGCTTCTGAAGCGCCTCATCAACGATCAGGCGGCCTGATTACAGTAGCTTCCCCGCTATCAATCGCGGTTATCAACAAAAAGCCCGGGCCCTGTCGCTTTCCGACATGGCGCGGGCTTGCTTTTCTCCTTAAAAATCTGCCACTTTAACGGACCTTCTGGCGCCCCTGGCGCCTTATCGACAGGGGCCGCCTGCCTGCCCGTCAGATGCAGTTGTCCTGTCCCAGCGAGCGAGTGCGTTTGAACATGCGTGTTACCCTAGAGCGATCGAACCTTCTCAAATCTCTCAACCACGTCCATCGCGTCGTGGAGCGTCGCAACACGATACCGATTTTGTCGAACGTGCTTTTGCAGGCTGAGGGCGCAAGTCTCGCACTCAAGGCGACCGACCTTGATCTTGAGGTCAACGAAGCGACAGCCGCCATGGTGGAACAGGCAGGCGCTACGACGGTTCCGGCACATCTTCTCTATGACATCGTCCGCAAGCTGCCGGATGGCGCTGAAGTCATGCTGTCGACCAATCCGGATGGTGGTTCCATTTCGGTCATTTCCGGCAAGTCGTCTTTCCGCCTCCAGTGCCTGCCGCAGTCCGATTTCCCGGAACTGACCGCTGGGGCATTTACCCATTCCTTCCGGATCGAGGCGCAGGCTCTGAAGCGTCTCATTGACCGCACGCAGTTTGCGATTTCGACGGAAGAAACCCGCTATTACCTCAATGGCATTTTCTTTCACGCCATCGAAAGCGAGGGTGCCCTGAAGCTGCGCGCTGTCGCGACCGACGGTCACCGTCTGGCGCGCGCCGAGCTGGAAGCACCGTCCGGCACGGAAGGCATGCCGGGCATCATCATCCCGCGCAAAACGGTTGCCGAACTGCAGAAGCTGGTCGATGTGCCGGATGTGGTCGTTACTGTTGAACTGTCGGACGCCAAGATTCGCTTCACGGTTGGATCGGTGGTCCTCACCTCGAAGCTGATCGACGGAACCTTCCCGGATTACCAGCGCGTGATTCCGTCTGGCAACGACAAGAAGCTCACCATCGGACGCCAGGAATTTGCGGCCTCCGTGGATCGTGTCTCGACCATTTCGAGCGAACGTGGCCGCGCGGTGAAGCTTTCAATCGCCGATGGCCAACTGACGCTCACCGTCAACAATCCCGATTCCGGCAGTGCAACTGACGAGCTTGCGGCGGACTATGACGCCGATCCGCTCGATATCGGGTTCAACTCGAAATACCTGCTCGACATTACGAGCCAGCTTTCGGGTTCGGACGCGGTCTTCATGCTGGCCGATGCAGGTTCGCCGACGCTGGTGCGCGACACCGGCGATGAAGACGTATTGTACGTCCTGATGCCTATGCGTGTTTAAAGAACAGAAAAGTGAATACGCCTGAGCCTAATCAAAGCCGCCCGGAACGTGTTTCGATCCGGCGGCTCAAGCTTGTGAATTTCCGCAATTATGCGGAACTATCACTGCCGCTTGGGCCCGGCCATGTCGTGCTGACTGGCGAAAATGGTTCCGGCAAGACCAATCTGATCGAAGCAATTTCCTTTCTGTCGCCGGGACGCGGCCTGCGCCGTGCTGCTTATGACGATGTTGCCCGCGCAAATTCGCTTGATGGCTTTGCCATTCATGCCGCGCTTGACTGTATGATCTATGGCGAAGCTGAAATCGGCACCGGCACAGCAGGCGGCGGCGAGGGGGGGCGCAAGGTACGTATCAACGGGATTGCGGGTTCCGGCGACGACATGCTCGACTATGCGCGCATCCTTTGGGTGGTGCCGTCGATGGATGGGCTTTTCACCGGAGGCGCTTCTGATCGCCGGCGTTTCCTCGACCGTATGGTGCTTGCTATCGATACCGCTCACGGCAAGCGCGTGCTCGATTACGAAAAAGCGATGCGCAGCCGCAACCGCTTGCTGAACGATGGCAGTAATGACGACCAATGGCTGGATGCGATCGAAAGCCAGATGGCGGAGCTAGGCACGGCCATTGCTGCTGCGCGCGCCGAAGCCATGCGCCTGATTGCGGCGATGATCGAACGGCTGCCTGTCGAAGGACCGTTTCCAAAGGCCGATTGCTTTCTGGAAGGGACATTGGAGCAGAGAATCAATGTCGAGGCGGCGCTTGATCTCGAAGAAGACTTTCGCCGTACCCTGCGCGATGGCCGCGCGAGAGACCGGGCGGCAGGCCGCACGCTTGAAGGCCCGCATCGTACCGATCTGATCGTCCAGCACAGACCCAAATCCATGCCAGCCGCGCTCTGTTCCACGGGCGAACAAAAGGCGCTTTTGATCGGTCTCGTGCTTGCCCATGCCCGACTGACGGCAGAGCTTTCCGGTATGGCTCCGATTCTCCTGCTCGATGAAATCGCCGCGCATCTCGATACAGGTCGCCGCGCCGCGCTCTTTGGCATCCTTGATGAGCTTGGCGGACAGGCCTTCATGACGGGCACGGATCGCGCGCTTTTTGAAGCGCTTGAAGGGGAAGCGCAATTCTTCAATGTCTCTGCCGGTCATCTCACCAGGCTGTCTGACACCTGATCCGAACCGGTTCCATTTTGGGGATCGTGCCGTGAGGCAAAATATCCGCTGACAGCGCCTTGGGAGAGGCATATGTTCGGGGGTATGAATGCACCATCCAGACCATTTTCGTCCGAAGAACTTGAACGCTATGCGCGCCATATCGTGCTGCCAGAAATCGGCGGTCCGGGCCAGCAGAAGCTGAAGGCCGCGCGCGTGCTGATCGTTGGCGCAGGCGGTCTTGGCGCGCCTGTGCTGCAATATCTGGCAGCTGCCGGTGTCGGCACGCTCGGCATTGTCGATGACGACACTGTTTCGCTATCGAACCTGCAACGGCAGGTCATTCACGATACGGAAAGTGTGGGCCAGCCAAAGGTGGAAAGCGCGCTTGCCACCATTGCCCGGATCAATCCACATGTGAAGGTCGAGGGACACCAGCTTCGCCTCGATGCGGACAACGTCGAAACGTTGATCGGCAATTATGACGTCCTGGTGGATGGCTCGGACAATTTCACCACGCGTTATATTCTGGCCGATGCTGCTGCCAGGGTGGAAAAACCGCTCGTGACGGGCGCCATGGGTCGTTTTGATGGCACGGTCACCGTGCTGATGCCTTATACGACCGGGCCGGATGGTACGCAGAACCCATCTTATCGCGATCTCTTTCCAGAAGCGCCGCCACCCGGAACGGTGCCAACCTGTGCCGAAGCCGGTGTGCTTGGCGTCCTGCCGGGTGTGATCGGCAGCCTGCAGGTAATGGAAGTCATCAAGCTCATCACCGGTATCGGCGAACCCTTGGTGGGCCGTCTGCTGCTCTACAATGCCTTGAATGTCCGCTTCGAAACCATTCGTTATAAGGCACGCAAACCGAAATGACGGCTCTGCGTGTCGAGGCTATTGGCGAGAATTTCGGGCAGTGGGAAGAACTGCTCGGCATGATCCGCGACAGCTTCGCCTATATGGACGGCGTGATCGATCCGCCCTCATCGGCAGGTTTGCTGACGGCGGAAAATCTGCGGCAGAAGGCACAGGAAGAAACCGGTTTTGCGGCCTTTCTGGATGACAGACTTGTCGGCTGTGTCTTCATACGGGAAAAGGCCGAGGGCTTTTATCTCGGCAAACTTGCCGTCGCACCCGCCTTTGAGGGAAGAGGCATTGGGCGATTGCTAATGCAAAAGGCGGAAGATGTTGCGGTTGCAAAAGACAAACCATCAATTGAGTTGCAGGTGCGTATCGAGCTTACGCGCAATCGGGCGGTGTTTGAAAAGCTTGGATATCGCAAGATCGCGGAGACCGCGCATCCAGGCTATAGCCGCCCCACATCCATAACCATGCGCAAGGAGATCACGCGTGGCACTGACATTAACGCATGAAGAACGGTCGATAGCCGCAGGCGATCTGGGGGAGGGCGCTGCGATGGCCATGCGCATTGTGGCTGATACCGCGAGGCTGATGGGTGCGCCGCGTCTTATTCCAGTTGCATCGGCACATATTGACGGTGCGCTTTATCACGGCGATAGCGGAACGCTTTTCGCAGAAAAGCTAGTTGAGGGTGGTGCAAAGGTCAAAGTCCGCTCGACGCTCAATGTCGGCTCTATCGATCTGACGGGTTGCTCGCGTAATCTTTTGCCGGCTCACGAAGCTGATATGGCCAAGCGCATGATGCGCGCCTATATCAAGCTTGGCTGCGAGCCGACCTGGACCTGCGCTCCGTATCAGGCGGGACACAGGCCAGCAAAGGGCACAGATGTCGCCTGGGGTGAATCCAATGCAGTCGTGTTCTGTAATTCAGTTCTGGGTGCGCGTACCAATCGTTATGGCGATTTCCTCGATATTGCCTGTGCTATTGCTGGCCGCGCGCCCGATTATGGTCTGCATCGCAGCGAAAACCGTCGCGCTACGGTGGTGATCGATATTTCAGGGCTGGACCCGGCGTTCCTGTCTTCGGAAGTGGCCTGGCCCATTCTCGGCAATCTGTTTGGTCGCAGTGTTGGCACGAATATCGGTGTCGTTGCAGGCAGTCCCGTCCATCCCGATGAAGACGATCTCAAAGCTTTCGGCGCGGCATCGGCATCGGTTGGAGCAGTCGGTCTATTCCATGTTGCTGGTGTCACGCCCGAAGCGCCCGATCTTGAAACGGCTTTGCAGCACCAGAAGCCGGAAGGCGTCATCCGCGTCACACGAGAAATGATCGAGGCGACGCGCAAGCGTCTTTCGACAGTCGAGCAGGTCGATCATATCGATGCGGTTGCCATTGGCAGTCCGCATCTTTCGAGAACCGAATTCGACCGTCTGGAGCGCGCCATAGCGGAACGCAAGCTCGCGGTGCCGCTTTATGCCTGCACGGGCCGTCATGCACTGGTTGAGCTGGAGAAAGACGGACGCAGGCAGGCGCTTGAAAAAGCAGGCGTCGTGATTGTCGCCGACACATGCGTGGTTGTTACACCAATTTTGCCAGCTAAGGATGATGCCATCCTTATGACGAATTCCGGCAAGTTCGCGCATTATGCACCTGGCAACACCGGCTATGGCGTGCTTTACGGTTCGTTGGAAGAATGCGTGGAAAGCGCGGTTGCGGGCAGGCCGGTTTTCGGGAGGCAGGCGGCATGAGCATCGGGGAAAGCACTGTACTCGTTGCAGGAAAAGGGGCAGATGCTGAGGCGCTGGTTCTCTCCGCGCCGATTAGCTTCTGGGGCGGTGTCGATCCGAAGAGCGGGCGGATTGCCGATGTGCGCCATCCGGAACATGGGCGGAGCATCGCCGGGCGTGTGTTGTGCCTGCCCGGAACCATCGGCTCGTCATCCGCAGCAGCCGTTCTTCTGGAGCTGGTCCATAGTGGTCATGCGCCTGCGGCCATTGTCCTGCATGAACCGGATGCGATCCTGCTCCTTGGCCTCATCGTGGCTCGTGAAATGGGGCATGACGTGCCTATCGCCATTGAACTTGACCGCGAGGCGCAAAAGCAACTCGCCGGCCATCGGGTGGCGGTCGGCGAGGATGGGGCAATCGGGATGCGCGTAAAAACAAATGATTGGAGCGCCGATCTGATCCAATCAGATCGAAACGCGCTCTAGTATTGGGTTGAACGATCCACGATATGTTCCAGCGTCCCGTCCCGCTCGAAGGCTTCGATCTGCCGGATGATCTGCGGCACAAGGGCGGTTGCAGATGAGCTTGCTGCCGCGTGCGGAGTGATCGTCACGCGCGGGTGATCCCAGAGAGGGCTGCTGGTTGGCAACGGTTCCTGATTGAACACGTCGAGCGAAGCTGCCGAAAGAAGCCCGCGATCGAGCGCGGCCAGAATATCGGCCTCGTTCTGCAGACCGCCGCGTCCGGCATTGATCAGCACCGGCGCGCCGAGCGGCCCGTCGCTCTTCAGTTGCGCGAACATCGACATGGAGAGGATACCCTTGGTGTCGGGCGTCAGCGGCAGCAGACAGACGAAGATGTCGGTAGTCTTGAGGAATTTCCCAAAGCCGTCCTTGCCGTGATAGGTCTGCACGCCATCGATCTCTTGCGGGCGTCGGCTCCAGCCGGTGACATTGAAGCCGAGCAACTTCAGCTTTTCAGCCGCATCGCGCCCGAGCACACCGAGGCCCATGATGCCGACAGTGACTTCATGAGCCGCAGGTTGGCGGCGATCCTCATGCCAGACATGATTCTGCTGCTGCTTGCGATAACGCTGTCCGAGACGGTGATGGTCCAGCACCTGCCAGACGACATATTCGGTCATGCGCATGGTAAGATCGTCGGAGATGATGCGCACCAGCGGTACATCGGGAATCCGGTCATCGCGGAAGACGTGATCGACGCCTGCGCCCAGCGAGAAGATCACCTTCAGATTGGGCAGGTTCTCAAGCGAGCCCGGCTTCTGCTTCCAGACGAGCGCATATTTGACGGACGGATCTTTTTCCGTGCGATCCGTCACCACCGGACGATCCGGCGCGTGATCCCGAAACGTCTTCAGCCAGATTTCAGGGTCCCAGTCGGTGATCGCCAAAAGGATGTTGCCCTTGGTTTCGCTCATTGTCTTGCTCCTCCCTCTGTTGCCTCCATCCGGAAGGCTGCCGCCATCAACGCCTTGGTATAGTCGGTCTGCGGGTTGGCGAAAACATCCTTCGCCGCGCCATATTCGACCGCCTTGCCGTTGCGCATCACCAGCACGTCATTTGCCAGCGCCCGCACCACTTTCAGATCGTGGCTGATAAAAAGATAGGCGAGATCATGCTTCTTCTGCAATGCGCGTAACAGATCGACCACCTGCGCCTGCACGCTCATATCGAGTGCGGAGGTCGGTTCGTCCAGCATAACGAATTTCGGGTTCAGCACCATGGCACGTGCAATGGCGACGCGCTGGCGCTGGCCACCTGAAAATTCGTGCGGATAGCGGAAGCGGGTTTCCGGATCGAGATTGACTTCGTTGAGCGCGGCAACGACACGCGCATCGCGTTCGTCTGCCGACAGTTTAGGCTCATGCACCAGAAGCCCTTCGGCGATGATGTCCGCGATGGTCATGCGCGGTGAGAGCGAGCCGAATGGGTCTTGAAACACGATTTGCATCTCGCGGCGCAGCGGGCGCATATCACTGAAACTGAATTTCGCAATATCGCGGCCGTCGAACCTGATCTCGCCCTTGGATGAAATCATGCGCGACAGTGCGAGGCCAAGCGTCGTCTTGCCGGAGCCCGATTCGCCGACGACGCCGAGCGTCTGTCCGGCGCGTAAGTTTACGTCGATGCCGTCCACCGCCTTCACATGGTCGACGGTCTTGCGCATGAACCCCTTCTTGATCGGGAACCAGACACGGATATCCTTGCCTTCCATCACCGTTTTTGCTGCTGGATCGGCGGCAGGCGGCTCGCCCTTCGGTTCAGCCGCAAGCAGGTGCTTGGTGTAAGGATGCTGCGGGTTTTCGAAAATCTCTTTGGTCGGCCCGGCCTCGACGATCTTGCCCTTGCTCATCACGCAGACCTTGTCGGCGATCTTGCGCACAATGCCGAGGTCGTGGGTGATGAAGAGCATCGACATGCCCTGTGCGGCTTTAAGCTCGGCCAGCAGCTTCAAGATTTGGGCCTGCACGGTGACATCGAGCGCTGTGGTCGGCTCGTCGGCAATCAGCAGCTTCGGCTTGTTGGCAAGCGCCATGGCGATCATGACGCGCTGGCGCTGTCCGCCGGAAAGCTGGTGCGGGAAGGCCGACAGGCGCTTTTCCGGTTCGCGAATGCCGACTTCGTTCAGAAGTTCCAGCGTCCGCGCCCGTGCGGCCTGCTCCCCCATGCCTTGGTGCATTTTCAGGATTTCACCGATCTGCCGCTCCACACTGTGCAGCGGATTGAGCGATGTCATCGGCTCCTGAAAGATCATGGTGATGTCGTTGCCGCGCACACGGCGCAGTTCCGGCTCCGAAGCCTTCATCAAATCCTTGCCATTGAAAAGAATTTCTCCGGAAGGATGGCTGGCAGACGGATAAGGCAGCAGCTTCAGGATGGACAAGGCCGAGACGGATTTGCCTGATCCCGATTCGCCGACAAGGGCGACCGTTTCGCCTTCGGCAATGTCGAAGGATACGCGGTCGACGGAAATGCGTTCCTCGCCATTCTGGCGGAATGCGACGGACAGATCGCGAACGGACAGCAGGATTTTGTTCCCTGATTCGATCATAGACCCGCTCATTGGCCCACTCATTGAAATGCCTTTCGCGGATCGAAGGCGTCGCGTGTTGCCTCACCGATGAAGATCAGAAGCGACAGCATCAGCGAGATGACCACAAAGCCGGTAATGCCGAGCCAGGGTGCCTGCAGGTTATTCTTGCCTTGTGCGAGCAGTTCGCCCAGCGAAGCCGAACCGGGGGGCAGGCCGAAACCGAGGAAGTCGAGCGAGGTGAGGGTGGTGATCGAGCCGTTCAGGATGAAAGGCAGGAAGGTCAGTGTCGCGACCATGGCGTTGGGCAGGAGATGCCGCCACATGATGGTGCCGTTCTTCACGCCGAGCGCACGCGCCGCGTTCACATATTCGAAGTTTCGCGCCCGCAGAAATTCCGCGCGCACGACGCCGACGAAAGCCACCCATGAAAACAACAACATGATGCCCAGAAGCACCCAGAAGCCGGGCGGCAATATCGCCGCGATAATCAGCAACAGGTAGAGAACCGGGATCGAGGACCAGATTTCGATGAAGCGCTGGAACAGAAGATCGACCCAGCCGCCGAAATAGCCCTGAACCGCGCCTGCCGTCACTCCGATTATTGCCGAGAAGAAGGTGAGAATCAGGCCGAACAGCACCGAAATACGGAAGCCGTAGAGTGCGCGTGCGAATACATCGCGCGCCTGATCGTCGGTGCCGAGCAGATTGAAATTGCCGAAGCGACAATTGGGATCGCTCACGCCTTGCGGATAGCGCTGGCAGCGCTCTTCCGCCGAATAGAGCCAGAACGGTTTCGAAGGCGCGGCTTCCGGTATCTCGTTGTTCACGGTGTTGTAGGAATAGCGGATCGGTGGCCAGATGGCCCAGCCATTGTTGTTAATCTCATCCTGTATCATCGGGTCGCGATAGTCGGTGACGGCATAAAAGCCGCCGAATTTTTCTTCCGGATAATCCACGAAAACCGGCATCAGCAACTCGCCCTTGTAGGAAACGAGAATGGGCCGGTCATTTGCGATGAACTCGGAACAAAGCGCTGCGATGAGCAGGAACAGGAAGATCCACAGCGACCAGTAACCGCGCTTGTTGGCCTTGAAGTTCTGCCAGCGGCGCTTGTTGAGTGGTGAAAGAAACGGGCGCTTTACCGGTTGCACGACAGGGGTGAGGGTGGTGTCGGTCATCACACGTCCCTCCGGTCAAAGTCGATGCGCGGATCGATCCACGTATAGGTGAGATCGGACAGGAGACCGACCAGAAGGCCGATCAGCGAGAAGATGAAGAGATTGGCGAAGACCACGGGATAATCGCGGTTGATGACCGACTGGTAGCCCAGCAGGCCAAGTCCGTCGAGCGAGAAGATGGTTTCGATCAGAAGCGAACCGGTGAAGAATGCCGAGATGAAAGCGCCCGGAAAACCGGCGATCACGATCAGCATCGCATTGCGGAAGACATGACGATAGAGAACCTGATTCTCGGTCAGTCCCTTGGCGCGCGCCGTGGTTACATATTGCTTGCGGATTTCTTCCAGAAACGAATTCTTGGTCAGCAATGTCGTGGTGGCGAAGGCGGAAAGCACGAGTGCAGTCACCGGCAGCACCATATGCCACAGATAGTCGCCGATCTTGCCCCAGAACGACATCTGCGCGAAATCGGGCGAGGTGAGGCCGCGCAACGGGAACCAGTCGAAGAACGAGCCGCCCGCAAACAGTACGATCAGCAGGATTGCAAACAGGAAGCTTGGAATGGCGTAGCCGACGATGATGACGGCGCTGGTCCAGGTGTCGAAGCGCGAACCGTCCTTGATTGCCTTGCGAATGCCGAGTGGAATCGAGATCATGTAGGACAGAAAAGTCAGCCACAGGCCGAGCGAGATTGAAACCGGCATCTTTTCCTTGATGAGGTCGATCACGCTGATATCGCGAAAATAGCTGCGGCCGAAATCGAAGCGCAGATAGTTCCACAGCATCTGGCCGAACCGTTCCAGCGGCGGCTTGTCGAAACCGAACTGCTTTTCCAAATCGGCAATGAATTGCGGGTCGAGCCCCTGCGCGCCGCGATATTTGGAATTGACCGAGCCGCTGTCGACGGCACTTTGCCCGAAATCGCCACCACCGCCGGAAAGGCGGTCGAGAGCGTCGCCGCCCTGGCCTGAAAGCTGCGCAATCACGCGCTCGACCGGACCGCCGGGGGCGAACTGAACCACAGCGAAGGAAATAGCCATGATGCCGAGTATCGTCGGAATCATCAGAAGCAGACGGCGGAGAATATATGCGCCCATCAGCCCGGTTTTCTCCGCAGGTTCAGGTTTATCTTATGGCTTGCCAACAGCTTCTGCCTTTTCATTATAGAGCGTGATGTCGAAAACCGGTTTCGGTTTCGCGAAATCACGCCTTGATCCACCACAGCGTCTCGACGGGAAAGCCGTAATCGGGCTTCGGCTCCTTGAAACCGAACCGGTCCCAATAGGCCGCGAGATGATTCGCTGTCGTCCAATTTGGAATCCAGTCGCGCCGGATACGCAAGTACCGATCGAGCACCCGCATCGTGGCGACGAGTTCTTCGCGGGTCGAAACCTTGCCGATATCCGCAATCAGCGCATCGATCAACGGGTCTTCCGTACCGGGAAGATTATAGCTGCCCGGCACCTTGGCCGATTCGGAACCCAACATCCCGGCAAGCGATTCTTGCGTCGGCGTGGGGCTGAACTGCAACGCCATACCCACCATGTCGAACTGGAAGTCCTGCATCCGTACCTGATACTGGCTTGCATCGACAAGCCGCAGGCTGGCGTCAATGCCGATGGCGCGCAGTTTCTGCACGAACGGATTGTAGACCCGGGTGAAGGCTTCGGAATTGGAAAGAATCTCCAGCGCGAACTTTGATCCGTCCCTGTCGTGGAACTGGCCGTTCTTGCGCTCGAAACCTGCTTCCTCCAACAGCTTGATGGCCTGTGCGAACTGCGCGCGGTCGCGGCCTGTTCCGTCCGATACCGGCATTAGAACGGCTTCACTGAAAACCTCATCCGGCAGTTTTCCGCGATAACGTTCAAGAACTTTAAGTTCATCAGGCGTCGGCATGCCGCTCGCCTGAAAATCCGATCCGTTGAAGCACGACTGCGAGCGGGCATAGACCTTGTAGAAAAGGTTCTCATTCGTCCATTCGAAGTCGAAGCAGAGCGCAATTGCTTCGCGCACGCGCGGATCGCGGAACCGTTCGCGGCGCTGGTTCAGCGCCCATGCCTGCATCAGCGGGCGTTTCTCTTTCGGAAAAGTACGCTTGATGACCTTTCCCTGCTGGATGGCCGGGAAGTCATAGGCCGTCGCCCAGTTCTTGGAGACGGTCTCCTCGCGGTAGTCGATACTGCCTTTCTTGAAGGCTTCGAATTGCGGCTGGCGGTCGCGGAAAAACTCGATACGGATGCGGTCGAAATGATTGAAGCCCTTCTGCACCGGCAGATCTTTCGCCCAATAATCCTCGACGCGCTCATACTCGATGAACTGACCGGCGGCGAAATTGCCGACCTTGTAAGCGCCTGAGCCCAGCACCGGCTCCATGGTCGTGGCTTCGAAATCGCGATCCTTGAACCAGCTTTCCGACAGGATCGGCACGGCCACGGCATCAAGGATAGCGTTCGGTCCGCGCCCTTCGACGAAGCGCATGCGCACTTCTCTGTTGCCGGTTGCCTCCACCTTTTCGACGCCTGCCAGATACTGGCGCAGCGTTGGATGGCCTTTCTGCTTGATGGTCGCATAGGTGAACAACACGTCTTTCGCCTCAATAGGCGAGCCGTCGTGAAAACGCGCCTCCTTGCGAAGCTTGAACGTGCAACTGCGGCGATCTTTCGAAAGCGTCGCACTTTCCGCGATCAGGCCGTAGACAGAATCCGGCTCGTCCAGCGCCGAAGCCATCAGCGTATCAAAGGTCAGTTCCATGCGCGGCGGCGCATCACCCTTGAACGTGAAGGTATTGAGCGTGTTGAACGTGTCGGTATTCTGGTTCCAGACCCAGCTCGACGGCGCGAAATTGAACGTGCCGCCCTTCGGTGCTTCGGGGCTGGCATAGTCGAAATGTGGAAAATCGGGACCGTATTTCAGGTCACCGAAAGCCGAAAGCCCATGCAGCGCCTTGCCTGTCGGGATGTCGGCAAAGGCCCTTGGCGGCAGGAAGGCTGCAACGGCGGCACTTCCCGAAAGCCCCAGAAAATGGCGGCGGTTCATGCGAAGGATTGTCATTCTCGCTCCGCCCTCATTCACTGCCGGTTTTGAGCTTGGCTTCCTTCGCAGGGTCTATCCACCAGGAGAACGGGTCAATCCCAAGATAGTCCGGCTGCTTTTCAGGCATTCCGAATTTATTCCAATAGGCCACATTGATGTGGTCTGAGTACCATTGTGGAATGACGTAATAGTTCCACAAGAGCGCCCGGTCGAGCGCATGGGTCGAGGCGACCAGCTCCTCACGATCCTTGGCATAGATGACATGGTCGATCAGCTTGTCGATGGCCGGGTTCTTGATACCGGCATAGTTGCGGCTGCCTTTGAAGTCGGCGGCCTTGGAACCCCACATGTCGCGCTGCTCATTGCCGGGTGAACTGCTCTGCGGGATGACGGAGGTGACCACATCATAGTCAAAATCATTGACGCGGGCCTGATATTGCGCCGTGTCGACGATACGCACGGTCGCGTTGATGCCGATCTTGCGCAGGCTTGCTGCGAACGGATTGTAAATACGCTCGTCCGTCGGGTCCTTGCCGAGAAATTCGATGGTGAACGGATTGCCCTTGGCATCGACGAGCTTGTTGCCCTGCACTGTCCAGCCGGCTTCCGAAAAGAGTTTCAGCGCGGTGCGCAGATTTTCGCGGGTGGCTTGCGGTGTGTCATAGACCGGCAGCTTGAATTCCTTCGTCAGTGCATCAGCAGGAAGCGAATCCTTCACCGTTTCCAGAATGGCTTGTTCCTCGGGTGTCGGCGGGCCGCTCAGCTCCAGCTCGTTGCCTGCGAAATAGCTGTTGATGCGCTTGTACTGGTTGAAGAACAACAGGCGGTTCATCGATTCGAAGTCGAAGGCGTAGGTCAGCGCCTGACGCACTTTCGGGTCTTTGAACTTGTCGCGGCGCGTGTTCAGGAAATAGCCCTGCATACGTCCGGCGGCATGGAAGGGAAACGAAGCCTTCACGACATCGCCGCGCTGCACTGCTGGGAAATTATACTGTTCAGCCCAGCGCTGGGCACGATTCTCGTTGCGATAATCGTACTGTCCGCCCTTCTTGAAGGCTTCCCAGGTTGCATCCTCGTTGAAATAGTACTCGTAGCGCAGGCGGTCGAAATTATTGCGCCCGACATTGACGCCCAAATCCTTGCCCCAATAGTCATCGACGCGCGCCCAGGTGATGGAGCGTCCGGGCGTCATGCTGTCGATCTTGTAGGCGGAAGAGCCGAGCGGGATTTCAAGCATCGGACGGGTAATGTCGCGCTGCTTGCCCTGTGCATCCTTGCCTTCCCACCAGTGCTTGGGCAGAACGGCAAGCTGTCCCAGAATCTGCGGCAATTCGCGATTGCCCTTTTGGCTGAAGGTGAATTTCACCTCATGTTCGCCAGTCTTTTCCGCCTTCTCCACGTCGCCATAATATTTGTTGTACATCGGCGACTGCTTCTTCAGCACATCGAACGACCAGATCACGTCATCGACGGTGATCGGCTGGCCATCGTGCCATTTCGCTTTTGGATTGAGCTTGAACTTAACCCAGGAGAAATCATCGGGATATTGCAGGGCTTCGGCAATGAGCGGGTATTGCGTCGATCCCTGATCGAGCGAATCCGTCATCAGCGTGTCGTAGAGAAGACCGCCGCCGAAATCGGACAGGCCAGCGGCTGCGACCCCCTGCACCACAAACGGATTGAGACTGTCGAAGGTGCCAACGGCGACCATGTTCAGCGTGCCGCCTTTCGGCGCATCGGGATTCACATAGTCGTAGTGCTTGAAATCAGCAGGATATTTGGGCTCGCCAAGCAGGCTGGAGGAATATCGCCATTGGGGTTCCGCGTCATTTGCGCGACCAATTGAAACCGTGCTCGCAAGCATGGCCACCGCAAATGCACCCGCCCAAAAAGCTCTCATCCAGCCTCTCCGTTCCTGTTTCGGATATATTCGAACGAGTTTTATGGGTTTTTGCGGAGGAAGAAAGGCATGCGGGCAAGAAATTTAATGCGGGCACGAAAAAAGCCCGGCGAACCGGGCTTTGATCATGTTTCTATCCTGCAGGCTTAATTGGCGGGTGCCGGTTCCGCAGGCTTCTGTTCGCCGCCTGCCGCAGGCTTTTCGCCTTCGGCTGGCTTGGCTTCGCCGCCCTCAGCCGGCTTTGCATCGCCACCAGCGGCAGGTGCCGCATCAGCGGTCGGCAGCGGAGCCGGATTGTCGGACAGTGTGCGCAGATAAGCGATCAGATCAGCGCGTTCATTGTCCTTCTTGTCGCCAGCAAAGCCCATGGCGGTGCCCTTGATGAAACCCTTCGGCGAGGTCAGGAACTTGTTGAGATGTTCAAAATCCCACTTGTTGCCCGCAGCACCGAACTCCTTCATGGGAGCTGAATAGCCGAAACCTTCAACAGAGGCAGCCGGACGGTTCACGACATCCCACAGATGCGGACCGACCTTGTTGGCGCCACCCTTTTCACCGGTATGGCATGCAGCGCAACGCTTGAAGACGGTTTCACCGCGCGCCGGATCAGCAGACTGCAGCAACGTCGCAATGGAAACTTCTTCCTTGGCCGGTGCAGCGCCCCCTTCACCGGTCGAGGCTTCCGCCGCTTCGATGATAAAGCCCGGCTTTTCGGGCGCAGGCGAGTGAAACAGCGAATCGGACAGGATGCCCGTCGTCATGACAACGAAAACCGTTGCCAGAAAAGCCATGATAAACTTGTTAGTCCGGGTTGAATTCATCGCCGGTCAGCGCTCCCTCTACCAAAACGCTCTCCCCGAGAACGCTCTCCTAGCCGGCATGCAAACCTTCAATAAAGGTCGCAATTCTCTCCCCGGCATCGGGCGGAAACTAGGTCTTTTACCAGGGCGATGCAACACCTATAACGGTAACTAGACCCGTGACTTTTTGACACTTTTGATGCATTTCCAGCGCCTCGAAAGCGGTTTAAAAGACGTCCGCGACCTTATCGATCTCAAGAGGCGATGATGCTTCAGACATTAAAGACACTCACTCTTATCCCGGCACGCATGGCGTCCACGCGGCTACCGAACAAGCCGCTCGCCGATATTTGCGGCAAGCCGATGATCGTGCATGTGGCCGATCGTGCAGCGGCTGCAAAGCTGGGCCGGACGGTGGTTGCAACCGATAGCGAAGAGATTTTTGCAATCGTTACCGCGCACGGCCATGAAGCCATCATGACGCGGGAGGATCACGAATCCGGCTCCGACCGCATCTATGAAGCATTGATGAAAGTCGATCCGGCGGGCGAGTTTGATGCCGTGGTGAACGTTCAGGGCGACCTGCCGACCATCGATCCCGATATCATCCGCCGTGCGCTTCTGCCGTTGGAAGACGGACCTGCCGACATTGCAACGCTCGGCGTCGAAATCGAGGAAGAGTCGGAGAAGACCAATCCGAGTGTGGTGAAGATCGTCGGCTCCCCGCTTGCCGGCAACAGCCGCCTGCGCGCACTTTATTTCACCCGCGCAACCGCGCCCTACGGTGAAGGCCCACTTTATCACCATATCGGCCTTTACGCCTATCGCCGCTCAGCGCTTGAACGCTTTGTGAAGCTTGGGCCGTCTCCCTTGGAGAAGCGCGAAAAACTCGAGCAATTGAGGGCTCTTGAAGCCGGAATGCGTATTGATGTGGAACTTGTGAGGACGGTGCCGCTCGGCGTTGATACGCAGGCCGATCTTGACCGCGCGCGCATTCTTGTAGCACAGGGTATCTAACGGGCCACCGATGAGTGGCATTTAAGAAAGCATGGTACGATGAAAACCAACAGGATTTCCTTTCAGGGTGAAGCGGGCGCGAATTCCGATACGGCGTGCCGCAACATGTTTCCCGATATGGAGCCTTTGCCGTGCCCGACTTTCGAGGATGCCTTCAATGCGGTTGAAACCGGCGCTGCCGACCTCGCCATGATCCCGATCGAGAACACTCTGGCCGGCCGCGTCGCCGATATTCATTATCTGCTGCCGCTCGCCGACATGCATATCATTGGCGAATATTTCCTGCCGATCCATTTCCAGCTGATGGTGCTTCCGGGCGTCAAGCGCGAGGAAATCAAGACGGTACACAGCCATGTCCATGCGCTTGGCCAGTGCCGCAACGTCATCCGCCAGAATGGCTGGAAGGGCGTCATCGCAGGCGATACGGCGGGAGCCGCTCGCCTCGTCGCCGATATGAAAGATCGTTCCATGGCGGCCTTGGCACCAAGCCTTGCCGCCGAGCTCTATGGTCTCGATATTCTGGAAGAAAATGTCGAGGATTCGGAAGATAACGTGACCCGCTTCGTTGTTCTGTCCAAGAACAAGCAATGGGCACAGCGTCCCGAAAATGGCGAACGCATCGTGACGACTTTTGTCTTCCGCGTGCGCAACGTCCCGGCTGCGCTCTACAAGGCGCTGGGCGGCTTTGCCACCAATGGCATCAACATGACGAAGCTCGAAAGCTATCAGATCGGCGGGCGTTTCATCGCCACGCAGTTCTATGCCGATGTCGAAGGACACCCGGAAGACGCAAATCTGCAGCTTGCGCTGGAAGAATTGCGGTTCTTCACCAAGGAAGTGCGGATTCTTGGCGTCTACAAAGGCAGCGATATCCGCGATACGCATCTGCTGGCAGCAGAATAATCAGCCTGCGTCGTAGACCCAGGCCTTTATCAGATGGGTTGCGATGGCGCCGGACGGTGGCACCCGCAACCCATTTTCATGTGTGCCTTCCAGCATTGTCCGCACTTCGGCCTTCGAGAACCAGCGACCGTCTTCCAGCTCCGAACGGTCGATAGTGAAGTCGTCGCTCAAAACCTCGGCATGACAGCCGATCATCAGCGAATAGGGAAACGGCCAGGGCTGGCTCGCATGATAGGCAACGCGACCGATGGAGAGCCCCATTTCCTCGACACTTTCGCGGCGCACGGCGGCCTCGATTGTTTCGCCGTGCTCGATAAAGCCTGCGAGGCAGGAATAGGAACCGGGCGCGAAATGCGGGCTGCGTGCCAGAATGCATTTTTCGCCGCGCACCGGCAGCATGATCGCCACCGGGTCGGTACGCGGGAAATGTTCCGCACCACAGTTCGGGCATTGCCGCTTGGCACCGCCAGCGCGCATGTCGGTTTTTGCACCGCAGCGTCCGCAGAAACGGTGATTGGCATGCCATGCGGTCAGCGCTGCGGCTTGCGCCAGCGCGCCGAGCATATCGGCTGATACCAGCCCTTCCGTATAGATGCTGCGATAATCCTGTAGACGGAAAGGCGCTTCCATCGTCTCGGGGTCGAGCGGTGTCGTCAAAGCGACAAGCGGCGCGCCGTCCTGAAGACCGAGAAAAATCGGCTCGTGAAGATCAGGCGCAAAGTCCTTCGCCTCACCGAGGCGGAACAATGCGCGTGGCGCTTTTTCATCGGCATAGTCGAGAAGCAGCCGGTTACCGCCAAGCAACATGATTCGCGTTTCGGGAAGTTCCAGCGCCGTGAAGGCAGAGTCATCCTGCCGCTTTTCGGATTGGCGGTCGATCCGGTTGCCGGAAAATCCGACAGATCGGCTCGGTTCGATTTCCGGCAGATCGTAGAGACGGAAAGTCATATCTATCTCGGAATTGTTGGGGGATTTAAAGCGCATCCCGAAAAGTGTGAAACGGTTTTCGGAAAAGATGCGCGTGAAAGCAAATTAAAGCGCCGTGCGAATGTCGGCGATCAGCTGGCGGGCGTCTTTTTCGTCATAGGTCTCGCGGGTGCCAAAGCCCCAGACAGGGCCGGGCCAGCCCGCATCGCCTTCATTGCGGGCGATGACATGCAGATGCAGCTGCCGAACGATATTGCCGAGCGCGCCCGTATTGATCTTCTGGCAACCCGTCACAGTCTTGAGCGCCTGCGCAACGATGCCGGTCTCGAAGGTCAGCATGGTCTGGTCGAGCGGGGTCATGTCATGAATTTCCGCAAGGCCGGGACGGCGCGGCACCAGGATCAACCATGGCCAGCGCCGGTCGTTCATCAACCGAAGCTCGCACAGGCCGAGCTTGGCCACGGAAAAAGTGTCGGCATTGAGCCGTTTATCGACTTCGAATTGTTCCATAGGCCGACATTTACCAGTTTTTTTCGTTCAGCGCTTGCTTTTTGCGTGGCGCCCTCCTTGCTTTTTGCTTCACAATTGACGATATGCAGCGTGGGAGGTTGGTGGTGGACGAGCCACTCGCCAACCGGGTCAGGTCCGGAAGGAAGCAGCCCTAACGAGCCACGGCACGGGTCATCGTGCCAGCCTCCCACCCTTTCTCGCTACGCCGACGACTGTTGATGGGTTGCCTCTTTGGTTGACGCCGCTCATGCGTCCGGTCCAAACTGGCGACTGAGAAAAAGCGGAACAGGAAGAACGGAAGGGTCGCTATGGACACAAAATCCGCCGATGGCGCCTATCGCGTTCTCGCCCGCAAATATCGCCCCCAGAATTTCAACGACCTTATCGGCCAGGAGCCGATGGTTCGCACGCTCAACAACGCGTTCGAGACGGGCCGCATTGCGCAGGCCTGGATGCTTACCGGCGTTCGCGGGGTCGGCAAGACCACCACGGCGCGCATTCTGGCGCGTGCTCTCAATTACAAGACCGATACGATCGACCAGCCGACTATCGACCTTTCCGTGCAGGGCGAAAACTGCCAGGCGATCATGGAAGGCCGTCATGTCGATGTGATCGAGATGGATGCCGCCTCGCATACCGGTATCGACGATATCCGCGAGATCATCGAGCAGGTGCGTTACCGCCCGGTTTCGGCGCGCTACAAGGTCTACATCATCGACGAAGTGCACATGCTCTCCAATCAGGCTTTCAACGGCCTGTTGAAGACACTGGAAGAGCCACCGCCGCACGTCAAATTCATCTTTGCCACCACCGAAATCCGAAAAGTTCCGATCACGGTTCTGTCGCGCTGCCAGCGCTTCGACCTGCGCCGTATCGAATCGGGCACGCTGGCGCAGCATCTGCGCCGCATCGCAGAAGCGGAACAGATCGCGGTGGATGACACGTCGCTCGCCATGATCGCACGCGCAGGCGAAGGCTCGGCACGCGATTCGCTGTCGATCTTCGATCAGGCCATCGCGCATGGCGCAGGCACCGTCACGGCGGAAGCCGTGCGCTCCATGCTGGGCCTTGCCGACCGTGCCCGTATCATCGATCTCTTCGAGATGCTGATGCGTGGCGATGTGGCAGGCGCACTGACGGAATTTCGCGCGCAGTATGATGTCGGTGCCGACCCGTCGGTCGTGCTGACCGATCTTGCCGATTTCAACCATCTCGTGACACGACTGCGTTTCACGCCGGATGTGGCCGAAGACGTGTCCCTGTCGGAAGATGAGCGCGTGCGCGGTCGTGAATTCGCGCAGAAACTTTCTGTCCGTGTGCTGTCGCGCACCTGGCAGATGCTGCTCAAGGGCATTGCGGAAGTCGATACGGCGACGAGACCGGTTCAGGCTGCAGAAATGCTTTTGATCCGGCTTGCCCATGCCGCAGATCTGCCGACGCTGGACGAGGCGATTCGCAGTCTCGACAATGGCTCCGTTTCGGCGCCGCGTCCGCAGCCGGGCAATCCGCGGCCGAATGGCGGCGGTGGTGCGCCGGAAGCGCGTTTTGCCGCCGATGCGGTTGGATCGTCTTCGATGGCTCCAGCTTCCGGTGGACCGGCAACGGCCATGCGTATCGTGGAAACACCGCAGCCGGTTCAGCCGTCAGCCGCACCGCAGCAGTTTGTCGAGAACACGCCGCAGCCTTCGGTGCCGGTCAACAGCTTGCATGATGTCGTCGCACTTGCCGACAAGCACCGCGACATGCAGTTCAAGATTCTGGTCAAGGGTTGCGTGCGCCTTGCATCCATTGCACCCGGGCGGCTCGAAATCGGCCTGACCGATGATGCGCCGAAATCTCTGCCGAGCGATATTTCGCAACGCCTCCTGAACTGGACCGGCATTCGTTGGGTGGTGACGGTCGCGCGTGATGTGGCGGGGCAGACCATTTCGGAGGCGGAAACGGAACGTCGCGACAATCTGGTGACCGACGCCCGCGCCGATCCCGATGTCGCCGCTATTCTCGCGGCCTTTCCGGGGGCAAAAATCACCGACGTGCGCATTGCCGTACCGGAACAGAATGACGACGAGGACATTGACCTCGATGCCGTGGTGGAAACACCGGGCGCACCGTCTGAAGACGACTGATTTACGGAATGATGGAGTGAACCCATGCGTGACATGATGGGCATGATGAAGCAGGCGAAGGAATTGCAGGCCAAGATGAAGGCCATGCAGGACGAGATCGCCACGATGGAAGCCTCGGCGTCATCGGGCGGCGGGCTGGTGACGATCACGCTTTCCGGCAAGGGCACCCTGTCGGCGCTGAAGATCGACCCGTCGCTGATGAAGGAAGAAGAGGTTGAAATCCTCGAAGACCTGATTATCGCGGCGCATAACGACGCCAAGGCCAAGCTCGAAGCGGCCATGGCCGAGAAGACGCAGTCGCTCACCGCCGGTCTGCCGATCCCTCCGGGGTTCAAACTGCCGTTTTAGGGGAATATGGCAATAAGGCAGTAGGGCAGTATGTTTTATCTGCCGGAAACGCCGTTGCCGTTGTTTTCCCTATTGCCTTACTGCCCTACTGCCTTATTGCCTTAAAAGATGTCCAAACGAATAGCCGGTCCTGAAATCGAA
This sequence comes from Brucella anthropi ATCC 49188, assembly GCF_000017405.1. Classification (NCBI taxonomy): domain Bacteria; kingdom Pseudomonadati; phylum Pseudomonadota; class Alphaproteobacteria; order Hyphomicrobiales; family Brucellaceae; genus Brucella; species Brucella anthropi. The sequence goes on from NC_009667.1 coordinate 24,007, forward strand.
CGTCTCATCCAGCTTCTGGCCCGTGTGCCGGGGCTTGGGCCGCGTTCGGCCCGTCGTGCGGCGCTGCATCTCATCAAGAAGAAAGAAGCGCTTCTGGTGCCGCTTGGTGGCGCCATGCAGGAAGCTGCCGAAAAGGTGCGCATCTGTTCTTGTTGCGGCAATGTCGATACGTCCGATCCATGCACGATCTGCACCGATGAACGCCGCGATCCGACGACCCTCATCGTGGTGGAAGATGTTTCCGATCTCTGGGCGCTGGAACGGGCGGGCACGATGAATGTGCGCTATCACGTTCTCGGCGGTCGCCTGTCGCCGCTCGATGGCATCGGCCCGGACGATCTCAACATCAAGGGACTGGTGGAACGGGTTTCCACGGGTGAGATCAAGGAAGTGATTCTCGCGGTCAACGCTACCGTCGAAGGCCAGACCACGGCGCATTACATCACCGACCAGTTATCGAGCTTCGACGTTCGTGTCACGCGGCTTGCCCATGGCGTCCCGGTCGGCGGCGAGCTTGATTATCTGGATGAAGGCACGCTTGCTGCCGCCTTGCGGGCAAGAACCACCCTTTAGAACGAATGGAGAAGGCATGGCAGCGGGAAATTGGAAGCATAGCCTGAAGATTGGTCTCGCACTGCTTGCCAGCCTTGCCATTTCTCCCGCCATTGCCGCACCGTCCAAGGCGCAGATTGAAAGCCAGTATCGCAACTGGCTCGAAAAGGACCTTTGGCCGGAAGCGAAGGCAGCAGGCGTATCGCGCGCCGTGTTCGATCAGGCTTTTGCCGGTGTCTCGATCAACTGGAAGCTGCCAGACCTCGTCATCCCCGGCGAAAAGCCTTCGACACCGAAAGAGCAGAAACAGGCGGAATTCGGTGCACCCGGCAAATATTTCAATGCAAAGACGATGGGCGCGGTCACAAGCGGCGGCAAGGCGCGCTATGGCCAATATGCCAATCTCCTGAAGCGCATCGAACAGAAATACGGCGTTCCGGGGCCGATCCTGCTTGCCGTATGGGGCCGCGAATCCGGCTTCGGTACGGTGAAGATTCCCTACAATGCTTATGAGGTTCTGGGCACCAAGGCTTTTATGGCCACCCGCAAGGATATGTTCCGGAAGGAACTGATTGCTGCGCTCGAAATCGCTTCCAAGGGCTATATCAACGAAGCCGCTATGAAAAGCTCATGGGCGGGTGCACTCGGCCAGCCGCAATTCATGCCGACTTCCTATCTGAAACATGCTGTCGATTTCGACGGTGACGGCAAGCGCGACATCTGGAACTCGGTGCCGGATACGCTTGCCTCCATCGCCAATTATCTGAAGCTGCATGGCTGGCGGAAGGGGCGTGACTGGGGCTTTGAAGTGAGCGTTCCGCAGAACGTATCCTGCTCGCTGGAAGGTCCGGATCAGGGCAAGACGATTGCCGAATGGGCAAAGCTCGGCATTACGCGGGTGAATGGCAAACCGTTTCCGGCCAATGAAATGAAGGGCGAGGGCTTTCTGCTCATGCCCGCCGGTCGCTACGGTCCGGCCTTTGTCGTGAGCCCGAATTTCTACGTGCTCAAAGACTATAATATGAGCGATCTCTATGCGCTCTTCATCGGCCACGTCGGTGATCGTATCGCCTATGGCGCGGGCGATTTCAGCCGTGGATGGGGCGACGTCGGCTCCATGTATCGCTCTGATATCGGCGCAATGCAGAAACGCATGCAGGCGCTGGGCTATGATGTCGGCAAGCCGGATGGTCTGCCCGGCTTCAAGACCCGCCGCTCCATCGGCCTGTGGCAGGCGAAGAACGGCATGGCGTCAACCTGCTTCCCGCAGCCAGAATTGTTGCGTCAGCTTCGCTGAGTCTGTCTGCGCAAGATTTGGTTTGTCGTGTTTTATCAATCAGAAAGATATTGAATATCCTGCGGATATAGAGTTTATTCTGGCTGTGTATAGATATTCCGCGCGCAATTAATTTTATTTTTCACAGTGAATATCTGCTTATTTTTGCATTTATTGATTTTTTTGAAAGTAAATATGGGAAATATTGATTATATTTCGAACTCTTCGGAAGAGTTTTTTCATGTTCGTGTCTTAACGGGAGTCGTTGTAAGTTTGTGTATGTCTCGTCTTCTGGCGAGCGTCGCGGGGTTTATACGGCACCCGAAAGATAAGAGATATAATAAAATACAGTTGCTTTGGACATTAAATTTAATTTTCTGGATGATGCGATGGTGGTGGATTATATTAGATCTGAAGGAAAGCGTTGTATTTAATTATTATATTTATATTATGATTGTTTTTTATTCATCTCTTCATTTCTTTATAGTTTTTCTTATTACTCCGGACGACATAGATGAGTACTCTTCATTTGAAGAGTACTTCAATAGAGTAATTAAGATAATTTATATCATATGTATAATTATATCAAGTGATTGCTTTCTGCTTTTTGACTTTGATACTAAAAGTTTATTTTCATTTTTATTCTATTCATCTATTTTTCTTTTTAAATCTTCAGCTTATATTATTGCAATTATGTATAAAGGTATGCAATTTCAACAATTGTTTATAACAATTCTTTTGGTTTTTTCCGCTGTAGATATATTATTAGAGTTTCTGATTTGATGAATTTTTCAGTATTGTAACAAAAGGGGTGAGGCATTTTACTTGCGCGTGTTTCCGATCATATCTGCGAAAATCCGGGTGGCTTTCGTTCTATAGCGATCATTGTGCTGCAGCATGAGAAACTGGCGTTGCGGCAGAGCAAAATCCGCCTTTACCAGTGTTCCGGCAGCAAGATGCGGGGCGGCGACAAGTTCCGATATGGCCGTCACGTAATCACCGGAGCGCACCGCCGAACAGATGGCTTCGTTCGATGGCAGTTCCAGCGCCACATGCAGTCGCGCTGGATTATAACCGGAAGCGCGCATCGCATCCTCGAAAACGCTGCGCGTTCCAGATCCCTGTTCACGCAGAATCCATTTTCCCTCGAAAAGCCGATCCCAGGTGAGCTTGCCGCCCGTACCCCAGTCATGATCGGGGCGCGCCACCAGAATAAGCTGGTCGCTTGCAACCTTACTGATTGATAGCGACGGCGCCTGCACAGCACCTTCGACGAGGCCAATATCGGCGACGCCTTCCTGTGTCGCCTGGGTAACGCTTTCCGTATTGCCAAGCGTCAGTCGCACGTCGATCAAGGGGTAGGCGGCGTGAAACCGTGCCAGAAAGGACGGCAGCCAATAGCTGGCGATGGTCTGGCTGGCATGAATGGCGAGAATGCCCCGTTTGCCGCCACCGAGTTCCGATAGCATCCGCTCGGCAGAGCGGGCGCGCGCAAACGTTGCGCGTGCCTCGTCCAGAAACATGCGCCCGTCACCGGTCAGCTCGATCCGCCGCCCGATGCGGTTGAAGAGCGTCGCTCCGTAGCGATCTTCCATGGTGCGGATGGCCGAACTGACCGCCGAAGGGGTCAGATGCAGGGCTTCCGAGGCTCGCGTGAGGTGCTCACGCTCGGCGACTTCAATGAAAATTCGTAGCTGTTCCAGTGTCATAGCGATGATCGTTCGATTTTATCAAATGAAATATGCCATATAATGAAATGGATTGAACAGGGAAAAGCAGGCATCTAATCAGAAAATAATTCTCATACGAGCATTTCCAGCAAAAGTGCGAAGCGGTTTTGCGCAGGGCAATGCGAAAAATGCAGACAGTCAGATTTGAAATGCTGAAAATGACCTACTCCAAAATCCAGAACATCCTCCCGGGACTTGGCTTGAGCGTCGCCGTTGCTATCGCTGCAATCGGACTCGAAAAAGTCGAGGAACATTATGCAGGACGGGCCTGGCTCGAAGCGCTGGTGATCGCCATCCTCCTTGGCACGGTCGTGCGGACGTTCCTGCGTCCCGGCAAGCATTTCAACAAGGGCATCGGCTTTTCCGCCAAGCTTCTTCTGGAAATTGCAGTGGTATTGCTTGGCGCGTCGATCAGCGCCAGCGCGGTGGTGGCTGCGGGTTCGGGGCTTATTTTCGGTATCGCAGGCGTTGTGGTGCTGGCTATTACACTCAGCTACGGAATCGGGCGTCTGCTGAAGCTTCCGCATCGGATGGCCGTGCTGGTCGCCTGCGGCAATTCCATTTGCGGCAATTCCGCTATTGCCGCAACCGCACCGGTTATCGGCGCGGGAAGCGAGGACGTGGCGGCTTCGATCGCCTTTACCGCTATTCTCGGCGTGGTCGTCGTGCTGCTTCTGCCACTGCTGGTGCCGTTTCTGGGGCTGTCGCACACGCAATATGGCGTGCTGGCGGGCCTGACCGTTTATGCAGTGCCACAGGTTCTGGCGGCCACTGCTCCGGTCGCGACGATCAGTGTCCAGCTCGGCACGCTGGTGAAGCTCGTGCGCGTGCTGATGTTGGGACCGGTCATTCTCGCATTGGCGCTACTTGCCGGAAACAAGGACGCAAACGCCAAGCCTGGCTTCTTCCAGCTTGTGCCATGGTTCATCCTCGGCTTTCTTGGCATGATGGCGCTGCATTCGCTGCACCTGATACCGGAATCGATCCTGCCCGGCATCCAATATGCCTCGACCATCCTTACCATCATTTCGATGGCGGCCCTTGGCCTTGGCGTGGATATCCGCTCTGTGGCGTCGGCAGGCGGTCGCGTCACGCTGACTGCGATACTTTCGCTCGTGGCTCTCGGCACCATCAGCCTTGGCCTGATCCATATCCTCAGCGTTGCTTAAAAAGGCCGGGATGGTTCACATTCCGGCCTTTATTCTCACAAGCGATGGTCAGCTTTTCTTGGCCGCATCAGTCGGCTTTGCGTCGGCTGGTGCATTGGCTGTCTTGCTGGCGTCCTTCTTGTCATCAACGGACATGTTGGAGCGGATCGTCACCACATGTTCCGCCTTGATGAGGGTCAGGTTGGCATCGTAATATTTGCCGTTGCCGAGCTGTTCCAGTGCCAGATCGACATCCTTGTCGATGGCAGGCAGATTGGCTGTCGTTTCGGTTATCACCAGATCAACATCCGCGAGTTTCAGCTCATCCTGAGCCTCTTTCTTGCGGCCATGCTGGATATGTTCATTGGCCTTTTTCAGGTGGGCAGCCTTTTCAGGCGTCAGCTTGTAGTCATCGACCACACCGACTTCCATATCGACCGGCAATGTGCCCGACTGAACTTCGGCGACTTCGTCGGCTGGAGCGCCAGCCGCTTTCATCTTGTCGAGCAGGGATGGAGTGTCTTTCTGCGCCTTGTCCAGATCATCCTTGACCGTCGACAGAATGACCTTGGCCTGGTCGGGTGTTCCCTGAAAAATGGCCAGTCGCGCCAGTGTAACGCCGCGCACCGCTGCGAGGCCATCGCCGGAAATGGCATCCAGCTTCTTGATGGCGTCCTGTTGTGCAGCTTTCGTGCTCTCGGTCGCCGGGGCATTCGGCTTTGCTGCACTTTCGGCGAAGCTTGGCACGGCAAAGGAAGCGCTCAGCAGCGCAGTTGAAAGCAGCATTGCGGTCAGGGTGGTGGTTCTGGAAATCATCTTATGCAATCCGTTCAAAAGTAATTCTGTATAGATATTTTGCTATGAATAGGCGGCTTGGAAGCTTTTATCCTCCACGATTAATGCAGAGAAAGCTTTATTAGTCGCTCACCTGCCGAATTGGAAAAGAATATAATGAATCAATATTGGTGGAGTACGTAAAATTGTGCCGGTTCGTGACCATTTCGTGGCGGAGGAATCACCATAAATTTATTTGATAAAGAAAAAGCCCGCCAGGAGGCGGGCTTTCTCATGTTCGATCGAAGAAGAAAAGATTAGTTCTTTTCCTGCTTCTTCAGAGCGGCACCGAGGATGTCGCCGAGCGAAGCGCCGGAGTCGGACGAACCGTACTGAGCGACAGCTTCTTTTTCTTCAGCGATTTCGAGCGCCTTGATCGAGACCTGCAGCTTGCGGGTCTTCTTGTCGAAAGCGATGACGCGAGCGTCAAGCTTCTGACCGACCGTGAAGCGTTCCGGACGCTGCTCGTCGCGGTCACGCGACAGATCCGAACGCTTGATGAAGCTTTCGAGATCGTGGTCGACGAGACGGACTTCGAGGCCACCGTCGGTAACGGCGGTCACTTCGCAGGTCACAACGGCGTTCTTGCGCAGTTCGCCGGAAGCTGCTGCTTCGCCGACCTTGTCGCCGGAAAGCTGCTTGATGCCGAGCGAGATGCGTTCCTTGTCGATATCGACGTCGAGAACGACAGCCTTGACGACTTCACCCTTGTTGTACTCTTCGATGACCTGTTCGCCCGGACGGTTCCAGTCGAGGTCGGAGAGGTGAACCATGCCGTCAACGTCGCCGTCGAGGCCAATGAACAGGCCGAATTCGGTCTTGTTCTTGACTTCACCTTCAACAACGGTACCGACAGGGTACTTCTGGGCAAAGGTCGTCCACGGATTGTCGAGGGTCTGCTTGAGGCCCAGCGAGATACGGCGCTTGACCGGATCAACTTCGAGCACAACGACTTCGACTTCCTGCGTGGTGGAAAGAATCTTGCCCGGATGGACATTCTTCTTGGTCCACGACATTTCGGAAACGTGGATGAGGCCTTCGATGCCCGGCTCGATTTCAACGAACGCACCGTAGTCGGTGATGTTCGTGACGGTGCCGGTGATCTTTTTGCCGATCGGGTACTTCGCGCCGATGCCATCCCAAGGATCGCTCTCGAGCTGCTTCATGCCGAGCGAGATACGATGGGTTTCCTGGTTGATGCGGATGATCTGCACCTTGACCGTCTGGCCGATGGTGAGGATTTCCGACGGATGGTTGACGCGGCGCCATGCCATGTCGGTCACGTGCAGGAGACCGTCGATGCCGCCGAGGTCAACGAACGCACCGTAATCGGTGATGTTCTTGACGACGCCTTCAACGACCTGACCTTCTTCAAGGTTCTGAACGATTTCCGAACGCTGTTCCGCACGGCTCTCTTCAAGAACGGTACGACGCGAGACAACGATGTTGCCGCGACGCTTGTCCATCTTGAGGATTTCGAACGGTTGCGGGACGTGCATGAGCGGGGTGACGTCGCGGATCGGACGAATGTCGACCTGCGAACGCGGCAGGAAGGCAACAGCGCCGTCGAGGTCGACGGTGAAACCACCCTTGACCTGATTGAAGATGACGCCATCGACGCGCTCGCCATTGGCGAACTTCTGCTCGAGCTTGACCCAGCTTTCTTCACGGCGTGCTTTTTCGCGCGACAGGACAGCTTCGCCCAGAGCGTTTTCGATGCGCTCGACGTAAACTTCCACTTCGTCGCCCGGCTTCAGCGTGCCGTCTTTGCCCTTTGCGCCGAATTCCTTCAGCGGCACGCGGCCTTCGACCTTCAGACCGGCGTCGATGATCGCCATGTCCTTTTCAATGGCTACGATGCGGCCCTTGACGACATAACCTTCAGCAAGGTCGTTCGTTGCAAAGGATTCCGCCAGCAGCGACTCGAAGTCTGCGAGGGATGGATTGAATTCTGACATGAATACTCCTGGTGCATCCGGAAAATTCATCGGATGCGGCGCCGGGGGTTAGTGTTGCGTTATGCCCGACCTCGGCCCCGTCTTTGCAGACAACCGGCGCGTGGAACGCGAAGTCAGGCTTTTCAGTATGAGTGCAGCCTATATAGGTCCGAACTCAAGATAATCCAGCTTTTCGGGGCATAATGAGATCCAAAAAGTCTAAAAACTTGTCGGTTTCATCCCCGATGCTGCGCCAAAGCATGATCGATCAGCTTTTTTGCGGCCAGAAATGCCGCTTCTATACTCATTTCGCTCGTATCTAGCAAGTGCGCGTCTTCAGCGGGCCTCAGCGGAGAATCGATGCGGTTCGTGTCGCGTTCGTCGCGTTTCCTGAGGTCCGCCAGGATTTCCGCGAAATCTGCCTTCTCGCCGCGTGCCACGATTTCTTCAAAGCGACGCTCGGCGCGCACTTCCGGCGACGCCGTGACGAAGAGCTTTATGGCTGCATCGGGACAGACGACAGTGCCGATATCGCGCCCGTCAAGCACGCTTGAGGGCAGGGCATTGGCGAAATTGCGCTGCGCTTCGACAAGCGCACGTCTGACCTTCGGCATGACCGCGACCTTCGACGCCGCTTCGCCGATCGCATGAGCGGAAAGGACCGCCTTGTCCATCTCGCGCAGATCGAGATTGAGCGCGGCGTCAGCCGCCACCGCTTCATCATCGAGCGGCAGCCCCTTGTCGATCAGCGCCTTGGCCACAGCGCGATAGGTCAGCCCTGTATCCAGATGCGGCATGCCGTAGTGAATGGCAATGCGCCGGGCAAGGGTTCCCTTGCCCGAGGCGGCCGGTCCGTCGATAGCGACGATGAACGGCGTCATCGCGCGTCGCTCAGTTCGATCTTGGCGCCCAGTCCCGGCATCATGTCCATGAATTCGGGGAAGGACGTGGCGATCATGGTGCTGTCGTCAACCGTCACCGGCTTTTCCGATGCAAGGCCCATGACGAGGAAGCTCATCGCGATGCGGTGATCGAGATGGGTTGCGACAGTGCCACCACCCAGTCCCTTGCCGTCGGGACGACCGCGGACCGTCAGCGACATCTCGCCTTCGGTGCAATCGACGCCATTGGCTTCAAGGCCGCGTGCAACCGCTGCCAGACGATCCGATTCCTTGACGCGCAGTTCGTCGAGACCGTCCATCACAGTTTCGCCTTCCGCGAAGGCCGCGGCGATGGCCAGAACCGGATATTCATCGATCATCGACGGAGCGCGTTCCGGCGGAACGACAACGCCCTTCAGCTTGGAGGCCTTCACGCGCAGATCGGCGACATCCTCGCCGCCGGCAAGACGGGCATTGAGCACTTCGATATCGGCGCCCATTTCCTGCAACGTCAGGATCAGGCCGGTACGGGTCGGGTTCATCAGCACGTTGCGGATGGTAACATCCGAACCTTCGACCAGAAGGGCGGCAACGAGCGGGAAAGCCGTTGACGACGGATCACCCGGTACGTCGATGGTCTGGCCGATAAGCTTGCCCTGTCCGGTGATGCGGATATGGCGCACGCCGTCCTTGTCGGTTTCAACCGAAAGATCGGCGCCAAAGCCCTGCAGCATCTTTTCGGTGTGGTCGCGGGTCATGACCGGCTCGATGACGGTGGTAACGCCCGGCGTGTTGAGACCGGCGAGCAGCACGGCGGATTTGACCTGTGCGGATGCCATCGGCACGCGATAGGTGATCGGATTGGCCGTCTTGGGGCCGATCAGCGTCAGCGGCATGCGGTCGCCTTCGGCTGCTTCCACCTGAACGCCCATTTCACGCAACGGGTTCAGCACGCGACCCATCGGGCGCTTGGAAAGCGAGGCATCGCCGATAAAGGAGGTTCTCATGTCATAGGTGCCGACAAGGCCCATGGTGAGGCGCGCACCGGTTCCGGCATTGCCGAAGTCGAGCGCTGCTTCGGGCTGCAACAGGCAGCCGTTGCCGACGCCATTGATGATCCAGGCATCGCCATCCTTGCGGATTTTCGCGCCCATGGCCTGCATGGCGCGACCGGTATTGATGACGTCTTCGCCTTCCAGAAGGCCGGTGATGCGGGTTTCACCCGATGCAAGGCCGCCGAACATGAAGGAACGATGCGAGATGGATTTGTCACCCGGAATGCGAATTTCGCCCGTAAGTGCCTCCGAGCGGCGGGCGGTTGCTGGTTTCGGGGGTGCAGAATGGGACATGGATTTTTCACAGTCACATTTTTGGCGCGGACACGCGCCGGGATTGAGAGATAAGCCGGGCTTCCCTAGCATAGTAATATTGTGCGGTCATCCGCGAATACGCGGTGCGGATGAAACCCATAATCAGGAGGGAGAGCCAAGAGTCTGCACATCCCTTTGCGTTTGGCTTTGACAAACGCGCCAAATTGCGTTTATGCACCGGACAACAATATAAACGCGCTTAAGACTTGCCCCTTGCCATATGGCTCCATGAACAGCATGGTGAAGGGCTATATGCTTCAAGGCAGGCATTCCGGCGCGATTTTATGAATTTGTGTCCCCGTGCGAATTAACGAGGCTAGACGTGGCAAAAGCTGAACTTGGTACCAAGCGTATCGACCCGGAAACGGGCAAGAAATTTTACGATCTCAATCGCGACCCGATCGTTTCGCCTTACACCGGCATTTCCTATCCGCGTTCCTATTTCGACTCCACGCTTGAAAGCCGCGTTGTCGAAGAGGAAACCGAAGAGGAAGAACTGGATACGGCACTCGAAAAGCCGGAATTCGTCTCTCTCGAGGATGCCGACGACGAAACCAAGGGCAGCGGCGACGACCTGCCGGATATGGACGACGACGATGTCGATCTCGGCGACGACGATGAAGACACCTTCCTCGAAGAAGAGGAAGACGAGGACGACGACATGTCGGGCATTCTCGGCGGCGGCGTCGGCGGTGAAGACGAGGAAGGCTGATCTGTTACACAGGTCAAGACCGGATGCTTTTGCGAGGCGACCTTCGGGTCGCCTCGCTGCGTTTGGAGCATATCCCGGATGAGGCTTCGGCGTGATCTGTGAATTATTTTCGGCAGATGTGAAAAGAGTTGCGATTTAGCTCTTGATCTTCTGACAAACGCCATTTAATAAGCCGCCACACCGGGCAGCAAGTCCTGCCTGATGCGCCTCGAAAGAGGTCTGATGGGGCCATAGCTCAGCTGGGAGAGCGCCTGCATGGCATGCAGGAGGTCAGCGGTTCGATCCCGCTTGGCTCCACCAAATGTTTCTTCTCAACTAACCAGAACGGACACCGTCATCGGTCGGCACAATGGCTGTCGGTGGACAAAGCCTGTCCAAGCGCTATGTCATTTCCCATGACTGAGATGATATTGGCGACATTCGACTGGGTTCCCAAAATGCCGCGTGGCTTCGTCCGCGATCTTCGCGTGCGCTGGGCGCTGGAAGAAGCCGGATTGCCCTATCGTGTCGAAGGCGTTCCATTCAAGAATCGCGGGCCGGAACACTTCACCCATCAGCCTTTCGGGCAAGTGCCATGGCTGATCGACGGTGATATGTCGGTCTTCGAAAGCGGCGCCATCCTGCTTCATATAGCCGAGAAGAGCGATGCGCTGTTGCCGCCTGATCCGAGGGCACGCAACGAGGTCATACAATGGCTGTTCGCGGCGTTGAATTCGGTCGAAATGGCCGCCTTGCCGCTCGCCCTTTATAAATTCACCGGTGATGAGGAGCAGACGCCGGGGCGTCAGCTCATGGACAGCTTCCTTGCCGGTCGGCTGGCGCACATGGAGCAGGCGCTGTCAGGCCGCGAATGGCTGACGGATCAGTTTTCGGTTGCCGATATTCTGATGGCCGACGTGTTGCGTCTGGTTGACCATTTCGACGGTCTGGCGCAGCATCCGGTCTGCCGGGCCTATGTCGGGCGCGCGACGGCACGGCCGGCATTCCAGAAAGCCTTTACCGACCAGATGGAACATTTTGCTGCAGCGGACTGACGCTCTTATTGAAATTAGCATGATGGCGCTATTTCCCGCTCAAGTTGCACTCGACAATTCCTAAAAAATTGCTAAACAGAAATTGTGTGAAGTAGTTCCAGTGTTTTCAAATGAAAAGACTCCAAGATTTTGATGGGTTGCGGTTTTTATTATGTATAGGAATCGCAATTTTCCATTTTTCTTTCCGGGTTCCGGTAAATGATGAGATTCTGAATTCTTTTATATTAACATTTGCTTATTTTACCGATGTCTTTTTTATTGTTTCTGGATTGTTTCTGGCAAGAAGACAAAATTATCTCTGGAGCTGGCCGCGTTATGTAGCTTTCGTTGGGAAGCGGCTCGCGCGGATTTATCCGCTGCACGTGGTGACCTTCTCCTGTTTCGCGCTTCTTTCTGTCCTGACAGCAGCGGGAATTCTGCATCCTCTGGTCGAACCCAGCATGAGCTGGCGAGACGGGCTGACCCAGTTACTGCTGATTCATAATTGGGGTTTGGGGCGCACCTTGTCCTACAATTATGTCAGCTGGTCGTTGAGTGCCCTTTTTGCCATGTATCTCGCTTTTCCGCTGTTCGATATGTTGTGCCGTCGTTTCGGGAGCTGGGTTCTCGTCGGTGTGATGGCTGCAGCCGTGGGCGGTGATTATCTGGCGCAACAGCTTGGCGTATTGTCACTCACACGCATTCAATTGTCCGATGCCGGGGTCTTGCGAGCCTTGCCTTCGTTTGTCTTTGGAATGTGGCTTGCTCGCCGGGAACATCCACCGATGCCGGCATCGGCAATCAAGGCATTGCTTGCCACTTGCCTGATTGTCTTTCTGTTCTATCACCCGGCAAACGGGCCGGACGAACCGCACACGCTTGAAGGCCCCTGGCGGCTGGCCTTCCTCTATGCGGGTGTCTATGTGCTTTATGCCGCATCCACTCGGGGCATTTATACACCGCTGCAATGGCGCGGATTCACAAGGCTTTCCCGTTACAGCTTCGGCATCTTCATTCTCCATCCTGCGGTCGGAATGGTTTTCTTCAAAGCTGCTCCGGAACGATGGGGCGAGGCGACGGCAGGCGCGGTCCTGCTCATCGCTGCAGGTGTTCTTGCAAGCGTGTTGACTGCCATTGCCTCTTACCACCTGTTCGAAAATCCCGTTCACCGCTGGCTGGTGAAAAGAATTGACGCATGGGTCAGCAGATCGGAAGGCTCAAGCGGGTTTTCTGGTTCCACGCGCGACGGCCTGCCCGTCTCCCGATAGGCAGGCATCCTCACCGGATCGATCAGGCGGTGCGCGACGTACCGCTGTCCTGCCGCATCAGATAGAGCGATGCGCCGATGATCAGGGCCGCTCCCGGCCAGAAGTTGATGCTTGGCGCTGCTGCAAACACGATCCAGCCGAAGATCACGTTGATCGGCAGTCTCAGGTCATCGAACGGTTGCAGATAGACCGCATCCGCTATCGAATAAGCTGCCGTCTGGAAATATTGGGCGAGAGCTGTGAATGCGCCGATGACGATCAATATGGACCAGATTTCGACGTCCGGCGCGGTGATTGCGGACATGCTTAAGCCGGATGCCAGCCAGAGTGCCGCGTTGATGGGCGTGAGCAGTACCAGCATATAGGCCGAAATGCTGGCGGGCTTTTCGAAACGGGTCAGATATTTGGTCATCACCGAATAGCCGGCCCACAACGCCGCGGCCAGAATCGGCAGGAGCGAATAGACCGTATAGGAATCCGACCAGGGTGCGATGATGATCAGCGCGCCAATAAATCCGGTGAATGTGGTCAGCAGCCGTGCCGGCGTGACCTTTTCCTGCAGAAAGAGCCGTGCGCACAGGATGACGAAGAATGGCGATGTCATGGACAGCGCGACCACCTGCCAGATCGGCACATGGGTCAGCGCATAAATCCAGACCTGTACGCCAGCGGCAGCCAGCGCGACGCGCATGACGTGAAGACCGAAATGGCTGGTACGCAAGGCTCTCGTGCCGTCGCGAACGAGCAGGGGCAAGGTCAGCACTAGCGCGATCACATATTGCCAGAAGGCGATGATGACGGAGGGAATACCGGTACGCGTTCCCGCCCATTGGGTGGCGACATTGACGGCGGCATAGGCCGAACAGGCCGCGACCATCAGCGCTGCTCCGCGTATGGTCGGTTTCAAAGTTGGCGAAGAGGCAAGTTGGCTCAACGGTTTCTTCCTTCGGAGCATTTTGCAGCCAAATGGAAACATTTGACGTCGCATAAATGCGGCAAAACAAATGGACAGAGCGTTCCGCTTCAGGCGGAACTTGCTCTGGCAAGCCTGTTACCTCAGGGTACGGGAAGAAAGACTGCAGGACGAAGACGGCAAGCCGTCCAGCCGAGCATGATTCCAACCTCGTTCTCTCTCATCCGGACTATGACCGTCGGCTTCGGAATTGCACCGAATCTGCTGACCCTGACACGTCTGCCGTGTCAGGCGCTCGCGGGCTTCGGACACTTGGTCCGTTACCGCCGGTGGGGAGTTTCGCCCCGCCCTGAGAACTGGATATTTCGTTTGCACCGAAGGACATCAGGATGAACTCCGACGCGGGCTGTAGTTATGTTACGCTTTCCCATAAAGCAAGGTGCAGGTTAGATTCTGCCTGCCTGTCCGGCAATCACAATTGAGTGCAGGGCAACACAAGGGATGAGCCTTTGATAGCCAAGTCACGGGAAAAGCATGGACGTATCGGAAACTCTCTTTTAGAAACTCGTGTCGGAGTTGATCGAGAGAGGGTCTAATTCCACATGGTTCTGGGAGGAATGATGAGCACCAACGCAGTCCCCACGCAGTTTTCGCATGACCATCCGCTATGGCAACCGGATGCGGGGCGCATCGCCGCCAGCAATCTGGAGCAATTCCGTATTCGCGCAGAACAGCGCACGGGCTTGAGCCTGCCGGATTATGCCGCGCTGCATCGCTGGTCGGTCGAGGATCGCGGCGGCTTCTGGCAGCTTGTGTGGGATTTCTGCGAGGTTATCGGCGAGCGTGGCAAAACGGCCCTTGTCGATAAAGGCCATATGCGTGACGCAAAATTCTTCCCCGAGGCACGGCTCAACTTTGCCGAAAACCTGTTGCGCCATGAGGGTGGCGAGGAAGCCATCGTCTTTCGCGGTGAGGACAAGATCGAGCGCCGCCTGACATGGGACGATCTTCACGCGCTGGTCTCGAAACTCCAGCAATTCATGCTGGCGGAAGGGGTTCAGCCGGGCGACCGCGTGGCGGGCATGATGCCCAATATGCCGGAGGCGGTGGCCTTGATGCTGGCCGCTTCGTCCATCGGTGCCGTCTGGTCGTCCTGCTCGCCGGATTTTGGCATACAGGGCGTGCTCGACCGCTTCGGCCAGATCGAACCAAAGCTTTTCTTCGCCTGCGATGGCTACTGGTACAATGGCAAGCGCATCGAAGTTGCCGACAAGGTTGCTGAGGTGACGGCAAAGCTGCCGGGGCTGAAACGTGCGGTCATTGTCACCTATCTCGGCGAAGCGGAAGCCGTTGCTGACCGCGCTGAAAAGGGAATTGCGCTTGATGTGGCTCTGGAACCGTTCAAGGCCAAAGACGTCGAGTTCACGCGGCTCCCTTTCGATCATCCACTTTGTATCCTGTTTTCGTCCGGCACGACGGGCATTCCGAAATGCATTGTACATCGCGCAGGCGGCGTGCTGTTGCAGCACCTGAAGGAACACCGCCTGCATGCGGATATCCGTGATGGCGACCGTTTCTTCTATTTCACCACTTGCGGATGGATGATGTGGAACTGGCTGGCTTCAGGCATAGCATCGGGCGCCACGCTTCTGCTCTATGACGGTTCGCCCTTCTATCCCGATGGCAATGTGCTGTTCGATTATGCCGCCGCCGAGGGTATGACTTATTTCGGCACTTCGGCGAAATTCATCGACGCGGTGCTGAAAGCCGGTTTGAAGCCCGGCGAGACACATGATCTTTCAGCGCTGCGCACCGTCTCCTCGACCGGCTCGCCGCTATCGCCGGAAGGCTTTGCCTTCGTCTATGAAGCGATCAAGCCGGACGTGCATCTCGCGTCCATTTCCGGCGGTACGGATATCGTGTCCTGCTTCGTACTGGGCGTTCCGACCGAACCGGTCTGGCTGGGCGAAATTCAGGGTGCTGGCCTTGGCATGGCAGTCGATGTCTGGAACGACGATGGCAAGCCGGTGCGCCGCGAAAAAGGTGAGCTGGTCTGTACCAAGGCATTCCCTTGCATGCCGCTGCAATTCTGGAACGATCCTGAAGGCGCGAAATATCAGGCCGCCTATTTCGAGCGTTTCGACAATATCTGGTGCCATGGCGATTTTGCCGAATGGACCGAGCATGACGGCATCGTCATCCATGGCCGCTCCGATGCGACACTCAACCCCGGCGGCGTGCGTATCGGTACGGCGGAGATTTACAATCAGGTCGAACAGATGCCGGAGATCGCCGAGGCGCTCTGTATCGGGCAGGATTGGGATAATGACGTGCGGGTGGTGCTGTTCGTGCGCCTCGCCGAAGGTGTGGCGCTGGACGACGACCTCAAGGCACGCATCAAGACCAAGATTCGTACTGGTGCCACGCCGCGCCACGTTCCGGCAAAGATTGTGGCGGTCCGGGATATTCCGCGCACCAAGTCGGGAAAAATCGTGGAGCTCGCCGTGCGCGATATCGTGCATGGGCGCGATGTGAAGAATCGCGAGGCGCTGGCAAACCCGGAAGCGCTGGAGCTTTATCGCGATATTGCCGAGCTTCATGAGGATTGATTTGATTACCCTCCAATTGCTTGGAGTTGCCGGATAACGGGCGCAACAAAATTTCGTTATCCGGTAATAAATAGCCACAGAACGCCACGCAAAGCCATTGCCTAATTGGTCGCCACGGGACACTCTGGCCGGAACATAGCCGTCTTGCAAAAGATGGACACCGGGCAGAACTTGTGGAGGACGAGTATGTTTGCATCGGGCATGAATTTCGGTCTTGGCGAGGAGATCGAAGCCCTTCGCGATACGGTGCGCCGTTTTGCGGAAAGCCGCATTGCGCCGCTGGCCGCTGAAACCGACCGCAACAATGCATTTCCCATGCATCTCTGGCGTGAACTGGGTGAGCTTGGCGTACTCGGCATTACGGCGCCAGAAGAATATGGCGGCGCTGGCATGGGCTATCTCGCCCATTGCATTGCGATGGAAGAAATCAGCCGCGCTTCCGCTTCCATCGGCCTGAGCTACGGCGCGCATTCCAATCTCTGCGTCAACCAGATCAAGCGAAACGGTTCTCCCGAGCAGCGCGCGAAATATCTGCCAAAACTTATTTCCGGCGAGCATGTCGGCGCGCTCGCCATGTCTGAGCCGGGTGCGGGTTCCGACGTCGTTTCGATGAAACTTGCCGCCGAGAAACGCGGCGATCGTTACGTTCTCAACGGAAACAAGATGTGGATCACCAACGGCCCGGATGCCGATGTGCTGGTGGTCTATGCCAAGACAGATCCGTCGGCAGGTCCGCGCGGCATCAGCGCCTTCATCGTTGAAAAAGGTTTCAAGGGGTTCTCGACCGCGCAGAAGCTCGACAAGCTTGGCATGCGCGGTTCCAACACCTGCGAACTGGTGTTCGAGGATTGTGAAGTGCCTGCCGAAAACCTGCTGGGCGAAGTCGGCAAGGGCGTCAATGTGCTGATGTCCGGTCTTGACTATGAACGCGTGGTGCTGGCGGGTGGTCCGCTCGGCATCATGGCGGCCTGCCTCGATGTCGTGGTGCCCTATGTGCATGAGCGCAAGCAGTTCGATCAGCCGATTGGCGAGTTCCAACTGATGCAAGGCAAGCTTGCCGACATGTATGTGACCTTCAACGCCTCGCGCGCCTATACCTATGCGGTGGCGGCTGCCTGTGACCGGGGCGAGACGTCGCGCAAGGATGCGGCGGGCTGCATTCTCTACACGGCGGAAAATGCCACGCAGATGGCGCTTCAGGCGATCCAGTCTCTCGGCGGCAATGGCTACATCAATGATTATCCGACGGGCCGCCTTTTGCGCGATGCGAAGCTCTATGAGATCGGTGCGGGCACATCGGAAATCCGGCGCATGCTGATCGGACGGGAACTCTTTCAGGAGACCCGTTGATGGCAGTTCTGAAATCGGAAATCTCGACGCGCAGCGCCAGCTTCGAGGCTAACCGCAAGGCGATGCTGGCGGCGATCGACGTGGTGGGTGAAGCTTCCCAGATTGCACTCGATGGCGGTGGCGAGAAAGCGCGCGAGCGCCATGTCGCGCGTGGCAAGCTTCTGCCGCGCGAGCGGGTGGCGCAACTGCTCGATCCGGGGGCGCCCTTTCTGGAAGTGGGGCTGACGGCAGCGCATGGCATGTATGGCGGGGCGGCCCCTTCGGGTGGCATCATCACCGGCATCGGGCGCGTATCGGGCCGGGACTGCATGATCGTCTGCAATGATGCGACGGTGAAGGGCGGCACCTATTATCCGGTCACGGTCAAGAAGCATCTGCGCGCGCAGGAAATCGCGGGCGAGAACCGTCTGCCCTGCATCTATCTGGTCGATTCCGGCGGGGCCAATCTGCCCAATCAGGATGAGGTGTTCCCGGACCGCGACCATTTCGGGCGCATCTTCTACAATCAGGCGCAGATGTCGGCGGCAGGCATTCCGCAGGTCGCCGTGGTCATGGGGTCGTGCACGGCAGGCGGTGCCTATGTGCCTGCCATGAGCGACGAGACGGTGATCGTGCGCAATCAGGGCACGATCTTTCTGGCCGGTCCGCCGCTGGTGAAGGCTGCAACCGGCGAAGTGGTGACGGCGGAAGATCTCGGCGGTGGTGACGTGCACACAAGGCTTTCCGGCGTGGCCGACCATCTGGCCAATGACGACGCCCATGCATTGCAGATTGCGCGCGCCATTACCGCCAATCTCAACAGTAAGAAGCGTGAGTTTATCCCGCGCGGCGATAGTGCTGCACCCCTCTATGATCCGGAGGAAATTCTGGGCGTCGTTTCCGCCGATACGCGCATTCCCTATGATGTGCGCGAGGTTATCACGCGGCTGGTCGATGGTTCGGATTTCGATGAGTTCAAGGCACGCTACGGCACCACTTTGGTCTGCGGTTTTGCCAGCGTCTATGGCATGCCGGTCGGGATCATCGCCAATAACGGCGTGCTGTTCTCCGAAGCGGCCTTGAAGGGCGCGCATTTCATCGAGCTTTGCTGCCAGCGCAACATTCCACTGGTGTTTCTGCAGAACATCACCGGCTTCATGGTCGGGCGCAAATATGAAGCCGAGGGCATTGCGAAACATGGCGCCAAACTGGTGACGGCGGTGGCGACGGCCAATGTACCCAAGATCACCATGCTGATTGGCGCTTCCTATGGTGCGGGTAACTACGGCATGGCGGGGCGGGCCTATTCGCCGCGCTTCCTGTGGACGTGGCCGAACAGCCGCATTGCGGTGATGGGCGGCGAACAGGCGGCAGGCGTGCTGGCAACCGTCAAGCGCGACGGGATCGAGCGCACCGGCGGCACGTGGTCGGCGGATGAGGAAGCGGAGTTCAAGCGCCCGACGCTCGAAATGTTCGAACGCCAGAGCCATCCGCTTTATGCCTCTGCCCGACTTTGGGATGACGGTATCGTTGATCCGCGCAAGAGCCGCGAAGTGCTTGGCCTGTCGCTTTCCGCCACGCTGAACGCACCCATCGAGCCGACGCGCTTTGGTTTGTTTAGAATGTAAAAGGGCCGTCAGATGTTCAAAAAGATACTGATTGCCAATCGCGGAGAAATTGCCTGCCGGGTCATTCGCACGGCGCGGGAATTGGGTATTGCCACCGTCGCAATTTATTCCGATGCGGATGCCAATGCGCTTCATGTCGAGATGGCCGATGAGGCGGTGCGCGTCGGCCCTGCCATTTCTGCGCAAAGCTATCTGAATGTCGAGGCTATCATCAAGGCTGCGAAGGAAACCGGCGCGGAGACAATCCATCCGGGCTATGGGTTTCTCTCCGAAAATGCCGGTTTCGTGGATGCCGTCGAGGCGGCGGGGCTTGTCTTCATCGGCCCATCGGCCAAAGCTATTCGCGCCATGGGGCTGAAGGATGCCGCCAAAGCATTGATGGAAAAGGCAGGTGTGCCGGTTGTTCCGGGCTATCACGGCGATAATCAGGATGGAGCCTTCCTCAAAAGCGAGGCGGACCGCATCACCTATCCCGTGCTCATCAAGGCACGTGCAGGCGGTGGCGGCAAGGGCATGCGCCGCGTCGATCAGTCGGTGGATTTCGCAGCGGCGCTGGACAGCGCGCGGCGCGAGGCGGAAGCCTCTTTCGGCGATAGTGCCGTGCTGGTCGAAAAATACATGACCAAGCCACGCCATATCGAG
Source organism: Brucella anthropi ATCC 49188 (assembly GCF_000017405.1). Taxonomy (NCBI): domain Bacteria; kingdom Pseudomonadati; phylum Pseudomonadota; class Alphaproteobacteria; order Hyphomicrobiales; family Brucellaceae; genus Brucella; species Brucella anthropi. Next base: position 43,849 of record NC_009667.1, read on the forward strand.
GTGCAGGTCTTCGGCGATAATCATGGCAATGCCGTGCATCTGTTCGAGCGCGATTGTTCGCTGCAACGCCGCCACCAGAAGGTGATCGAGGAAGCACCTGCGCCCGGCATGACGCCGGAAATGCGCGCCGCCATGGGCGAAGCGGCGGTGAAGGCGGCTTTGGCCATTGGCTATTGCGGCGCGGGCACGGTGGAGTTCATCGCCGATGTTTCGGAAGGTCTGCGGCCGGACCGCTTCTTCTTCATGGAAATGAACACCCGCCTGCAAGTGGAGCATCCGGTGACGGAAGCGATTACCGGCCTCGATCTGGTCGAATGGCAATTGCGCGTTGCTTCCGGCGAAGTCTTGCCGAAACGACAGGATGAACTTTCCATAGATGGCTGGGCGTTCGAGGTGCGGCTTTATGCGGAAGATCCGGCGCGGGATTTTCTGCCTGCAACCGGCAAGCTTGCTCTGTTCGCACCGCCTGAAAATGCCCGTGTCGATTCCGGTGTGCGAACCGGCGATACGATCACGCCGTTCTATGATCCGATGATCGCCAAGATCATCGCTCATGGTGCAACGCGCGATGAGGCACTGAACCGGCTTGATGCGAGCCTGAACAAGACCCGGATTGCGGGCCTCGTCACCAATCGCCAATTTTTGTCGGCGCTTTGCGATCTTAAAGCTTTCCGTACAGGCGATGTCGATACCGGCCTGATTGCACGCGAGACGGCGACACTGTTTGCCGATAAGCAGCCTTCGGATATCGCATTTGCGCTGGCTGCACTCGGCGCGCTCGATCTTCTGGATGCGCCAGCAAAGGATGATCCATGGTCGAGCCTGCGCGGGTTCCGGCTTTGGGGTGAGGCATCGCGCTCGGCCCTTATCGATCATCATGGCGAGCGCCACACGGTCAGCTTCACGACCATGGGTGACAGGCATTTCGGCTTTGCTTTCGGCACTATCGAAATCCGTTTCCATGAAAACGGGCTGGTTCGCTTTGCTGTTGATGGCTGCGTGTCGGAGGCGTCCGTCGTGCGCATCGGACACGATGTGACGGTGCAACTCGAAGGTCGCGACACCATATTTCATCATGTGCAGTCTGTTGGCGCGGAAGAGGATGCTTCGAGCGAAAGCCGCATCCTGTCACCGATGCCGGGACTGGTACGACTGGTTTCCGTCGTGGAGGGGGCGAGCGTCGCCAAGGGCGATCCGCTGGTAACGATGGAAGCGATGAAGATGGAACTGTCACTGACCGCGCCGCGCGACGGCAAGGTTGCGTCCGTAACTGTTGTAGCGGGCGATCAGGTCAATGAAGGCATCCTTCTTGTAGAACTGGAGGAAGAACATGGCTGAACACGTAGAAATCGTTGAAATGGCTGCGCGTGATGGCCTGCAAAATGAAAAGCGGTTTGTGCCGACAGCGGACAAGATCGCGCTGATCGACCGCCTGTCCGATTGCGGCTATGCCCGCATCGAGGCAACGAGTTTCGTTAGCCCGAAATGGGTGCCGCAACTGGCGGATGCCGCAGAAGTCATGGCCGGGATTCGCCGTGCTGATGGCGTGCGCTATTCGGTGCTGGTGCCCAACATGAAGGGCTATGAAGCTGCCGCCGCTGCAAATGTTGACGAGATTGCGGTTTTCATTTCCGCCTCGGAAGGCTTTTCGAAAGCCAATATCAATTGCACGATCGCTGAAAGCATCGAGCGGCTGTCGCCGGTCATCGGTGCTGCGATCAATGATGGTCTGGCCATTCGCGGCTATGTGAGCTGCGTCGTGGAATGCCCTTATGACGGGCCGGTGGCCCCGCAAGCGGTTGCCGATGTGACCGAACAGCTCTTCTCGCTCGGCTGTCACGAAGTAAGCCTCGGCGATACGATCGGGCGTGGCACGCCGGACAAGATTGCAGCCATGCTGGATGCCGTTCTGGCCATTGCGCCTGCGCACAGCCTTGCCGGCCACTATCACGACACGGGCGGGCGGGCCCTCGACAATATCCGCGTCAGTCTGGAGAAGGGCTTGCGCGTGTTCGATGCTTCGGTTGGTGGGCTCGGCGGCTGTCCTTTCGCGCCGGGCGCCAAGGGCAATGTCGATACGGTTTCCGTCGTCGAAATGCTGCATGGATTGGGTTTTGAAACCGGCCTCAATCTGGACAAGCTAAAGTCGGCGGCCTTGTTCGCGCAGGCGCTGCGTCAGGACAAAGCCGCATGAAGGCGTTTGACACCATCCAGATTGCGATAGACCAACGCGGCGTTGCGACACTGACGCTCAACCGTCCAGAGCAGCATAATGCGCTATCCGGTCGGATGATCGATGAGCTTCTGACGGCGACGCTGCATCTGGCGGATGATGACGCCGTGCGCCTCGTGGTCCTGACCGGCAATGGCACCAGTTTTTGTGCAGGCGGTGATCTGGGATGGATGCAGGAGCAGGTGAAAGCCACACGCGCGCAGCGCATTGAAGAAGCGCGCAAGCTCGCCCTCATGCTGAAAGCATTGCGCGATTTGCCAAAACCGCTGATCGGGCGCATCAACGGGCAGGCCTATGGCGGCGGCGTCGGCCTCATCAGCGTCTGCGATGCTGCGATCAGCGTTTCCGGCGCGCGCTTCGGGCTGACGGAGACGAAGCTCGGCCTGATACCGGCCACCATCAGCCCTTATGTGGTAGCGCGCATCGGTCAGGCGAATGCGCTGCGCACATTCACTTCGGCGCGACTGTTCGATGCCGAGGAAGCACGGCGGATCGGGCTGGTGCATGACGTGGTCGAGGCGGAACGTCTCGATGCGGCGGTGGAGGCGGAGATCAAACCCTATTTTGCCACCGCGCCTGCAGCGGTTGCCGCCTCCAAGAGGCTGGTTCATGCGCTGGGCGCGCCGATAGACGAGGCCGTCATCGAAATGACGCTGACCCGTCTTGCCGATACATGGGAAACGCCAGAGGCCGCGGAGGGAATCGCGGCCTTTTTTGCGAAGAAATCACCATCATGGAAGGGAGGGAACTGAACATTTGGGAGGAGCCGATTTTCGTTGTAGTTGCGGGCACTTGGCCCCTTGCAATCGGAAGCCGGAAATGCATTCTTATTACATCATGAAAGCTCGCTCCCGTTCCGGAGCATGATTCCGAAAGGGCAGATGCAATTTCGGATAATATTATGGCTCTGACCTCTTCGAGGCGGCGGTGCGGCGTGCTTTTGGATTGACCCTTTGAGATCATGTGATGAACAAAAGGGAGGGCCCGGCAATTCGGCAGCGCAGATGCGCTGAGATTTGACCGGCAAGGGTTGTCTCGGGGCCGTCGGAGGACGCTGCCCTACAAAGGAGAAAAAGAATGAACCTGAAACTTCTGTCCAGCGTGGCTTTCGCAGCTACACTCGGCTTTGCCAGCGCCGCTTATGCAGACATCACCATCGGCGTCGTTGCACCGCTGACGGGCCCTGTCGCTGCTTTCGGTGACCAGGTGAAGAAGGGCGCGGAAACCGCCGTTGAAGTCATCAACAAGGCTGGCGGCATCAAGGGCGAGAAAGTCGTTCTGAAGTTTGCCGACGATGCCGGTGAACCGAAGCAGGGCGTTTCCGCCGCCAACCAGATCGTTGGCGACGGCATCAAGTTCGTCGTCGGCCCGGTCACGACCGGCGTCGCCATCCCTGTTTCCGACGTCTTCTCGGAAAACGGTGTGCTGATGGTCACCCCGACCGCCACCGGCCCGGATCTGACCGCGCGCAATCTGGAAAACGTGTTCCGCACCTGCGGCCGCGATGACCAGCAGGCTGAAGTCATGGCCGATTATGTCCTGAAGAACTTCAAGGACAAGAAGGTCGCCGTGATCCATGACAAGGGTGCCTATGGCAAGGGTCTGGCCGACGCTTTCAAGGCGGCGATCAACAAGGGCGGCATCACGGAAGTCCATTACGATTCGGTCACGCCGGGCGACAAGGATTTCAGCGCGCTCGTCACCAAGCTCAAGTCTGCTGGCACTGACGTCGTCTATTTCGGCGGCTACCATGCCGAAGGCGGCCTCCTGTCGCGTCAGCTGCATGACGCTGGCATGCAGGCACTGGTGCTCGGCGGCGAAGGCCTGTCCAACACCGAATATTGGGCAATCGGTGGCACCAATGCACAGGGCACGCTCTTCACCAACGCCAAGGACGCCACCAAGAACCCGGCTTCCAAGGATGCTATCGAAGCGCTCAAGGCCAAGGGTATCCCGGCTGAAGCCTTCACCATGAACGCCTATGCCGCTGTGGAAGTCATCAAGGCCGGCATCGAACGCGCCGATTCGACCGATGATTCTGCTGCCGTCGCCAAGGCTCTGCATGATGGCAAGCCTATCGAAACCGCTATTGGCACGCTGACCTATGGCGCAAACGGCGACCTTAGCTCGCCAAGCTTCGACATCTTCAAGTGGGATGACGGCAAGATCGTCGGCCTCGAATAAGATTGTCGTGGTTAGAATAAAGAACGCCGGGGTTATCCCCGGCGTTTTGCATTTGTGGAGCTGAAAACCGTCAGGAACCGGTATAGCCGAGTTCCGCCTCGATGGCTTCGAAGGTCTTTTCCATCGCGTAGGTCGGGCTGAGCGGAAAACCGAAATGTCCGTAGGCGATGGACATCTGCCGCTCGGCCTTGCCTTCGCTACCCTTCGCGACGGCTGCCACATAGAGCGCTGCAGCGAGACCGGTGCGGTCGGCGCCGGATTTGCAATGGATGAGCACCGGCTTTTCTGCATTCTGCATCAGGGCGATTAGCTGTCTGGTCTGTGCCGGGGACAGCTCCCGCCTTGACGACATTTCGAAATCGGCATGCTTGATGCCGAGCGTTTTCGCTGTTGCGATCTCTTCATCATACCATTTCGAGCCCGGCTCCGGGCCGCGCAGATTGATGATGGTTTTGATGCCATAAAGCTTCTGCAGGGATGCGATGCGTGCAGGATCAGGTTGGTTGGAGCGATAGGCCTGTCCGTCGATGATGGTGTGGACGTTGCCCTTATATTGCAGCGTGTACAGATAGCCGCCCATGACGCTTGAGCCGACGAGCAGTCCCAGCCCGGCCATCCGGGCATAAGTAAAGGACCAATCGACGTATTTCCGAAAGAACGACATAGGGGCCTCATCCGAACGAAAGCAAATAATAAAATATAGCGAGTTGAAAATTTCTTCTTGGTTTTCGCGGGAAATATACTAGGATTTGGACTTAATCTTGTCCGAAAAACAAGGTTTTCAATTTTCTGTTTAAGTTATTTTTGAAATGCATTCCGCAGGTTCTTGCGGAAAATTTTTGGAGCAAGCGTCTGCGTCAGTTTGTGGTGTCAGTACATCGCGTTGGTTTTTCGTGGCTTAAGCTTCGGTTAACCATGACTGTTTAATCTATGACCATGTGCTGGGGCAGATAGCGGAGCAGGTTTATGCAGCGCTACAGATTTGACGATAAGAGAATTCTGATCGAGGCGATTGTTGAGTTGCTCAACAGGGGCGTAGAGCCCGACGAACTCGATCTTGTACTGAGCCGGATCGGTCCGGTCGATCTCGACTTGATGCGGCAATGCCTGATCGAGGTGTGGAATTACAACCACCCCGATGTGGCAGAAACGCCGATGGCGGCCTGACGACAGGTTCTGCGGCCCTTTGGGCGCAAAGCTTCAGACGTCGGAAACGGATATTACAAGCGTCGATCTGCGGAAGCGGGATGAACGCGGACTACATGGGGCGTGATCAGGCGCCCACGCAAGAATACGGCAGTTTCAGGCAACGGTTTGTGGGTCGAAACTGTCGGGGCAGGGCTGGGTTGAACCGGTTTTGGAGCAATCTGGCTACTGCCCGCAATGTCATATTCCTGAAACGCAGACGGGTTATATCCATATGCGTATCGGGAATTCACTTGGGATCGTGACCACGGATGTACTGGCGCAACTCAGGTGAAAGCGGAAGGTCGGGTTCAACCCGGCCTTTTTCGTTTTTGGCGTATTTTCCGGAAAGAATGTCGTGTCCGTGCCGGGAACCGGTCCACGGGATTGGCTTCTCATCTCGCTTCGATGCGTTGAATAATGCGACGAAACAAATACTTGCAGCGGTTCAGCGACTCCGTTTTTAACTGGAACCGTTGAGTACTGCCGTCAGGCGAGTTCCAGTCGAGACCGCATGGAATTGCGAAATGGCTTTCGGTGCGGTTCCGTTTCAGCGACGCCTGACAGAGGCATTTTCCCCGCTCGATAAATACCGTATGAAAGAGGTTGCCTGCTGCCATTTCTGGAGGCCGCGCGATCTCATTTTCAATCACGGAAACCGTTCATGATACGCCATATCGTTCTCGTCAAATTCAGGTCCGAACTCGGAGCCGCGCAGATCGAAGAGAAGCTGCAGGCCGTTGTGGCGCTCAAGGACAAGATCGGCGGCATCCTGTCCATTACGGCTGGCGAAAACAACAGTCCGGAAAATCTCGAAAAGGGTTTCCGGCACGGTTTTGTCGTCGATTTCACGGATAGCGCGGCGCGGAACGCCTATCTTCCGCATCCCGAACACGCGAAGGTTGGCAAAAGCCTCGTCGAAGCCGCTGAAGGTGGCATCGAGGGCATATTGGTTTTCGACTACGCGTTCTAGAGAACCAGTCCACCAACCCCCATGCGGGAAAGATCGTCAGCGGAAAGTGTGATTCCCGCCATCAGGCGATCCAGCACCCAGTCGAGGCTGTTTTCGCGGGCGCTGCGGGCCGATCCGGGGGCGGCGACAATATATTTGCCGTCATGCCGGCCCAGGACCAGCAGATTGCCCGGATCGACCGGCATGCCGATGCGCAGGATTTCACCGCCTGACATGCGGATCGACTGCGGTACGATATCCGCTTCGTCGGCAACCGCCGATGCGCTGAAAATCACGATAATATCGCAGGCCCGGCTCACTTCCGCGATTGCTGCCGCCAGCGCAACCTGATCGTGCGCGACGCGCTTTTCGCAAACAAGTGTCCCGCCATTTCGAGTAGTCCGCTTTCCCATCAGTTCGCGGGTCTTCTCAAGAACCGTTTCGCGTATCGAGGGAAGGCGCGACTGGATCAGCCCGATCCGCGCGCCGTTGAAGGGATGGACGCGCAGCGCAGGCCGTGCATCGAGGCCGATGTCCCGCAAAAGGGTCCCCGGTACAGCAAAAGGAATGATCTTGACTGTGGCGACCATCTGTCCGGCTTCCACCCGCACATGATTGCGCAGCGTCGCGATGGAAATGCGCGCATCATGCGCATTGACCGCATCAATACGGTCGGCATCTACCAAAAATACGCCATTCTTCCGGGCGTGCAGGTTGACCCGTCCAGTTGTGGGGCTGCCGATCTCCACTTCGCCGGAAATAAGCATACGCCCGATGGCGAGTGCGGCCTCATCCTCGCCGATATCGCCCTTTTCCAGGCGCGCAGCCAGAACCGAGCTGATACCTGCTTCCCGCAACAGGGCAAGATTGAGGACATCGAGAACTGTGCCTTTGCGTAAAGTGAGCGCACCTGCCATCATAGCATAGCCGAGAATTGCACCTTCGGCTTCATCAAGCGGCATTTCGGCAAATATCATTTCTATCCCCAATTCCCTCGCGCATTTTCAATAAGCATACACAGCGCGGAAGATAAACCGTCTCTGCGCCCCGGGGTTATTTTGCCGAGGATCGTGCCGCCACAAAACGTCGGACATGGATCGGAGCGGCTGTCCGAAAACCGTTTAACACTTTCCGGGATGCGCGCAATTCGCGTCAAATTCGGTAAATTCCCATCACGATCCCGTTTATTCATGGGGTAGATGGCGGTTTTCATCTTGCAAACCCTTTCCTTTGGGCCTATTCGCTCCGCCGCACCTGACAACTGGCGACCCATTCAGACCGCCGGTCAGGACATCGATCCCTTGAGAGGGCCGATGGATTTATTGCATTTATGCATTGCCCAAAACATGGCCCGCATCAGTGATCTGGCCGGATTGTTCAGACAAAATGCCCGCTTTTGGGCGCGACATTACGATCCAGCACAATTTTCGTCAGGCACGTGACAAACGGGATTATTCGTTATAACGGTACTTTTGGAAATTTCAGAATTTACCGAAAACTAGGAAATGACGCATGCGCCGGAGATGACACTCCGCGCGCAGGATGGAAAGACAAATGAAACACGGCACCCCCCGGACGATCGTTTCGTTCGCCGTCTTGGCCCTCACGGCGTTTCTCGCAGGCTGCGAGAACCAGGTCCTGCTTTCCCCGAAAGGGGAAATCGGCATGGCAGAACGCGATCTCATGCTTTTTGCGACCGGCATCATGCTGCTCGTCGTGCTTCCCGTCATCTTCATGACGCTTTACTTCGCATGGAAGTACCGCGCCTCGAATGAGAAGGCGGATTACCAGCCCGACTGGCACCACTCGACCAAGATCGAGCTTGCCGTCTGGCTCATCCCGTTGGCGATCATCGTCGTTCTGGGCTCCGTGACCTGGGTCGCCACCCACAAGCTCGATCCGTACCGCCCGCTGGAATCGAATGCAAAGCCGATCAATGTCGAAGTTGTTGCGCTCGACTGGAAATGGCTTTTCATCTATCCGGACCAGGGCATCGCCACGGTCAATGAAATGGCAATGCCGGTCGATGTGCCGGTCAACTTCAAGCTGACCTCCAGCAACATCATGAATTCCTTCTTCATCCCGCAGCTCGGCAGCCAGGTCTACACCATGCCGAGCATGCAGACGAAGCTGCATCTGATTGCCAATCATGCTGGCGAGTTCGACGGTATCTCCGCCAACTATAGCGGTCAGGGTTTTGCCCAGATGCGCTTCAAGGCGCATGCCTACAATCAGGCCGACTTCGACAAGTGGGTTGCCGAAGTGAAGGCCAAGGCGAATGGCGAAGAGCTGAGCCGCGACCGTTACGCCTCGCTGGTTCAGCCGAGCGAGAAGGTTCCGCCGCAGTTCTTCACCTATAATGACCAGGCGCTGTTCCACAACATCGTGAACCGCTGCTGGGACGGCAAGTCCGTCTGCCTCGACGATGAAATGCATCGTCAACAGATGATCCGCGAAGCGCGCGCCAATCTGCGCAAGTCTTCGCCTGTCGATTTCAGCCAGTGGGCGAGCGACATCATCTGCGCAGTCCAGCCGCAGCGGCTCTCGCAGCTCGAAAACTGATGTGCCGATCGGCCCGTGATCTCGCAGGAGGTCACGGCCATCCGCATTCAATCCTTTGTTTCACGCGGTTCCGGAAAGATGGCCGTCTTGCGCCGTCCCGGAATTGCTAAAATCGAAGCGTGATAAAAAATGTTCGGAAAACTTACGCTCGAAGCGATACCCTATCACGAGCCAATCATCATGGTCACTTTGGCCGCGGTGGCTGGCGGGGCGCTCGCTATTCTTGCAGCCATTACCTACTACCGCAAATGGGCTCCGCTCTGGAACGACTGGCTGACGTCCGTCGACCACAAGCGCATTGGCGTGATGTACATCATTCTGGCACTCGTGATGCTGTTCCGCGGCTTCTCGGATGCGGTCATGATGCGCGCCCAGCAGGCAATCGCCTCCGGCGCCAATGAAGGCTTCCTGCCGCCGCACCACTACGACCAGATCTTCACCGCCCATGGCGTGATCATGATCTTCTTCGTGGCGATGCCCTTCATCGTCGGCCTGATGAACTTCGCCGTGCCGCTTCAGATCGGCGCGCGCGACGTGGCTTTCCCGTACCTCAACTCGCTCAGCTTCTGGTTGACGGTTGCCGGTGCGATCCTCATCAACATCTCGCTCGGTGTCGGCGAATTCGCCAAGACCGGCTGGCTGGCCTATCCGCCGCTTTCCGGCAAGGAGTTCAGCCCGGATGTCGGGGTGGATTATTATATCTGGGCCTTGCAGATTTCCGGTATGGGCACGCTGCTTTCGGGCGTGAACCTCATCACCACCATCATCAAGATGCGCGCGCCCGGCATGGGCATGATGCAGGTTCCGGTCTTCACCTGGACCGCGCTCTGCTCGAACGTGCTGATCGTCGCAGCCTTCCCGATCCTCACCGTCACGCTGGCCCTGCTTTCGCTGGACCGCTATCTGGATTTCCACTTCTTCACCAATGATGCCGGTGGCAATCCGATGATGTATGTGAACCTCATCTGGATCTGGGGTCACCCGGAAGTCTACATTCTGGTTCTGCCGTGCTTCGGCATCTTCTCGGAAATCGTGGCAACCTTCTCCGGCAAGCGCCTGTTCGGCTACAAGTCGATGGTTTACGCCACTGTGGCCATCACGGTTCTGTCGTTCCTGGTCTGGGTCCACCACTTCTTCACCATGGGTGGCGGTGCCAACGTCAACGCCTTCTTCGGCGTGGCAACCATGATCATTTCGATCCCGACAGGGGCGAAGGTCTTCAACTGGCTCTTCACCATGTATAAGGGCCGCGTTCGCATGGAAACGCCGGTCATGTGGACCATCGGCTTCATGTGCACCTTCGTTATCGGCGGCATGACGGGCGTTCTGCTCGCAGTTCCGCCTGCGGATTTCGTGCTGCACAACTCGGTGTTCCTGATCGCCCACTTCCACAATGTGATCATCTCGGGCGTGCTGTTCGGCTGCTTTGCCGGTCTCGTCTACTGGTGGCCGAAGGCTTTCGGCTTCAAGCTGAACGAACGTCTGGGCAAGAACGCATTCTGGTGCTGGCTCGTCGGCTTCATCCTGGCCTTCATGCCGCTCTACGTGCTCGGCCTGATGGGCATGACCCGTCGTCTGAACCACACCGAAAACCCGGCATGGCACATCTACCTCATCATTGCCGCCATCGGCGTTGCGATCATCCTTTGCGGTATCGTGTTCCAGGTTCTGCAGATCGCAGTTTCGATCCGCGACCGCGAAAAGCTGCGCGACAACAATGGCGACAGCTGGGGTACGGGCCGTACGCTGGAATGGTCGCTGGCTTCGCCGCCTGCCTTCTACAACTTCGCCGAAGTTCCGCATGTGCGCGATCATGACGGCTGGTGGGACATGAAGCAGAACGGCTATGTGCGCCGCACCGAAAAGTTCGCGCGCATCCACATGCCGAAGAACACCGGCACCGGCTTCATCATCGGCATTCTGAACATTCCGCTCGGCTTTGCCCTGGTGTGGCACATCTGGTGGCTGGCAATCGCCTCCGCCGTCGCTGTGCTGGCCGTTGCCATCGCTCACTCCTTCAATAATGACAGAGACTTTTACGTCTCGGCCGAAGAGGTGCAGGAAGTCGAAGACCTCCGTACCCGGCAACTGACTGCTCAGGAGGCCTGATTCCGATGAGCGCAAGCATTTCAACCACCGCTCCGTTCACGGGCGGGAACGAGCACCCCGCTCATGAGGACCATCACGATGCAGGGTCGACCACGCTGGTCGGCTTCTGGATCTACCTGATGAGCGACTGCGTCCTCTTTTCGGGCCTGTTTGCAACCTATGCCGTTCTGGCGCATCAGTTTGCGGGCGGTCCGACCGGCCGTGAACTGTTCGATCTGAACTTTGTTCTGATCGAAACCATGCTCCTGCTGGTGTCGTCGCTGACCTATGGTCTGGCCACGCTGTCGATGTTCAAGAAGAACCGTGCCGGCCTTCTGTTCTGGCTGGGTGTGACCTTCCTGCTGGGCGCTGCCTTCCTCGCGATGGAAGTCTATGAGTTCAATCACCTGATCCATGAGGGTGCGGGTCCGGGCCGCAGCGCGTTCCTCTCGGCCTTCTTTGCGCTGGTGGGAACCCACGGTCTTCACATCACGTCGGGCCTGATCTGGATTCTGGTGCTTTCGGCCCAGCTTCTGCGTGACGGTCTGACGGAAAAGAACCAGACGCGCGTGATGTGCCTCAGCCTCTTCTGGCACTTCCTGGATATTATCTGGATCGGCGTCTTTACCCTTGTCTATCTGTTGGGTGTACTGTGATGAGCTCTGCACACGAAACACATGACCACGGCGCGAGCCACGGCAGCCTGAAGACCTATCTGATCGGCTTCGTGCTGGCAGTTGTTCTCACCGTCGTTCCATTCATGCTGGCCATGAACGGCTACTTCACGCCGGGAACCACCGCAGCCATTGTGCTCGGTATCGCCGTCGTCCAGATTTTGGTGCATCTGGTTTACTTCCTGCACCTCGATCCGAAGTCGGAAGGCGGCTGGAATATTCTGGCACTCATCTTCACGGTCATCATTCTGGCTATCGTTCTTGCCGGCTCCATCTGGGTCATGCATCACCTCGATACCAATATGATGCCGATGTACATGTCGCCGGAAGACGTGCGTAATCTGCCGTAATATCAGGTCTCGTTGAGTTTGACTCATCGAGACTTGTTAAGCCCGTGCGGCGATAGAGCATTTTCAGGGCGCGGATAGCGCTAGCATCTTAGCGCCCTGCTAAAAAAAGGCTCGTCAAGCACATTCCCTGCACCACAACGCTGCAGGGAATGCATCTGTGAGCCTCGCAAAACAACTGGCCTGACGGCCCGTGATCGCGGCTTTATCCTCCCTCTCTCCCCCCAAAGCCGCGTGGCGTCCCGGTTCCCTCCGGGACGCCTTTCTTTTTGACTGTCTGTCAAAGAGGTGAGAGTAACATTTCCTGTAAAATTTTAATCAACTTGCTGTAAGTGAGACGTTGTATTTTGTAAAATAAAGATGATTGCAATCAATATCGAAGTGTAGAAAATAATAATATACGCCCTAAATTTACCATTATTGCGCATGTTGTTTGCATAGTGTGCTATATCAACATAGATTAGCTCGTGTTGGATACTTATTGCGTGTCTGTTCGATCGCTAATCTGGAGAAGATGCGATGTCTTTATTTAAGGGAATGCTTACTAATAATCGTATTCTTGGTGCGGCTGTTATTGCCGCAACCCTGTTCACGCCCGCTATTGCTTCCGCTGCAACAGCCTATGTCTCCGCTTCGGTCAATGTCCGTTCGGGCCCCGGTTCCAATTACGGACGGCTTGCCGCGCTCCCTGCCGGTGCGACGGTCAATGCCGGTTCCTGCCGCAATGGCTGGTGCCAGATCTATAACGGGAGCCGTGTTGGCTGGGTCTCAGCGCGTTATGTGCGTTTCGGCGCCTATAGCGGCCCCGCTTATGCCGCGCCGTCCAGCACCACGGTGATCGTCAATAATGACGGTTATGATGACGGCTTCGGCCTCGGACTTGGTATCGGCTGGGCGACCGGCGGCTATTGGGGTCCCGGCTGGGGCGGTGGTTGGGGTCCAGGCTGGCGCGGCGGACCGAACTACGTCAATGGCTGCATTGGCCGCAATTGCCAGTCCAATCGCGGCGGCTGGAATCCGCGCTGGGGCCATGGCCCGCGCTGGAACGGCGGCGGCAACTGGGGCGGCCGTGGATGGCCGCAGGGCCAGATACGTCGCAACTGGGGTCCCGGTCCGGTGATGTCTCCGACCCGCTTTGGTGGTTTCAACCGCGGCTTTGGCGGCGGTGGTATGGGCGGCGGCGGTTTCCATTTCGGAAATATGCGCCCGATGCACGCTGGCCGCTGACGGCATCCGGTGTGTTTGTGCCAGAACTTATTTTGATCAGGTCGTTCTCCCTCCTCCCAATGGCCTGATGGACAGCTCGCCGGCAGCACCCCGCCGGCGAGCTGTTACAATTTTCTGATCGCGCCCTGCAATCAATGCGGAATGCGAGCACAAAGCGCTTCAATCTGCGCGGGAAGTTGCAATGGTGTGGTAACGTTAATACTCCATTGACTGAAATGGTCCATATCTAGCGTTGTTGCTTGGACTTCCGTTCTCCCTATGGTAATCCCTGAATCGTCCTGGGCTTGGGGGTAATGAACGGGACGCCGCCAGGCGACCGCATAGACAGGAACCGGACAGTAGCGCGTATGACTTGGAGTAACAGGACGATACAGGGAAGGGGCATCGCCGTGCTTTTGCTGGCGGCTCAATTTTCCTCTTTCATCGTGTCGCCTGCTTTGGCGTTCGAGATCTTTGGTGTTCGTCTGTGGGGCGAGGACAAGAAGGAAGATCCTGACATCATCGACCCGAAGACCTACTCCGTCGAGGTCACGACCACGGGCGACCGCAAGAATGCGGACGGCACGGAAGCCGATCTGAAATCCACCATTGAAGGCGCTTCAGGCCTCGTTTCGGATGCCGAGAGACCAGCTTCGGGCTCCGCCGGACTGCTGGCCAAGGCGCGCGGCGATTATCGCCGCATTCTGGCCGCGCTCTATGGCGAAGGCCGCTATGGCGGTACGATTTCTATTCAAGTCGATGGCCGCGAGGCGAACGACATTCCGCCCGACGCGGAAATCCCCAATGATGCGAAGGTCGCGATTTCGGTTGACCCCGGCCCGCAATTTCTGTTCTCGCGCACGGCCATTTCCAATATTGCGCCACCGCCGGTCGACAAGCGCGATCACGTGCAGTCGCCCGAAGATGCGGGCTTCGCGCCGGGACAGGTGGCGCGTTCGGGCACGGTCATCAAGGCGGAGCGCCTTGCCGTTGAGGCGTGGCGCCAGCAAGGCTATGCCAAGGCGCGGGTTACCGATGAGGATATCGTCGCGGACCATGCCGACAACCGGGTTTCCGCCGATGTTTCGCTCGATCCCGGCCAGAAGGCGCATTATGGCCCGGTCAGCGTCGTTGGAACCGCGCGCATGGACCCGCAATTCGTGGCCTGGATGACCGGGCTGAAAGAAGGCCAGGAATACGATCCCGACGATATCGAGAAAGCCAAGAAGCGTCTCGGTCGTATGGAAGTGTTCCGCGCCATGAGCTTCGAGGAAGCCGAAAAGATCGAGCCGGACGGCAGCCTGCCGATGACGCTCAACGTGCAGGAGCGCAAGCCGCGCCGCTTCGGCTTCGGTGCCGAATATTCGACCATCGATGGTTTCGGCCTGACCGGCTACTGGATGCACCGCAACCTGTTCGGACGCGGCGAGCGCCTGCGTTTCGATGCCAAGGTCAGCGGTATCGGCGGCACGCAGGACAATTCCTTCGATCCGAAGAACTTTACCTATCTTCTGGGTACGAGCTTCACGAAGCCGGGCGTCTATACACCGGATACGGATTTTGTCGCCTCGCTTGATGCCAAGCGCGAAGTGCTGGATGCTTATACCGAAACATCGGTCAATGCGAAGACCGGCTTCACGCAGATATTCAGCGACGAGCTGTCAGGCGCGCTCTATGCCAAGGCGAGCCAGGGTCATTTCGACGATGACGTCTTCGGCTCGCGCAGCTTCACGACGGCGGGTCTTGAGGGCAATCTTCTTTATGACAGCCGCAACAACAAGCCGGATCCGAGTTCGGGCTTCTATCTGGAAGGCAATATCCAGCCCTTCTACGAATTCCAGTACGGCAATTTCGCCACCCGTTTCACCGCCGAAGGCCGCACCTATTACGGCTTTGGCGAAAAGGATCGCGTGATCCTCGCAGGCCGTCTCAAGTTCGGTTCGATCGTCGGCGCGTCCATCGAGGACCTGCCGCCGAGCCAGCTCTTCCTGGCAGGTGGCGGCGGCTCGGTTCGCGGCTATGGCTATCGCAATATCGGCGTCAGCGCGGGCAATGGCGAGATCATCGGCGGGCGCTCGCTTGTCGAGGCCAATGGCGAAGTGCGCACCCGCATCACCGATTCCATCGGCGCGGTGGCATTCGTCGATGCCGGTTATGTGGGCGAAAAATCGTTCCCCGATTTCTCGGAACAGATGCGTGTCGGCGTCGGTGGCGGTCTGCGCTATCTGACCGGTCTCGGACCGATCCGCCTTGATGTCGCCGTTCCGCTCAACCGCCGCTCGGGTGACCCGAGCTATGGCTTGTACGTAGGTATAGGACAGGCGTTTTGACCAGATTTCTCGCAATCATCGCCTTCGTCGCTTTCGCCGTCACGGCAGTCATCTTCGGCTGGCCGGAACAGCAGAAACAGTTGCAGGCTCAAGCTCAAGTTCCCGCTCAGGCTCAAGATCAGGCCTCTGGACAGGAACAGGCGGAAGCACCAGCAGAAGAAGAGAAATCCTATTTCCTGTCCTTCGTGGAAAGCCAGCTTTCTGCGCCGAACCGCCGCATTTCCATTTCCGGCATCAGTGGCGTTCTGTCTTCGGAAGCAACCGTCGGCTCAATCACCATTGCCGACCGCGAAGGCGTCTGGCTGCGCATCGAGAATGCCAAGCTGAACTGGAGCCGTACCGCACTTCTTGTTGGTCGTCTCAGCATCCAGTCGCTTGCTGCCGAGCGTATCGACATCATTCGCAAGCCGTTGCCTGACAACAGCCTGCCGTCGCCGGAATCGTCCACGTTCAGCCTGCCGGAACTGCCGATTTCAATCAGTCTCGATCAGCTTGCCATTGCGCGCCTGCATTTCGGGCCGGATATTTTCGGTCTCGAATCGGAAGTATCCGCCAATGGCAGCCTGTCGCTTGCCGATGGTTCGCTCGATTCAAATTTCGACATCAAGCGTCTCGACGGTCCCGGCGGAAATTTTGCCCTTCGCGCGGCCTATGCCAATTCTGACCAGAAGGTCGATCTCGACCTTAAAGTCTCGGAACCGGCTAACGGCATCGTCGCCAACCTGTTGAACATCGATGGTCGTCCTCCGGTCGATCTTACTTTGAAAGGCGCCGGTCCGCTTGACGAGTTGAAGGTCGATCTTGCGCTCGACACCAACGGTAGCCGCACGTTGACAGGCGAATTCGCGCTCAACCGGCAAGGTCAGGCGCCCGATGGCGGACGTGTTTTCTCTGCCCGTTTCAACGGTCCGATCGCGGTTCTTGTACCGCCTGTATTCCGCGATTTCTTCGGTGCCGAAACCGTACTGTCGGCGGATGGCTTCCTGAAGGATGCAGGCGGCTTCCGCCTTGATGATCTGGCGCTGAACAGCGCTGCCTTGAAACTGAAGGCTTCTGCCGAAACCGGCAATGACCGCTTCCTGAACAAGCTGCGCATCGATGCCTCCATTGCCGATGAGAGCAAGGGCCGCGTCCTCCTGCCGGTCAAGGGCGCTGAAACCTATATCGACAATGCAAAGTTCCAGGTCGCTTACGGTGATCGCCCGACCAATGACTGGACGGGAACGCTTGCCATTGCCGGTCTCAAGAACGCAACGATTTCCGCCGACAGCATCGCGCTCGATATGGGCGGCGTTGCCGAGAACCTGAGCGATGCCGCCAATCGCCATATCACCTTCAAGGTCAATGGCGGGATGGATGGCATTTCGGCAGAACGGGCGGAAATTGCCGAGGCGCTTGGCAGCAAGATTGCGCTCGCCATCGATGGCGCATGGCGCGCCGGCTCGCCGGTCGAGCTGGCGCAAGCCAATATTGCCGGTAACGGTCTCAGCCTCGATCTCAAGGGTAATATCGACGACTTTGCCTTCAATGGCGATATCGCCGCCAAGATTGCAAGCCTTGCGCCGTTCGGCGCTCTGGCTGACCGTGACCTTGCAGGCAGCATCGATGTCAACGCCAAGGGCATTGTTCGCCCGGTTAGCGGTGCATTCCAGCTCGACCTTAACGGCACAGCACAGAACATGCGCACCGGCACGGAAGCAGTCGACCGCATTCTCGATGGTGCCGTCAATCTCAGCGGCGCGCTTGGCCGCAGCAGCGAAGGGTTTTCGGCGCGTGATTTCCGTATCGGCAATGAGCTGAGCGAAATCACTGCCAATGGTTCCTTTGCATCCGACAAGGCAAGTTTCGACTTCGGCGTCATGCTGTCCGATCTGAAGCTTCTTTCCGATCAGGCATCGGGGCGGATGACCGTCAAGGGCAGTGCGCGCGGCGACGACAAGCTGATTGCGCTGGCGCTGCGCGCCGATGCGCCGGAGGGCACTCTGGCCGGTCGCAAGCTTTCCGAAGGCGGTCTCGATTTCAATGCCATGCTCGACGGAAATGCAAAGACAGGTGCTGCCCTTTCCGGCAAGCTTGCTGGCAGTGCATTCCTTAATGGCCAGCGTGTTGATCTTGGAACGCTCATCGACATCGTCAATGACGAGAAGCGTCTGACCGACCTCGTCTTCAATGCAGGCGGTGCGCATCTTTCGGGCAATGTCACCCAGACCGCGAAAGGTCTCCTGACCGGCGCGCTGAAGCTCGATGCGCCGGATATTTCCACGGCAGCAGCCCTGGCGCTGGCGGAGGCGACCGGTGCGGCCAATGCTGATATCACGCTCGACGCCAATGACGGTCGCCAGAATGCATCGGTCACTGCCAATGCCAAGGACATCAAGGTCAATGGCAATCGTATCACCTCGGCTGATATTGCCCTGACGGCAAAGGACCTGTTCGGCGTGCCGGTGGTGGACGGCAATGCTGCGGCGCGCGACATAATGGTCGGCACTTTCGGCATCGACAGCTTCGATGCCAAGGCCAATGCAACCGGGTCGAAAACCGATTTTACTGCCAATACCAAGTTGAAAATCGGCACAGTCGCCAGCGCTGCCGGTTCGCTTGAGCCGAAAAATGGCGGTTTTGAACTGGGACTGGCTTCGGCCCATGTGAAGCAGGGCACACTCAGCGCCAATCTGGCCGCGCCCGCCACCATTTCCATGAAGGGCGAGGAAATCTCCTTCGGGGATATCATCATCAATACGGGCGCAGATGCCAGCGCGGGGCAGGTCAAGGTGAATGGCGTGGTCGATGGTCGTCTCGATCTTTCGGTCGCCCTTTCCAATCTGCCGCTGGCTCTGGCCAATACGTTCAAGCCGGAACTGGGGCTTGGCGGCACGGTCAACGGCACAGCCCGCATCACCGGCACGAAAGAAGCACCCAATGTCGCTTTCGACATGGCGGCGCGAGGCGTGACGGCCGCGGAGCTCAAAAAGCAGGGCATTGCGGCTCTCAATGCCGATGCCAAGGGCACCTCGGCCAATAATCGGCTCAATGTCGATGCGCATGTAACCGGAGGGGGCGGCATCGATGTCCGCGCCAATGGTGGTGTGCCGCTCAGTAAGGGCGATCTGGCCATTGACGTCAATCTCGCCAATCTTCCGCTGACGGCATTGAACGGTGCGGTCAAGGGACAGGATCTCGCGGGCAATGTGACCGGAACGGCGCGTGTCACGGGCCCCCTCACCAATCCTGCGGCAATCTTCAATCTGCGCGGTACAGGCCTTGCGGCCAAGCCGCTGCGCGATAACGGACTTGCGCCGCTCACCCTGCAAGCTGCAGGCAGCTATGCGGCCATGGCTATCGACTTCTCGTCGCTGACCGTCGACGGTCCGCGCGGCCTCAATGTCACCGCCAATGGCAAGGTTCCGTTCTCGGGGCAGGGGCTTGGAGTCAATGTCAATGGTAGCATTCCGCTGGCGCTCGCCAACCGCTTCCTGGCCGATCGCGGTGCGCAGGTAAACGGTACGCTGACGCTGACGGCCAGCGTTTCGGGCGGCTTCAACCGTCCGCAGTTGCGCGGCATGTTCTCCACCAATGGCGCAACCTTTGTCGATCCGGACACCAATGTTCGCCTGAACAATATCAATGTCATGGGCAGCCTGGATGGCGAAACCGTCACGCTGCGTCAGGTCAATGCCGCGCTCGGCAGCGGCGGATCGGTTTCTGCCAGCGGTACGATCTCGACCAATGCCGAAGCGAGTTTCCCGGCCAATATCGAGATCAAGCTCAATCGTGCCCGCTATGCCGACGGCAAGCTGGTTGTGGCGACCGTCGACGGCGGGATCACGATCAGCGGGCCGCTGATGCGAGATCCTTTGATTTCAGGCCGCATCGATGTCGACAGGGCAGAAATCTCGGTGCCGGAAAATCTGGGCGGCGGCGCAGCCTATGTTCCGGTTCGCCACAAGAACACGCCTAAGAACGTTCAGGTGACGCTTGATCGCGCCAAGGTCGAAACGCGTCGCAGCAAAGTGCCGACGCCGACAGCGCGTCCGACCGTGCCGCGCCTCGACGTTGTCATCAATGCGCCCAACCAGATTTTCGTGCGCGGTCGCGGCCTCGATACGGAGCTGGGCGGACGTCTTCGCCTGACCGGGCCTGTGACCGATATCAAGCCGGTCGGCGCGTTCGACATGATCCGCGGCCGCATCGGTATTCTCGGGCAGCGCATTACCTTCGATGAAGGCAATGTCACGCTGGTGGGCGATCTTAATCCGCAGCTCAACTTCGTCGCCCGTTCGGAAGGCAATGAAATCACTGCAATCGTGACGGTGACGGGTACGGTTGATAATCTCGACATAAAATTCTCGTCGACGCCGGAATTGCCGCAGGATGAAGTGCTGGCGCAGTTGATCTTCAAGCGCTCAATCGGCGAGTTGTCGGCCTTCCAGATCGCACAGCTTGCCGCTGCCGCCGCCGAACTTGCGGGCGGCTCCAACAACTCGCTCATGAACAAGCTGCGCGCCGGGACAGGTCTCGACGATCTTGATGTCGTGACGGATGACAAGGGCCAGACAGCAGTTCGTGCCGGTCGCTATATCCGCGACAATATCTATCTGGGCGTGGAAGCGGGTTCAGGCGGCTCAACCAAGGGCACCGTCAATCTCGACATCACCCGTAACCTGAAAGCCAAGGGTTCACTGGGAGCGGAAGGCGATTCCAGCGGCGGTATCTTCTACGAAAAAGATTATTGATCGCCGCAAAATATTGAAGGCAATCAAGGCCGGGTTTCATGACCCGGCCTTTTGCTATCCGGCTACAATTCAGAATAGCGGTTTTGAGGCAAAGCCACATTTTCGCCATCAAATAGCCATGAGATACATACGTTCGTCGCATTTGCCATGAAACTTAAATCGATTGAATTTTTACATTCACTGCAATTTATGCTTTCAAACGGAATTTTCAGACACGTTTGCGCGAGTTGTTTAACCGTTCTTCAACCATAAGAACGCAAATTGCTGTTGAGTATGGCGGTCGCTTGACGGCTGTGTTTCAACCCTTCTGTCCGGGTAATTTGCATGACCAAGTTCATTGACGATCTGAGCCGCCGCCGCTTCCTTTTCGGCACCGGTGCCGTCCTCCTCACCGGTGCTGCCGGTTGTAACCAAACGATGGATATGTCGGCCTTCCAGATGAATGTCGACCCGATGTCGACGGGCGGGATTACGCCGATGCGTCCGCAGATCAGCGTCGACCGCGATATCACGACGCCGGATGTCATGTACGCCGCCGTGCAGGAAGGGCCGTATTCACTGCCCGCAATTCCATACGAGAAGGTGCCGAAGCAATTCCGCCGTCAGATCGTGCCGGACCCGACAGGGCAGGCGCCGGGAACGATTGTTGTCAGCCTCAAGGACCATCTTCTCTATTACGTTCTGCCGGGCGGAGAAGCGCTGCGCTACGGCATCGGGATCGGCAAGGCGGGCTTTGAGTGGTCGGGCACCGCCAATGTCCAGTACAAGAAGCAATGGCCGGTCTGGACGCCTCCACCGGAAATGATCCAGCGCAAGCCGGAACTGGCAAAATATCGTAACGGTCAGGAACCCGGCCCGCAAAATCCGCTGGGTGCGCGCGCGCTCTACATTTTCCAGAATGGGCAGGACACCGGTTATCGCATCCACGGCTCGCCGGAATGGTGGTCGATCGGCCAGTCCATGTCATCCGGCTGTATCCGCCTGATGAACCAGGACATCATCGATCTCTATAACCGCGTACAGGGCAAGGCTCCGATCATCGTCGGATAACCGGACCGGAGGAATTCCGGCTCTGACGGCCTGCAAATGGCGTTGTGCTGCGCTTCCAGTGCTCGCACTCCACCATTTTCGGCTCGTCATAACCGAAATCTCAACGGTCGCACGGCGCATCAGCGTCTGTTGGAAATTGAAGCGTTTCTGCTGCAAATAAAAAGGCCACGCCAGATCTGGCGCGGCCTTTTTGTATCAGGTTCGATACGATTACTCGTAGCGCACCGACTTCGGCATGGCTTCGCCGAGATTGACGAAATGGCGCAGCTCGGCGCGCAGGTTTTCTGCCGAGGCCATATGAATCTGGCTCTGCGGCACCACATCGTTCTGCACGATCTGGGTGGATACGCCCGGCATGACAAACGCTCCTGCGGTCAGGACGAGGGCGGCGGCAATGCCGAGGCGTCGTTCGGTTCTGGCCTGCATTTCTATCTCCTTGCGCCGGGTGACGGCGACTTGAAATCTGGAATCACATTCATTCGCAAAACGCTGGGACTTTCCGGCCAAGGATCGATCTTGGGTCAATCAGTGAAAAGTCGCGCGCGGCGTAAAATTCAAAGCGCTGTCGATGGCATGGATCGGTATTGGCAACAAAGTCTGGCCGAAATCAGCCAGCGTGTCGGCAAAATTGCGGGCAGCCCCTGCCACATCGTCGCAGCGGCGATGACAGGCAATGGCTTCAAGGCAGGTATCAAGCAGCAGCGCGTCCTGATTCTGGATGCCGGAAATCAGCCCCAGCGTCAGGCATTCCTCGCGGCAGACATGGTGCGAGTCGAAAGGGAAAGCACGCAACTGGCAGCTGGCGCAATGGCGCAGCACGCGGATGAAATGCGACAGCTCGCCTACCGCGCGTTTTGCTTCCGAAGGCCCAAGCACTTCCGAATAGAGGCCCCAGGTCATTTCCCACGGGATGATCGAGCCTGTCTCGAAACCCGCAGTCCAGCGGCGATAACCTTCCAGCACCAGCTTTTCCGGCAGGCGATCGAAATAGCCCGCAGTGTTGGCGCCGTTCAGTTGGGATATGCGCATATTCATGTCCGCCTCCCGTAGAAGCTACGGAATGAAGACATGCATGCGGGGCGTGAACCCTGCACTTTTACCGAGGGACGTTCGGTTTCCCCCCGCACATTGCAATATCCGGTCGGCAAGAGACTGAGCTGCCAGGGCAGGCCGTCGACATTTGCGGACCGGCATTCGCCGAGACCAATCATAGGGTCCTCCAATCGAAAGGGTTCAAGGCCCAGACATCAAAGGTTGTGAATTTGCACCATGCATAAAAGCCAGAAAATCCATCTGGAGTCAATTACTCAAGTTTAAAATCTTATTAGATTTCAATTGTTTAGAATTATTCTAGACTTTAATACTCATGTTTACAGCATTCGAGAAGGAACGCAACCGCTGTGGGGGAGCAGCGGTTGCGGCAAACGGGCGCATAATGCGCGAAGGAGAGAGGACGCGGATCATTCGCCCCTTTGCTAACACCACAGTCGCATTCTTCGTGATGCCGGGTTGCAAAGAGCAATCTTCCCCGTTCCGGTGCTCACGTAGCTTTCTCTGGCGCATAGCCTTATCCGAAAAGTCTGCAACTTTTCGGGACTATGCCTGGAAGCACGCTCCGCTCTGGTACTCGAAAATCACTCTTCTCGCCACGGTCTGACGAATTTGCAACTGTAGTGCTGGAGCGCATCCCGCAAAGTATGAAACGGTTTTCAGGATGCGCTTTAGAACAAAAAGCCGAGACGCGCTGATCTGATTCAGTCAGATCGAAACGCGCTCTAGTGACCCGAATGCTCTCCATCTTTCTGGCCGCCCTTTTGACCGCTTTGGGCGGTGACGGGGAAGTCGATTGTGACCTTGCCGGCCTTTTCGAATTCCAACGTGACAGGAACGGTCTCGCCTTCCTTGTATGGCTTTTCCGGCTGGATGAACATGAGGTGATAACCACCGGACTTCAGCTCGACCTTCTCGCCTGCCGGAATATCCAGACCGCCTTCAAGCTGGCGCATCTTCATCACGTCGTTCTGCATCGACATCTCATGGATTTCGACGCGCTTGACACCGCCGGTGGTGACGGAGACCAGCTTGTCGGCATCCTTGCCGTCATTGGCGATGGTCATGAACCCGCCTGCAACCTTGGCACCGGGAACCATGGCGCGCACCGAAGGTGCCGTGATTTCCAGTTCGCCAAGCTTCGTCGGCATTGCTGCCTGCATGGAGGCCCCATCCATCTGGCCCATCTTGTCGTGCCCACCATGGCCGCCGTGCCCATCGTCAGCGCCCGCGGCCTTCACGAGCAGCTGCGGTGCCGGATGCGCCAGATCGTGCGGGTTCTGGCCATCCTTGGGCACTTCCGTCCACGCAACCGAAGCGTCGCTTCCGCAGACCTGCGTCACGGGAAAGGAGAGGGTGGTGTCCTTGTCGAACTTGGCGAGCTGGCCGACAACGGTGAACTCGTCGTAGAAATCACCGGGCAGGTTGCCATCGGTGAAGCGGACTTCGCGGACGCCGGAAGTCACATCCTTGCCGTGCACCTTGTAGCTCTGGGCATAGTCACCCTTGACGGTCTCGATCTTCCAGCCCGCCTTGACCTGCGGCTGGGCCGAAATGAAGCCTTCAGGCAGCTCGACCTTCACTTCAGTCGTGGCCTTGCCGTCGCAGCCATGCGGTACGCGGAAGGTTGCCTTGTAGAAGCCGCCTGCCTTGGCTTCGCTCTGGTCGAGGGAGGAGTGGGCTTGGGCCAGGCCAGCAGAGGCGCACAGTGCGGCAATCGAGATGGCGGAGGCGAAAAGACGATAGTTCTTCATTGTGTCAAACCTGAATAATCATTGGAAGGCACGCCGACGCCAAGTTCGGGGGAACAGGGTTCAGGCGCGTTTCATTCCCGAATGCGATCCGGGGAGCGCATTCGCTCAAACGATATTATTCAGGCGAGCGGCGGCGCTTGCGGCGGTGCCGATGGCGGATAGGTGTTGTGCTGCAGGATCGGTTGCGGCGGCACGATGCCATCCGCCATGGCGATATGCGGGGCTGCACCGGTTGAACCCGTAGGCGCAGGGCACAGGAAGGCCGATGAAATCCGGCAGGCTTCGCAACTATTGTTGCTCAGATGCTTGTCGTGACCCTGATGGTTGGGATCGGAACCATGATCGCCGATGCAGAGCACCGGGTAGGTTCCATCAGGCAACTGGTATTGGGCAAGCAGGTAGCTGTCGGGCGCATTGAGGTCGATGGGCTTGTGCGCAAAGGCGACGAACATCAGGGCGAATACGCTAAGGACGCGTATAGCCAAGGATATCCGATATTGGCCGATGCTTGTCTTCAACTCAAAGCTTCTCCATTCAAGCCGAATTTACCTAGCCTAAAGGAGCTGTCTTTGCCAAGCATCAAACAGAAACGGCGCGAATTGGTCGCGCCGTTTCTGTTTTTCAGCGGTCGGGAGAATAGATATCGAGGTCAGATCGCCCGCTTCTTCATCTGTTCCGCGATATAATCAGCCTGACGGATAGCGAGAGCTACGATGGTCAGGGTCGGGTTTTCCGCGCCGCCGGTTGTGAACTGGCTGCCATCGGAAACGAACAGATTCTTGATGTCATGCGTCTGTCCGTGCTTGTTCACGACGCCATCCTGCGGCTTTTCGCTCATCCGGTTGGTGCCCAGATTATGCGTTGACGGATAGGGTGGGGTCGGGAAGGTACGGACGGCACCAACGGCCTCATAAAGCGCCTTGCCCTGCGCATAGGCATGATCGCGCATGGCGATATCGTTCGGGTGATCGTCGTAATAGACGTCGGGAACCGGCAAGCCGTGTTCGTCCTTCACGTCCTTGCTCAGCGTGATGCGGTTTTTCTCCTGCGGCATGTCTTCGCCGACGATCCAGAGACCGGCCATGTTGACATAATCGTCGAGTGCCGAGGTGAAGCTGCGCCCCCAACCGCCCGGATTGAGGAAGGCAGCCATGAAAGGCAGGCCAAGCGAAACGGTTTCCATCTCATAGCCGCCGACGAAGCCTCGTTTCGGATTATGCGCAGCCTCATCGCGGATGATGCCTGCCATGGTGGTGCCGCGATACATGTGAACCGGCTTTTCAAACGAGGCATAGACCGAACCGGTCGTGTGGCGCATATAGTTGCGCCCGACCTGTCCTGACGAATTGGCGAGGCCGTCCGGGAATTTCGACGAAGCCGAATTGAGCAGAAGGCGCGGGCTTTCAATCGAATTGCCTGCCACGCAGACGACGCGCGCCTTCTGCAAGTGCTGCTTGCCATCCTTGTCGGCATAGAGCACGCCCGTCACCTTGCCTGCCGCATTGTGCTCGATCTTGAGCGCCGTGCATTCCGGGCGAACTTCCAGCCTGCCGGTTTCCTCGCCCTTGGGAATTTCCGTATAGAGCGTCGACCATTTTGCGCCCCATTTGCAGCCCTGAAAGCAGAAGCCGGTCTGCTGGCAGGCCATGCGGTCGTCGCGCGGGGCGGAATTGATAGCCATGCGACCCGTATGGCATTCCTTGTAGCCGAGCTTGTCGGCACCGGCTTTCATAACCTTGAAATTATTGTTGCCGGGCAGACCCTCAATGCCGTTGGTGCGGGTGACCCCCATCTTGTCCTCGGCCTTGGCGTAGTAAGGCTCCAGATCGGCCAGCGTGATCGGCCAGTCGAGCAGATTTGCCCCTTCGATCTTGCCGTAATGGGTCAGGGTCTCGAACTCGTAATCCTGAAAACGCAAGGATGCACCAGCCCAGTGGGTGGTGGTGCCGCCGACAGCCTTCACGATCCATGCGGGCAGGTTCGGGAAATCGTTCGCCACGCGCCAGCTGCCCGATGTCGTGCGCTTGTCGAGCCAGGCGAGCTGGGCAAAACTATCCCATTCATCATTGATAAAATCTTCGAACTCGTGGCGTTTTCCGGCTTCGAGAATGACGACGTCGATGCCTTTCTGGGCCAGTTCGTTGCCGAGCGTGCCGCCGCCAGCGCCCGAGCCGATGATAACGACGACCTTGTCGTCCTTGAGATTGTATGGAGCAGCCATTGTTTCCTCCCAATGCTTTCCCGTTTCCGCAAAACGCAAGGCGCTTGCAGGACGGTGGTGCCGCTTTGAAATTGGTATGTCCTGCGCCGGGGGCGCCTAGAGCCATTCGATATCGTCGAAGCCGCGCTGGATGTAACCGCCCTTGGAATAGGCTTCGCCCTCGTAGCCGAAGAGCGGCCAGATATCCTTCTGGTTATAAAGGCCGGTCACAAGCCCGCTGCGCACCTTATGGAAGAAGGGGCTTTTCTCGATCTCGCGCAGGATCGCGACGCGCTCTTCCTCCCAGCCAAGCCCCAGATAGCCTCCGGCTCCAGCCCGCTTGTTCAAATCGGCAACACCGTCCTCGATCAGCTTTTTGAGCGTCTCGTCCTTGGCGGAATCCGCGTCATAAGGTTTGACGGCAATGGCATAGAAACGGTCGGGAAGCTTGTCATGCGGATAGATGTCGCGCGCAAGCTGGATCAGGGTCGCCATGGTTTCGGGCTTGAGCGTGGTGGTTTCAAGCGCCCATGCGAATTGCGGGCAGATAACGGCATTGCCGCTGACAACGAGCATGGCGCCGAGGCTGAGGCCTGCGCCGCGCTTGAGAATATCGCGGCGGGACAGTGTCTTTTTCTCTCGGGTGGAAAGACCGTCAAAAACGGTAGTCATTCGGTTCTCCTCCTTTGCTTGCCCGTCCGGAATGGGCGGGCTGGCTATGCGTTCCCGGAGATTCTCACCACCGGGAATGCTGGCTTTCCCGTCTTCCATGGCGGCTCCTCCCGGCCAGAAAAGACGATAGGGAGCGGCTTACTGGTAGCGGCCGCCCCGTTGCAGAACTTCGATCTTGTAGCCGTCCGGATCTTCCGCGAAGAAGAAGCGGGCAAGCTGCACGCCGTTATTCTTGAAATCGACAAGCTTGCCGACCTTGAAGCCAAGTTCCGTGAAACGGGCATGTTCGGCATCGACGTCATCGACCGCCACGGCGAGATGACCATAGCCATCGCCCAGATTGTAAGGCTCGGTACGGCCCTTGTTGACCGTCAGCTCGACTTCGAAATCGGCTTCGGCATTGCGCAGATAGATCAGCGTGAAGGTTTCGAAATCAATGCGCTCGGCAATATCGAGGCCAAAAGCCTGATTATAGAAGGAAACGGATTTTTCCTCGTCGAGAACACGGATCATCGAATGAATGGCTTTAGCCACAAGCTACTCCTGTTTCTTTTGCCGCTTCCTCAAAAGCGGCTTGCGATTGTCTTGCTGGTTGTCGATTATGAAAGAAAAAGCGACGGCGTGGTGGCAATCGGCTACCACAGCCAAGTTCGTGCTCTTAATGAAGGGAGGAACCCATGTGCAAGGTTTTCGCCGAGCAGGACCCGGAAGGCTACCGGCAGATCAATCGCTCCGTGCGCATAGGCGGTCATTCCACCAGCATTCAGCTGGAGGCCACCTTCTGGCGCCTGCTGGATGAGATCGCGGCCAGCCAGAACCTGACCACGCCCCGCTTCATATCGACGCTTTACGACGAAGCGCTGGAGGCCAATGGCGCGATCCCGAATTTTGCCTCCATGCTGCGCACCACCTGCGCGCTCTATCTCATGGGTCATCGTCCCGAGGCTGCCGTCTGCGAGGAGGCAGCCTGACAGAGGCCTGAAACGGGCATTGGCCTTTTGATGAAAAGGGAATAGGGGAGTAGGGCAATATGTTCTTACATCGGACATACTTCCTTACTCCGGTATTCCCTTGCTGCCTTCATTAAAGGAATCGAAATGACAAGCGTAACACGCGAACAGGTTCAGGAACGGCTGAAGACCGTGACGGGACCGGATTTCGAAAGCGATGTTGTGTCGCTCGGATTGGTGTCGGATATCTTTATTGCCGACGGCAAGGTTTTCTTCTCCATCACGGTTCCGGCAGCACGCGCCGATGCGCTGGAGCCGATGCGGCTTGCCGCTGAAAAGGCCGTGAAGGAAATTCCGGGCGTCACTGGCGCGCTGGTCACGCTCACCGCCGAAAAGAAAGGCGGACGTACCAGCGACGATGCGCCCCCACCACCAAAGCCGCAGGCCAGACCTGCAGCCGCTCCGGTTCAGCATCGCCACCCGCCACAGCCGCAGCGCGCAGCGACCAAGCCCGGCATACCGGGCGTTGGCGCGATCATTGCTGTCGCATCGGGCAAGGGTGGCGTCGGCAAGTCCACCACCGCGGTCAATCTTGCGCTCGGTCTTGCCGCCAACGGGCTGAAGGTCGGCATTCTCGATGCCGATATTTACGGACCGTCCATGCCGCGCCTGCTCGGCCTTTCCGGCCGTCCGGAAACGGTCGAGGGCCGCATCCTGAAGCCGATGGAAAATTACGGCATCAAGGTCATGTCGATGGGCTTCATGGTCGATGAGGAAACGCCGATGATCTGGCGCGGGCCGATGGTCATGTCGGCGCTGACGCAGATGCTGCGCGAAGTGGCCTGGGGCGAACTGGACGTTCTGGTGGTCGACATGCCGCCGGGCACCGGCGACGCACAGCTCACCATGGCGCAGCAGGTGCCGCTGGCGGGTGCCGTGGTCGTTTCGACACCACAGGACCTGGCGTTGATCGACGCGCGCAAGGGCTTGAACATGTTCCGCAAGGTGGATGTCCCGCTTCTGGGCATCGTCGAGAACATGAGCTACTTCATCGCGCCTGATACTGGCGCGCGCTACGATATTTTCGGCAATGGCGGCGCGCGCAGGGAGGCGGAGCGTCTCGAGGTGCCGTTCCTGGGCGAAGTGCCGCTGCATATGGATGTGCGCGCCTATTCGGATGCGGGCACGCCGATCACCGTCCATGAACCGGACAGCGAACACGCGAAAATCTATCGCGAGATCGCCCGCAAGGTCTGGGACAACATGAAGGGCGGCAAGGGGGCTGGAAAGCCCGCGCCGGCGATTGTCTTCGAATGAAAAAAAGGGCCGGAAACGGCCCTTTTTCTTTTGTCAGGTGATAACGCTCGGCTCTGTCCGCCCGCTGCGCTTTTTCACCTCGGCGATCTGTTCTGCCGCGTCGATGAATGGGGCCAGCGTTTCCTGCGTGTCGAGATTGTGCCTGGTGGTGTCCGCTTCATAGCGCTCGACATAGATGCGGATGGTAGCACCTGACGTACCGGTGCCGGACAGGCGCAGCACCACACGACCGCCATCCGGGAAATAGATGCGGATGCCCTGATGTTCGCTGATCGAGCCGTCGACCGGATCGTGATAGGCGAAGTCGTCGGCCTTCTCGATTGTGAGGCCATTGACAGTCGTGCCGGGCAGGCTTGCAAGCTTGCCGCGAAGATCGGCCACCAGTTGTTTGGCGATATCGGAATCGACAGCTTCATAGTCGTGGCGGGTGTAATAATTGCGCCCGAAACGCGCCCAATGTTCCTCGACGATGTCTTTCACGCTTTCCTTGCGCACCGCCAGAATATTGAGCCAGAGCAGTACGGCCCACAGGCCATCCTTCTCGCGCACATGGTCGGACCCGGTGCCGGAGCTTTCCTCGCCGCAAATCGTGACCTTGCCATTGTCGAGCAGATTGCCGAAGAACTTCCAGCCCGTCGGCGTTTCAAACATGCCGATGCCGAGCTTGTCAGCCACGCGGTCGGCGGCAGCACTTGTCGGCATGGAACGGGCAATGCCCTTGATGCCGTCCTTGTAGCCCGGCGCCAGATGCGCATTGGCGGCCAGCATGGCAAGCGAATCGGATGGCGTGACGAAGATGCCGCGCCCGATGATGAGATTGCGATCACCGTCGCCATCGGAGGCGGCGCCGAAATCCGGCGCGTGGTCGGACATGAGCAGATCATAGAGATCTTTTGCGTAGACGAGATTCGGATCCGGATGGTGGCCGCCGAAATCCGGCAGGGGCACGAAATTGACGACGCTGCCTTCCGGCGCGCCGAGACGGTGCTCGAAGATTTCCTTGGCGTAAGGCCCGGTCACCGCATGCATGGCATCGAATTTGAGACCGAAACCGCCCTTGATCATGGCGCGGATTGCGTCGAAATCGAACAGGCTTTCCATCAGCTCGGCATAATCGGTGACAGGATCGAAGATGACGACTTCGGTATCGCCGATCCGGCTCGTGCCGATCTTGTCGATGTCGACATCTACGACATCGGCAATTTTGTACTGGTCGATCACCTTGGAGCGGGCGAAGATCGCCTCGGTGATCTTTTCCGGTGCCGGTCCGCCGTTGCCGATATTGTATTTGATGCCGAAATCTTCATTCGGGCCGCCAGGATTGTGGCTTGCCGAAAGTATCATGCCGCCGAAAGCCTTGTATTTGCGGATCATGTTGGAGGCGGCTGGCGTCGAAAGAATGCCGCCCTGACCCACCATGATGCGCCCGAAGCCATTGGCGGCGGCCATCTTGATGAGCTTCTGGATCACTTCGCGGTTATAATAGCGTCCGTCGCCGCCGACCACGAGCGTCTTGCCGGCAAAACCTTCCAGCACATCGAAAACCGACTGGATGAAGTTTTCAGCGTAATTGGGCTGCTGGAAAACCGGAACCTTCTTGCGCAGGCCTGAAGTGCCCGGCTGCTGGTCCTGGTATGGCGTGGTGGCGATTGTCTTGACGGTCATATCTTTCCCGTTCGATTAAATGAATTAAGCAGTCAATGTGTTGGCATTTGCGGTCATTGCAAGACAACATAGATCAAACTTATTGATTGAAAATAACAAACTGTGTGGTTGTCGCTGGCCATGCTACAAATTCTGCCATGACCGACAATGCTCGCCCCATCAATGGCCCGCGCGATGTGATGCGGCTGAAACGCGACGATACCACCGGCCTGGAAGCCGTGGCGGCCCGTTTTCACAGCCATGCCTATGACATGCATTTTCATGACGAATGGCTCGTCGGCGTGACCCATGCGGGCGTGCAGGATTTTTTCTGCCGGGGCAGGCGGCGGCAGAGCACGCCAGGGCGAGTGATTCTCATCGAGCCGGGCGAACGCCACGACGGGCAGGCGGTCGCCGCGGACGGTTTTGCCTATAACATGCTTTATATGCCGCAATCGCTGGTCAGAAGCGCGATGGGTGGCAATGATGCGCATATCGGTTTTCGCGAGACGCTGGCCGATGACGGACAGTTGTTTCATGCGGTCGCCCGCGCCTGCGAGGCAATCTTCCTCGAAGCGCCGCGCCTGATGATTGAAGACTGCCGCGATCAGGTGACGAACCATCTTGCCCGACATCTGGCCCGGCATCTTGGGCAGGACGTGACAGAAAAAGGGTCGGCTCCACATCCGGTCGCAGCACGCGCGATGGACTATCTGCGGGCGCGCTTCGACGAGGAGTTCGGCCTCGATGAACTGGCGGAAGCGGTTGGGGCCGCCGACCGTTTCCAGCTTTCACGCGGGTTCCGGCGTGAATACGGCACCTCGCCACATGCCTGTCTGGTGCAGTTGCGCCTTGCTGAAGCACGGCGCCTGTTGCGCGAAAAAGTGGCGCCAGCAGAAGCAGCCGCGCTCAGTGGATTTGCCGACCAGAGCCATATGGGGCGCTGGTTCCGCCGCGCCTATGGCATGACGCCTGCCGCTTATCGCAAGGGACGCACAAACGTTCCAGAAATTGCAGCGAAAAGCCGTTAGGCCTGCCCTCGAAAAGAGGAAAAGCTCATGATTTTCGATACAAAAGTTGCCATTCTTGTCCTGCATGATCTGCCTGTCTGGCAGAAGCTGAACGTGACTGCCTTTATCGCGACCGGCATATCCGGCGCTGTGCCGCACGCCATGGGCGATCCTTATGAGGATGCGGCAGGCCGCAAGCATACGCGTCTGCTCGGCCAGCCGATGCTGATCTTCTCGGCAACACCGGACGTTCTGCAACGGGCATGGCAGCAATCGATCCAGCGCGATCTTATCCGTGCGCCCTATGTGCGCGCCATGTTCGAGACCGGGTATGACGTCGCCAACCGCGCTGTATTCAAGGCGGAAAATGCCGACGCACCCGATCTGGTCGGCCTTGCGCTTTACGGCCCAAAGAAAGATATCGACAAGGCGATCAAGGGAACTAACCTGCATCCTTGAACAGGACGCTCTGGTCGAACAGATAGCGGTTGGAAAGCGGCAGGCTTGCCGCGCCCATCGCCTTGGCATGCACACCAACCTTGCCCTCGATGATCTTCGGCGCGCGCAGGCCCTGCAAGTCGAGGCATGAAAGCTCCACGCGGGTCGCTTCCACGATGCGGTGACGCACATTACCCGGCAACCAGCCATCGATGACGGCGGCGGGAAAGTCGATCACGGAGGCGGCAGCTACCGTTGCATGGGCCAGCCCGCGTGCGGCAAGCGCTACCCATTCATCGAGCGGCGTACCAAAGTTGCGCCAGTTTTCCGGTGAAAGCCACAGATCGTCGGAGGGCAGGTGCCGCTCCTGCAACATGCGTTCGAGGACGAACAGCGAAGCCGTATCGATGAGCTGCAAGGTTTCGCCGCGCTCCCACGTGCCGCGCATCCGCATCGGCATGGAGCCGAGCGCGCCCGCATTGCCCGTGCGGCCCGGATAGAGCGTGTTGTTCAGCACCACGCCGCCGCCGATGAACGAGCCGATGAAGAAATAGACGAAGTCGGTGAATTCTGGCCCGCGACCAAAGGTCAGTTCCGCACCACAAGCTGCCGTTCCGTCATTCTGCACGAAGACCGGAAACGAAAACGCCTTGGCGA
The DNA here is from genome assembly GCF_000017405.1 of Brucella anthropi ATCC 49188. Taxonomy (NCBI): domain Bacteria; kingdom Pseudomonadati; phylum Pseudomonadota; class Alphaproteobacteria; order Hyphomicrobiales; family Brucellaceae; genus Brucella; species Brucella anthropi. The sequence goes on from NC_009667.1 coordinate 77,085, forward strand.
AATCGCCGACGAGATCGGCGCCGAGCCATGCATCCAGATCTTCGGCAGGTGCACCCACTTCCTCGACCCAGTTCCACAATTCGAAGGGTAATGCGATGCCGAGCCCTGCAATGCGGTCGCGCTTGGCCGGTTCGAGGGCTGCCGTGAAAGCGGCGACGCTCTCGACGGCGAAGCGACGGATTTCACCCGGTACAGGCCAGCGATAGGTAATGTGCCGCCGTTCGCGGATCGCTCCCAGAAAATCCATCAGGATGATTTCCGCGCTGCGCCGCCCGATCTTGAGACCGAAGGAGAAAACCCCGTCGGCGGCAAGGCGCATCGGCATGGAAGGTTGGCCGACACGACCGCGCACCCGTTCGCCCTGCGTAATGAGGCCGTCTTTTTCCAGCGCACGAATGATGACGGAAACCGTTTGTGCCGAAAGTCCGGTCAGGCGCGCAATTTCGGCGCGGGCCAAAGCGCCATGCCGGCGCACGAGCGCCAGAACCAGCCGCTCATTATAGGCGCGCACGCCGATCTGGTTTGAACCGCGATTGACGCTCGCGCCCGGCCCGGCGAATTGCAGCATGGCAGGACCCGGAGTGCCGGAAAGGGTGCCAGAAAGGGTGCTGGAAAGCGTATCGGCAGACCCGCTGTCTGGTTCGCCTTCAACTTTATGCCTGACCATAGCCTCTCCCAGATTCCGTGCCATGGAATGCAATCTCGAAATGCAGCCATGGAATGCCGGAATTCCTAAACCAACCATCGGAGGAGAAAAAGCCCTCATTGTGAGGGATATGAAATAAAAACAATCGCTTAAGAGCCTGCTCCAAAAGTCACCATGCCGGTCTCCAAATAGCGCCTTTCTACGTTCCGGTGCTCACGTACCTTTAAGTACGCTCCGCTCCGGTACTCGAAAATCACCATTTTCGCCTCGGCCTGCCGCTTTTTGATTCAGTCTCTAAGACCGATCATGCGGCGCGGCAGTGGGCTCGGTGCCTGCCTCTTTCGATCCTCTCTCCTCCGTCTTCCAGAGTGACACAGCATATTAATAAATCAAGTGGATTTATTAATTGACTCTGTTTTGAAGCCGTGTTTTGCTTCTCTTCTGCCGGGGGAAGAGGACCGGTTTCAATCTGGGAGGAGTCCATGAAGAAGACAGTTCTGTCGGCAGCCTTTGCTGCCTTCACGCTTGGCGCTGCCGCCATTCCACTGAGTTCGGCCAATGCTGCCGATGTCGGCGCGTGCCTCATCACAAAGACCGATACCAATCCGTTCTTCGTCAAGATGAAGGAAGGCGCTATCGCCAAGGCGAAGGAGCTGGGCGTCAATCTCAAGACCTATGCGGGCAAGATCGACGGCGATTCCGAAAGCCAGGTTGCAGCTATCGAAACCTGCATTGCTGATGGCGCCAAGGGCATTCTCATCACGGCTTCCGACACCAAGGGCATCGTGCCGTCGCTGCAGAAGGCACGCGATGCGGGCCTGCTCATCATCGCGCTCGATACGCCGCTTGAGCCTGCCGATGCGGCGGACGCAACCTTTGCAACCGACAATTTCCTGGCCGGTGAACTGGTCGGCAAATGGGCAGCGGCAACACTCGGTGACAAGGCCAAGGATGCGCGGGTTGCCTTTCTCAACCTCACCGCATCGCAGCCGAGCGTCGACGTTCTGCGCGATCAGGGTTTTGCCACCGGCTTCGGCATCGACCCGAAAGACAAGACCAAGCTCGGTGACGAGGATGATCCGCGCATTGCCGGTCGCGACCTGACCGATGGCAACGAAGAAGGCGGACGTCGCGCGATGGAAAACCTTCTCCAGAAGGACCCGAACATCAATGTCGTCCACACCATCAACGAACCTGCCGCAGCCGGTGCCTATGAGGCGCTGAAGGCTGTCGGGCGTGAAAAGGACGTGCTGATCGTCTCCATCGATGGCGGTTGCCCCGGCGTGAAGAATGTCGAGGCCGGTGTGATCGGCGCGACTTCGCAGCAATATCCGCTGCAGATGGCGGCACTCGGTATCGAGGCGATCAAGAAGTTTGCTGATACGGGTGAAAAGCCGAAGCCGACCGAAGGCAAGGACTTCGTCGATACCGGCGTGTCGCTTGTCACCGACAAGCCGGTGGAAGGCGTTCCGTCCATCGACACGAAGACCGCACTCGACAAGTGCTGGGGCTGATCCCCTTTCTGAAACTCGGACCCGGCAGATCGGAAGATTTGCCGGACCTTTCTGCAGGTGAAGGCAGGAGACAGACATGAGTGAGCCACAGGCGGCTTCCGCTGCACAAAAACCGTCTATGCAGGACTATGAAAAGACGCTGGCGCAGAGCGCGGCTGATGTCGCCTCTTTCGATGCGGGCGACCAGTCGCTGCTTTATCGGATGCGGAATTTCCTGCATCACAATCCCGCTGCCGTGCCGCTGATCGTGCTCGTTCTGTCGCTGCTGGTGTTCGGCATCACGCTTGGCGGCAAGTTCTTCTCCGCCTTCGCACTGACCCTCATTCTGCAACAGGTCGCCATCACCGGCATCATTGCCGTGGCGCAGACGCTTGTGATCCTGACCGCAGGTATCGATCTTTCGGTCGGCGCCATCATGGTGTTGTCGTCGGTGGTAATGGGCCAGTTCACCTTTCGCTATGGGCTTCCCGCCGAACTTTCCGTTCTGTTCGGCTTTGCCACGGGCGCGCTGTGCGGCTTCATCAACGGCTTTCTGGTGGCCTATGTCCGCCTTCCGCCCTTCATCGTGACGCTTGGCATGTGGCAGGTGATCCTCGCCACAAACTTCCTCTATTCCGCCAACGAGACGATCCGCGCACAGGAAATCACCGCGGAAGCGCCGATCCTGCAATTCTTCGGCGAGAGCATCCGCTTTGGCGGCGCGGTCTTTACCTATGGCGTCATTGCGATGGTGCTTCTGGTTCTGCTGTTCTGGTATGTGCTGAACCACACCGCCTGGGGACGGCACGTCTATGCCATTGGCGACGATCCCGAAGCGGCACAGCTTTCCGGTGTCTCGGTCAAGCCGATCCTCATGTCGGTCTATGTGCTGGCCGGTATCATCTGCGCGCTTGCAGGCTGGGCGATGATCGGTCGTCTCGGTTCTGTGTCGCCGACCGCAGGCCAGTTCGCCAATATCGAATCCATCACTGCGGTGGTGATCGGCGGCATTTCGCTGTTCGGCGGACGCGGTTCCATTCTGGGCACCATGTTCGGTGCGCTGATCGTCGGCGTGTTTTCGCTGGGGCTGCGCCTGTGGGGCACCGATCCGCAATGGACCTATCTCCTGATCGGCGTTCTCATCATTGCCGCCGTCGCCATCGACCAGTGGATCAGAAAGGCTGCCGCATGAAAACGAACACCACGCCTGTTCTGTCGGGCAGAAATCTGGTCAAGCGCTATGGTCGCGTCACCGCACTCGATCATGCCGACTTCGATCTCTATCCCGGCGAAATTCTCGCGGTCATCGGCGATAATGGCGCCGGCAAGTCCTCGCTTATCAAGGCGCTGTCCGGCGCGATCAAGCCGGATGAAGGGGAAATCCTGCTCGACGGCAAGCCGGTCAGCTTTCATTCACCGATGGAAGCACGGCAGGCGGGCATCGAGACGGTCTATCAGAACCTTGCCTTGTCGCCCGCGCTCTCCATCGCCGACAATCTGTTTCTGGGCCGCGAAATCCGCCGCAAGGGACCGCTTGGCTCGCTGTTCCGCATGCTGGATCGCGGTGCGATGGAAAAGATCGCGCGCGAAAAACTGTCCGAACTGGGCCTGATGACGATCCAGAATATCGGTCAGGCGGTGGAAACCCTTTCGGGCGGCCAGCGTCAGGGCGTTGCGGTGGCGCGTGCCGCCGCCTTCGGCTCCAAGGTGGTCATCATGGACGAGCCGACGGCGGCGCTTGGCGTCAAAGAATCGCGCCGCGTACTGGAGCTTATTCAAGACGTGAAGCGGCGCGGCATGCCCATCGTGCTCATCTCGCACAACATGCCGCATGTGTTCGAGGTTGCCGACCGCATCCACATTCACCGGCTCGGACGCCGCCTGACGGTCATCGACCCGAAGGAATATTCCATGTCTGATGCCGTGGCGCTGATGACCGGGGCGATGAGACCGAAGGAAGCGGCTTGACCACTTGCGCTTGAACAGGGTTGCTGCGCCTTTAACACGGTGACAGGACGAATCACGGAAACCGGACATGACGCCTATTGAGCGCGAAGCCCTGCCTTCGGAAATTCTTGCGCGGCTGGCGGAAACCGACAAGCGCCTGATCGTGGCCATCGCAGGCCCGCCGGGAGCCGGAAAATCCACCATTTCCGACTATCTGCTCCATGCCATCAACAAGGGCGGCGAAACGCCGTCCATCGTCGTGCCCATGGACGGGTTCCATCTTGATGACGGGATTCTCGATCAGCGTGGATTGCTGAGCCGCAAGGGCTCGCCGCCCACTTTCGACTGCGCCGGATTTGCGGTGTTGCTGCAGCGACTGAAACAGGCAGAGGGCGAAATCTTCATTCCGGTTTTCGACCGTTCTCTGGAGCTGTCCCGCGCTGCGGCATCCGTGGTCGGCCCGGAGCATCGCGTGCTTCTGGTCGAAGGCAATTATCTGCTGCTCGATCAGCAACCATGGACGCAGCTTGCTCCCTTTTTCGACATGACGCTCTATCTGGATGTGCCCTTTGCAGAGCTGGAGCGTCGCCTGATCGAACGCTGGCTCAGCTTCGGTTTCGATGCCGAAACCGCCCGAAACCGCGCCCTTTCCAACGACATTCCCAATGCCGAACTCGTGGTAGCGCAGTCGCGCAAGGCGGATTTTGTCGTGGTCTCGGACGGGCGATAACAGGGAATTGCACCTTTCAAGGGTTGCGGCGATGCGCTTGCGTCTGCATGATGGGAAAATCGCTTCATCAGTTTCCGACCGGAATAGTTCCCCATGACGACTTATGTTTTTGCGCCGCCCCCGCAGCCTTTTTTGCCTGTGAAGGGAACGGACGCGCGCTTTCCCGTGCATCGCATCTATTGCGTCGGCCAGAACTACGCCGATCACGCCATCGAAATGGGCGGTGATCCGACCCGCAATCCGCCTTTCTTCTTCCAGAAGAATCCGGACAGCCTCGTGATCGAAGGCGGTGATTTCCCTTATCCGCCGAAGACCGAGGACGTGCATCACGAGATCGAACTTGTGGTGGCGTTGAAGGCCGGGGGCACCGACATTGCTGTCGAAAAGGCGCTGGACCATGTTTATGGCTACGCCGTTGGCATCGACATGACGCGCCGCGACCTGCAGGCCGTGGCCAAGAAGGCCGGGCGCCCGTGGGAAGTCGCGAAAGCTTTCGAACACTCCGCACCCTGTTCGGCCATCGTGCCGGTGTCGGAAATCGGCCACCCGGAAAAGGCTGCGATTTCGCTCGCCATCAATGGCGAAACCCGCCAGTCGGGCGACCTCAATCAGATGATCTGGAAGGTGGCGGAAACCATTTCCTACCTGTCTTCGCTCTTTGAGCTGCAACCCGGCGATCTTATCTTTACGGGTACGCCTGCGGGCGTCGGACCGGTGAAGCGCGGCGACCGTCTGGAAGGCAAGGTCGACGGCGTGGCAACCCTCACCGTTACCGTAGTCTGATTCTCTTCACGTGGAGGAGCATGAATGAGCATCTATCTTCCTGATGACGTGCACGACGCTCTGGAGCGCTTCATCGCCGAAAAGCATCCTGGTCTCAACCAGACCGAGGCGATGACGCTTATCCTGCGCAAATGGCTGGTGCGCGAGGGCTATCTGTCGGCGGAGCCCGAACACGGCACACCGCCGGATGAACTGAACGCGACCAATGACGATTGAACAAGGCAGCAATTGACTATGGCCAAACAGCCGCCGGAAGGAGCGGGTCGCAAGACCGCGCTCGGGCGACGCCTTTTGATTCTCATGATTCTGGCAATTGTGCTCGTGATCGCGCTCGTCTGGATGAGCATTTATCTCTTCGATCCAAACGGCGGTCTAGACTTCGATGATCTCGGTATTTTTGCTTTTGATTTCAATGTGGTAGATGCAATGTCACCGCGCATTTTGTGAGTGCGTTAATCTTTTTGTTACCATTTGAAATATTCATTTTGGCCGAGCCCCGACGTTTAGCGCTTCCGTTTGCCGTCTTTTGCATGGTACATGATCCTCATCGACCGAAAGAATATTGACTGAAACGGGCGCTTTCCGATGCCTGTAAAGCCAAGAGGATCTGGATGGCATTCGAGGACATCAAGGCGGAAATTGCGCTGCTTTTCGAGCAAATGGTGAATCAGCCGCAAGACGCTCATGAAATCCGTGAAACGGTTCGCGAGAAGCTCAATACGCTGCGGGCCAGTGGTTTGCCTCTGCCTGAAGATCTGGTCGAGCTTGAAAAACGCATCGAAAAAGATTTCGATTCCTGAGAACGGATCCGGTCATGCGTTACGCGCTTTCCTCTTCTTCCTCCGCTGGTCTGGTCCGCAAGGGCCTCATGCTTCTTGGTTGTGCCGTGGCGCTCAGCGCCTGCAACACCACCAATGACGGCAAGCCCGTGAAAACGGCGCTGATCACGCAGACCGATACCTCCAGCCAGACCGCTTCCGCAGCAGGCAGCGCTGCCAGTGCCACGGCCAATGCCGCAGGCACGGCGACTGCCGATGCGGGCGCTGCTGCCGGAACGCAGACCGTCGCAGCCGTGACCGATCCTTCCGATCCGGTCCTGCCTGCCGTTGTTCCCATTCCCGGCATTCGTGGCCAGTCCGAACCGATGATGGCCTATGCCGGTGCGCAGGCTGCCGCTTCGCCGGCATCCGTTGCCGCCAATATGGCGTTTGAGACACCGGATCATGCGCCGGAAGAACTCGATGCGCTGATCACCAAATATTCCGTCGCCTATGACGTGCCGGAACGCCTTGTGCGCCGGGTCGTGCATCGCGAAAGCCGGTTCAATCCGGGCGCCCGCAACGGACCTTATTGGGGCCTGATGCAGATCAGCCATCCGACTGCGCGCGGCATGGGTTATACGGGCGCGGCCAAGGGTCTGCTCGATGCGGAAACCAATCTGAAATATGCGGTTCGCTATCTGTCCGGCGCCTATAAGGTCGCGGGCGGTGATGAAAGCCAGGCAGTCCGCTATTATGCGCGGGGCTATTATTACGATGCCAAGCGCAAGGGACTGTTGCAGGAAACCGGCCTCGACGGAAGCTGGAAGCGCAACGGACCGACCCGTGACGCAGCCGCTTCCATCCAGCCGGCATCCTTGCCGGAAGGTGGGACAGCACCGCTCCCCGGCGTCGCTCCCATTCAGGCTTCCTACGCACCGGCAGCGCAATAAACTTCCTATCAACCAACTGTCATCTTGACGCTGCAAAGCGATGGCAGTTTCCTGTTGAGAGCGCATCCCGAAAAGTGTGAAACGGTTTTCGGAAAAGATGCGCGTTAAAACAAAGGACTAGAGCGCCGATCTGACCCAATCAGATCGAAACGCGCTCTGGAACCGACGACAGGGAAATTTCATGAATGTAAGACTGCCTCATCCAGTCAAATGGAAATATGACCGGGCCGAATTGTGGGCCGATGGCGTCATCCATGTTCTGGGTGTCGGGCTGGCGCTTGCGGGCGCCATTGCCATGCTGATCTATTTCCTGCCGAACATGCCTGCGGCGACCTCGATTTCGTCGGGGGTCTATCTCGCGAGCCTTCTGGCGGCGCTCGGCATTTCGGCCGTCTACAATATCTGGCCGGTTTCCCCGACCAAATGGTTCCTGCGCCGTTTCGACCATTCGGCGATCTATCTGCTGATCGCCGGAACCTACACGCCTTTTGCCATGCATATGGGCGACCGCGCTCTGCCGCTGCTTCTCTTCGTCTGGAGCGTGGCTTTCGTCGGCATCATGCTGAAACTGTTCATGCCGGGACGTTTCGACCGGCTGTCGATCCTGCTTTATCTGGCGCTCGGCTGGAGCGGCGTCATGGTCTACGACACCATGGTGCAATCGCTGCCGCCAGCCGTTTTCTGGCTGATTGCAGCCGGTGGCATGGTCTATTCGTTGGGGGTGATCTTCCATGTCTGGGAGCGCCTGCGGTTTCAGAATGCCATCTGGCACGGCTTTGTCGTGGTGGGCGCGGCACTGCATTATTGTGCTGTGTTTTTCGTTGGCGCATGGAACTGAAGCCCGCTCTATTTCGGCTCTGACGGTCTGCAAATGGCGCACTTCTGCGCTTCCGGTGCTCATGTACCTAATGCATGTCTCCCAAAAGTGGGAACCGGTTTTGGGATAAAGACATGCAGGAAAACAAAAACTTAAAGCGTGTCGTATGACTACGATAAAATGCGACACACTTTAAAGTACACTCCGCTCCGGTTCTCGAATTGCACCATTTTCGTCGCGTCATAGCCAAAATAGCGAACGGGCTTCGGAGCGCGTGATTGCTCAATGAAAGTCTCGCGAGTTCGGCATGATTTTTACATTCCGCGGATGATGCGCCATCTGGGATGGAGCGACGAGGCGCTGCGCTTCGCGTCCGCTCATTTCGATCAGTGCTGCCGAACGATCCTGCAGCTTTGACGCCACCAGATGCACGACCCCTTCGGGACTGCGCTGGAGGCGACCTTCGATATGGATCAGCCGCGCGCCCATTACTTCGCGGCGAAACGCTTTCATGATTTTCGGCCAGACGACAATATTGGCGATGCCGGTTTCATCCTCGATGGTGAGAAACACCACGCCCTTGGCGCTGCCGGGGCGCTGGCGCACGGTGACGACGCCCGCCACTTTCATGCGGCGTCCATCGGCACCTTCCTGCACTGCGCGACAGGTTGAAACGCCTTCCGCTGCCAGACCCTCGCGCAGATATTGCAGCGGATGCCCTTTCAGCGAGAGCCGCGTCGTCTCGTAATCGGCAATCACATGCTCGGAAGCGGCCATTTCAGGAAGTTTTGTGCGCGGTTCCTCCGCCAGTTCGCTGGTTGCGGCGGCGCGGAACAGCGGCAGCGTTTCGTCATTGGGCAGACGGCGCACGGCCCACAGTGCTGCGCGGCGGTCGATATCGAGTGAGCCGAAGGCATCGGCATCGGCCAAAAGCGTGAAGGCGCGCCGGTCGAGCCGGAGACGCCGATGCATGTCCTCGATGGTGCGGTAAGGCTCCTGCCGGTCGGCAATCAGGAGTTCGGTGTCCCGTTTGGAAAACCCGTCGATCTGGCGGAAACCCAGCCGGAGCGCCGGTCGGATATCGAGCGTATCCTCCAGCATATTATCCCAGTGACTGAAATTAACATCGACGGGCAGCACCGTCACGCCATGCTCGCGGGCATCGCGCACGATCTGGGCGGGTGCGTAAAAACCCATGGGTTGGGAATTGAGAAGCGCGGCGGCGAACACTTCCGGATGGTGGCACTTGATCCACGCGGAAATATAGACCAGATGGGCAAAGCTTGCCGCATGACTTTCGGGAAAGCCATATTCGCCGAAACCCTTGATCTGGTTGAAGCAGTTTTCGGCAAAGGTCCGGTCATAGCCACGATTGACCATGCCTTCGATCATCTTTGTCTCCATCGTATGGATGGTGCCCATCTTGCGGAAAGTGGCCATGGCGCGGCGCAACTGGTTGGCCTCATCCGGTGTGAATTTTGCAGCCTCCATGGCAATGCGCATCGCCTGTTCCTGAAACAGCGGCACGCCCTTGGTCTTACCGAGAATTTGTAGCAACTCGTCGGGCGGCCCGTACTCCGGCGCTGGCGATGGCAAGGTGCAGGGTTCCTCATTGTTTCGCCGCCGCAGATAGGGATGGACCATGTCACCCTGAATGGGGCCGGGCCGCACAATGGCGACCTCGATGACGAGATCATAGAACTCACGCGGGCGCAGGCGTGGCAGCATGTTCATCTGGGCGCGGCTTTCCACTTGAAACACGCCGAGCGAATCTCCCTTGCACAGCATGTCGTACACGGCTTCGTCTTCGCGCGGCAAATTGGCCAGCGTCAGCTTCTTGCCATCATATTTTTCCGGCTTGTGCTGGTGAATGAGATCAAAGGCCTTGCGGATGCAGGTGAGCATGCCGAGCGACAGCACATCGACCTTCATCAGCCCCACCTCGTCGATATCGTCCTTGTCCCATTCGATGAAGGAGCGGTCTTCCATCGCCGCCGGGCCGATGGGCACGGTCTCGTCCAGTCGATCACGGGTCAGCACGAAGCCGCCGACATGCTGGGACAGGTGGCGCGGAAAGCCGATCAGCGTGATGGCCAGTTCCACCGCGCGTCGGATGATGGGATTGTCGGGGTCGAGACCCGCCTGTCTGATATGCTGCTTGTCGATGCCGCCGCCCGATATGCCCCAGACCGTATTGGCGAGCGCTGCCGTCACATCCTCAGTCAGCCCCAGCGCCTTGCCGACATCGCGGATCGCACTGCGGGACCGATAGCTGATGACGGTTGCGACAATGGCCGCGCGATCTCTGGAATAGCGCTTATAGACATATTGCATCACCTCTTCGCGCCGCTCATGCTCGAAATCGACGTCGATATCCGGCGGTTCCTTTCGCTCCACCGAAAGAAAGCGCTCGAACAGGAGATCGACCTGTGTCGGGTCCACACCGGTGACGCCAAGGCAGAAGCAGACGACGGAATTGGCGGCCGAACCACGCCCCTGACACAGAATATCTTCTCGGCGGGCATAGCTCACAATGTCATAAACCGTGAGAAAGTAAGCCGCATATTGCAGCTTTTCGATCAGCGCCAGTTCCTTGTGGATCAGCGTCTGCACCTTCGGCGGGATGCTGTTAGCGCCGTAATGACGAGCGGCACCTTCCCAGGTGAGATCATGCAGATGTTGTTGCGGCGTCTTGCCGGGCGGCACCGGCTCGTCGGGATAATCATATTTCAGCTCATCAAGCTGGAAGGTGATGGGCGCGACGAAATCGGCGGTAGCCTCGACTGCTTCAGCGTAGTCGCGGAACAGCCGCAGCATTTCCTTTGGTGGTTTCAGGTGGCGTTCGGCGTTCTTTTCGAGAAGCTGCCCGGCTGCGAAAACAGTCGTGTGGTAGCGGGTTGCCGTCAGCACATCCTGAAGCGCGCGGCGGTCGGGATGATGATAGAGCACGTCATTGGTGGCGAGCAGCGGCACATTGGCTTCGGCTGCAAAACGGGCGATGCGTTCGGCCCGGCGTCCGTCATGGCCCTGATGCGGCATGGCGAGCGCCAACCAGACCGAGCCGGGGGCAGCTTGCGCAATCTCGGTCAGGCGCGCGGCAAAATCCGGTCTGTCGTCTTCAGGCGGAAAGACCGCGATCTGGAACTGTCGGGCGCGAAACAGCAGGTCGCCCCATTCGAGATGGCATTCGCCCTTGATGGCGGCGCGTGCCTTGCCCTCCGTCAGCAGGCGGCACAATTGCCCATAGGCCGGACGATCACGCGGATAGACGACCATATCCGGCGTGCCGTCGGTGAAGGACAGGCGACAGCCGATGAAAAGCCGGAAATCGCTCTTGTCGCGAAAATCCTTCCATGCCGCATGTGCCCGCACCACACCGGCCAGCGTGTTGCGGTCGGCAATGCCGATACCGGACAGACCAAGCTCATGCGCACGCGCTACCAGTTCCTGCGGATGCGACGCACCGCACAGGAAGGAGAAATTGCTGGCAGCAGCCATTTCGAAATAAGGAGCCATCACGCAAACAGTCCGTGTAAAAACCAGCGCGGATGATTGGCACCGTCATAAAGGCCTTCGCGGAAAATCCAGAAGCGCTGGCCGTTCTCGTCTTCCACCCGGTAATAATCGCGCAGTTCCGGAACCGTGTGACCGATTGCGAGCCACCATTCCGGTTCGATCCTTTCCGGCCCCTCGGCAAGGCGCACATGATGGCGCACCCGCCGCCACAGGAAAAACGAAGGCGGGCTGTCGGGCACTTCCGCCACGCTTTCGATCAATTGTGGCGGGCGAAACAGTTTTATGGGGCGCGCTGGCGGGTCGTTGGGAAGTGCTGGGGGAAGTGCTGCTGTGTTTTCGTAATCGGCTTCGCCCTTGCTGTCCGTGTGAAGGGCAGGGCGCAGGCCGAAGGCCCGTTCAGGAATATGCGTGTTACGCGAAAAGGAAACGAGAACGCGGTTCTGTCCAAGCCGCGCCGAAAGCCGGTCGACAAGCTGACTAAACCCCGCTTCATCTTCCTCATGCTGGTCGAGCCCCGTCTGGCGCTGGGCGATTGCCGCACTGCGCAGCGCTGCCAGCCGGATCATGTCGAAGCCGAAACCGGCGTCGAGCGGGTCGGTCAAGGCATTGAGCCTTTCACGCGCAAGGCGCAGGAAAACCTTGTCGCTGCGCAAGGGCTGGCCGGTTTCGATGTGGATATGACGCACTTCGCCATCGACACGGAAGAAGGAGGACTCAATCAGAAGCGCGCCTTTTCCCTCCGGTTCAAGCTGCGTAAAAAGCTCCTGCGCCAGTTCCTGCAAGATGCGTTCAACCAGTTCCATTGCGGTAACCGGCTCTGACAGGCGGCGCTCGACGGTGCTGAGAGGCATGATGCGCAAGGGGGAAATCGGCGCGCGCTCCTGCCGCGCCAGCCGGTCGAGCCGGGTCGCAAGATCGGTGCCGAAGCGGGCGGTGAGTGCGGCGCGCGGAAGCCCCATCACATCGCCGATGCGTTTCAATCCGGCGCGCTTGAGGCCGGTTTCGGCAGCTTGCGTCAGTTCAAGCGCGGAGAGCGGCAGGCGGGGAAGCAAGCGGTCGGCCTCTGCTCTGCTGAAGACACTGCCCTTCGTTCTCCGTGCCAGAAGTCGCGCGGCAAAACTGTTATCGGCAATCGCCGCCTGTACGCCAAGCCCGGCCCGTTCCAGACGCCGGATTGCATCGGCACGCATGGCGTCGAGCCCGCCAAAAAGATGCGCACAGCCGGTTATGTCGAGCATCAGCCCATGCGGCTCATCGAAGGCGACAAGCGGCGTGTAGCGCTCGCACCAATGGGCAAGACGCTTGAGCAATGCCGCATCATGTTCCGGTGCTGCCGTTGCCACTTCAAGCCGTTCCACGCGGGCGCGCGCATCCGTCAGTGCCATACCGGGAAAAAGGCCGAGCTTTGCCGCTCCGGCATCCACTGCTGTCAGGCGCAGCGCATTGGCCGTGCGTTCGGTCACAACCAAAGGCAGGCGCGGTTTGCCGTCAGGCGGAGCGCTGTTGCGAAGCCGGTCGGTCGGCAGAAACGGAAACCAGAGGGCGAGAAACAGACGTTCTGCCATCCCGTTCGTTAGCACCAAATTCCTGGGTTTCATTGTTCCATTCCATGATCCATTGCCCGCATGTGCCGTGGCGATTGCGTTCCAGAACCGCCGAAAAGACAGGCTTGCCGGGTGCGTTCGCTCCACTTGAACGGGACGGCGCGGGCGCCACCCGCCAGCGGCTGACGGCAGCGCTTTGCACAGCCGTCCGGTGGCTCCGGAGCAGGATGACGGGCAGCTGCGCGGTTTCTGTTGCCAGAAGCAGACGACGCGAAGCGGTCAGGTCGAGGCATTTCGGCTGGCCTGTCACCGAGGCGACGACGCCGGAAACAAGATGCGAAGCCTTGCCGCCGGTTCCGGCTTCCAGCGCATCATTTGCCGCCTTCAGGACATCCTGTGCCGTGGGGCAGCGCACGATCAGAAGTCGCGACGGATCGATCCCGAAGGCATGAAGTCCCGGCGGATAAAGCCCGCCATATTCACTTGCAGCACTTTCTTCCTCGATCCAGATAATCGGGCGACGAGGCTCTATGGCGCGTTCTGCCGCACGGGCGGCAAAGGCGAGCGCAAAGCCGGTCGCAGCCATATGCGCGCCGGGGTTTTCGGCAAAAACCTCATGCAGCGCGTCACCTGCCAGACCATGCGGAAAGGCAGCATCCGCTCCGGCAAGGCCGAGCGTGAAACTGCGCGTCCGCCCGAAGTCCGTTTGTCCCTGATTTGCAAAACTGCCTTGCGGATCGTTGCCTTCAATGGTCGTAACCATGCGCCGCAGCGCCGCGATGTCGATGCCGCTCACGTCTAGATTCCATCTTTTTGTTCTCTATATGTTCTAGTATTGAATCGAGCGAGGCAAGAGTCAAGCGGGATCAGAAATCAGTCCAGTGGACTGATTTCCTTGCGTAGGCGTTTCACACTTTTCGGGATACGCTCTATCATCGCGATAGTGGTTTTGGATTAGGCGGCGTCCCTGAAAGGCACGCCTGCCAGTTGCGCCAGATGGCCGGGAAGGTCGGTGCCTGCACCCGCCGCATTGATCGTGTCGAAATAATCATGCCAGCCGGTGGCGGTGATTCCGGCAATCAGCATGTCGAGAGCTGCTTCATCCGGGAAACGCCAGATGGCGAAGAAACTCTGGCTGGGCGCAAAAGACTTTGTCGCGTCGACGGGACCTAATGCCAAGGCCTCGATACCGAGCGCGCCAAGCCCGCCCATACCCGCGCCGACTTTCTCAAAGAAGGCCTGCCTGCCTTCAGCATCGAGCGCGTGCCAGCTCGATTTCGGGGAATAAAGCTCGGCGAGGTAATAGGTCATGTCATATCCCTTAGGGTTTCATTGATCTTGAAAGAACGACCGGCATCGGTGCGGCTCCAGATGCGGCGCAGCAAGGTGCTGAGAAGCTGCTGTTCGCCTGACGAGAGATCGCTCATCAGGCTTGCAATCCATGCGGTATGTTGTTCGAAAAGCTGTTGCGCCAGCAGCATCCCTTCGGATGTCAGCCGGACAGTCAGCTTGCGGCGGTCCTCGCTATCCGCGTGACGCTTGAGGAAACCATCACGCTCTAGCCCGTCCAGCAGGCCGGTTATGGTGGCGCGCGTGACACCTGCGCGTTCTGAAAGCTCGTGCGGCGAGAGGCCGTCGGGCGCATTGTGCAGCAGAAACAGCAGGACGAACTTGCCTTCCGAAAGCTTGTGCGGTGCCAGCCGGCTGGCGCAATCCCGGTCAATGGCCGCAGCAAGCGACAAGACTTCAAAGCAGGTTTTCAGCGCGTCGGTGGACGGGCTGTGCCGGCGTTCCATTTCGCCCAGAAGGGCGTGATGCTTTTGTTCGATTATTTCCATACGGTGACTTATAGTACGGTGCCATACTAAATGCAAGTGGCTTTGATTGCTTGAGCAGGAACAGTAGAGAGCTTGATCGATGAATATATACGGTTTATATATGATTCGTATATGAACTATATGGTCTGGATAATGCTATGGGTATCGTGAAAATCGGCGATGAACTGCATGAGGAACTGCGCAAGGCGAGTGACGTCATGTGCCGTTCGATCAATGCGCAGGCTGAATACTGGATGAAGATCGGTATGCTGGCGCAGGCCCATCCCGACCTGTCGTTCAACGAGATCGTGCAGATGCAGTTGCGCGCAGCGCAGGTCGAGCTGCCGGTTCTGCCCGTTCTTACTGTGCAGTCGTCATGACCAAGACCCCTGCCGAAGTGGAGAAAATGGCGGCATCCGGCGCGCTGCTTGCCTCTGTTTTTGCGCTTCTCGACCGCACACCTCTGGCAGGCATGACCACGATGCAGGTCAACGATCTGGTCGAGGATTATATCACCCGCGAATTGCAGGCGCGGCCTGCCAGCAAGGGGCAATATGACTATCCCTATGTGCTGAACAGTTCCAAGAACGAAGTCGTCTGCCACGGCATGCCGTCGAATGACCAGATCATTGAAAACGGCGAGATCATCAACTTCGATATCACGCTGGAAAAGGATGGCTATATCGCTGATTCCAGCAAGACCTATATGGTCGGTGAAGTCGCTCCTTTCGCCTCACGGCTGGTCCGCGTGACCTATGAGGCCTTGTGGAAGGGGATTGCTGCCGTGCGACCCGGCGCGACGCTGGGCGATATCGGCCATGCCATCGAGCGTCACGCCAAGCGGCATGACTACAGCATCGTGCGGGAATATTGCGGCCATGGTATCGGTCGCGAGATGCATGAGGAACCGCAGGTTCTGCATTTCGGCAAGCCTGGCACCGGCGTTCGTCTGCGCGAAGGCATGGTGTTCACCATCGAGCCGATGCTCAATCAGGGAACGGCCAAGGTGAAGACCGAAAAGGACGGCTGGACGGTGGTGACGCGCGACGGAAAATTGTCAGCGCAGTTCGAGCATACGGTCGCAGTCACCGCGAATGGCGTGCGGGTGCTGACTTTGCGTCCCGGTGAAGAAAAGATGCTGGCGGGTATAAAACACGCCGCTTGATCTCATGCGATCCTGCCGGTCATCCAGAGCACAAAGACAATTGTTCCGCTCTAAAAACAAAAAGCCCGCCGGGAAGGCGGGCTTTTGTCTGGATTGGATATGCTTATTTGCGATCACGCGCAGCAAGCGTACGCAGACGCAGTGCATTGAGCTTGATGAAGCCTGCGGCGTCCTTCTGGTCGTAAGCACCCTGATCGTCTTCGAAGGTGACGAGCTTGTCGGAATAGAGCGACTTGTCCGATTCGCGACCGATCACCATCACGTTGCCCTTGTAGAGCTTGAGCGTGACTTCGCCTTCAACATGGCGCTGGCTGTGATCAATGGCGGCCTGCAGCATTTCGCGTTCCGGCGAGAACCAGAAGCCGTAATAGATCAGCTCGGCGTAGCGCGGCATCAGCTCGTCCTTGAGGTGAGCAGCGCCACGGTCAAGCGTGATCGATTCGATGGCGCGGTGAGCTGCCAGCAGGATCGTGCCGCCCGGCGTTTCGTAGACGCCACGCGACTTCATGCCGACGAAGCGGTTTTCCACGAGGTCGAGACGACCGATGCCATTGTCGCGGCCATAGTCGTTGAGCTTGGCAAGCAGCGTTGCTGGCGACAGACGTTCGCCATTGATCGAAACGGCATCACCTTTTTCAAAGCCGATCTTGATGATCGTTGCCTTGTCGGGCGCGGTTTCCGGTGAAATGGTGCGCATATGCACATATTCCGGTGCCTCGACAGCCGGATCTTCCAGAACCTTGCCCTCGGACGAGGAGTGCAGCAGGTTCGCGTCGACGGAGAACGGCGCTTCGCCCTTCTTGTCCTTGGCAACCGGAATCTGGTGCTGTTCGGCGAATTCGAGCAGATGCGTGCGGCTCTTGAACGACCAGTCGCGCCATGGGGCGATGATCTTGATGTCCGGGTTCAGCGCATAGGCCGAAAGCTCGAAACGAACCTGGTCGTTGCCCTTGCCGGTCGCGCCGTGCGCGATGGCGTCGGCGCCGGTCTTCCTGGCGATTTCGATCAGGTGCTTGGAGATCAGCGGGCGGGCAATCGAGGTGCCGAGCAGGTAGACGCCTTCATAGACGGCATTGGCGCGGAACATCGGGAAAACGAAATCGCGCACGAATTCTTCGCGCACGTCCTCGATGAAGATTTCCTTGATGCCCAGCATTTCCGCCTTCTTACGGGCTGGTTCAAGCTCTTCGCCCTGACCGAGATCGGCAGTGAAAGTCACAACTTCCGCGCCGAGTTCCGTCTGAAGCCACTTCAGGATGATCGAAGTGTCGAGGCCGCCCGAATAGGCGAGAACGACTTTCTTAACGTCTTTCCACTTGCTCATAATAAACTTCCGTCTCATCAGGCGCTCCAGAGCGGCGCCCAAAATTTATCCGTAGTTCTTTTAGCAGTTGCCAAGCCGCGTGCAAGCCGAGACTTATCGCGAAAACTCATGCTTATTACGTGATCTGTGGTTCGCCAACTTCATAAACAACGAGATTGCGGTCGCCGATACCAAGTTCAGGCCAGGCCGCACGCCATTCGGCAATATGGGGGGAGGCGAAATGCCGGTCGAGCGAAGCACGGTCGCGCCACATCTCCTTCACATGGATGAGCCCCGGTTCGAGAATATCTGCAGCATAGCCATAGTCCACACAGCCATCCTCCGCCCGGCTGGCCAAGATCATGCGCTGCATGGCCTCGCGCGCCCGGTCAAGATTTTCCGGCGGCAGGCGGACAGTCCCTACGATCAGCAGCATTTCGGCCTCCATTCCACGGTTCCATTTGCATGGAAATTATTCTAGCGTGCGCCATCTCTTGGAGCACATTTCGATGTCTTTTCTGACAAACCTGACCTTCATTCCCGAATGGACGATTTTTGTCCAGTTCGCGATAGCAACCGCGATCCTTTCCATCACGCCCGGTCCCGACATGACGCTTTTCGTCGGGCGTGCCCTGTCCGAAGGCAAGGCCGCAGGCTTTGCCTGTATGGCTGGCGCCAGCACCGGCATCGTCATTCATACCACCATGGTGGCGCTCGGCCTTTCGGCGCTCATTCTGGCGTCTCCCGCAGCCTTTACGGCGCTGAAAGTGGTGGGCGCAGGCTATCTGGTCTGGCTGGCCGTGCAGGCGATCCGCAAGGGATCGGCCTTCTCGCCGGAAAAGAATGGCGGCAAGAAGCATACGCTGTTCCAGAACTGGCTGACGGGTCTCGGCATCAACCTTCTGAACCCGAAGATCATCCTGTTCAACATGACCTTCCTGCCGCAGTTCGTCTCCGCGCATGACCCGCATGCCATGGGCAAATTGTTCTTCCTCGGCCTGTCGTTCATTCCGATGGCGCTGCCCTTTACCATTCCGATGGTGGTGGCGGCAGATCGTTTCGCCGGGCTCCTGAAAAAGAACCCGACCGTGACGCGCATCGTGGACTGGATGTTTGCGGGCGTATTCTCAGCCTTCGCGCTGAAGATCATCACCGCACAGGCGAAATAGAGCATTTCCAGCAAAAGTGCGAAGCGGTTTTGCGTAGGACAATGCGAAAAAGAAGATGGATTTTATTCAACCGGGCGGGTTAAAAGCCGCCCGGCATTGCGCCCTGCCAGCAGCCAGTAGACGAAGCTGCCGACGACACCGGCGCCTGCAATGGTTGCAATCCAGAGCGAGCTTTCCGGCACGCTCCGGCCATCGCTGAACGGAAGCGATGCGCCTGCGGCGGCAAGCCCGATCAGGGCGCCCGCAACGCAATAGAACAGGGATGATTTGTAACCGCGCGCTTCAGCCAGAATGATGAGGATGAGGGCGGGCACAAAGCTGAACCCGCCAGCCATGGCTGCAATGGCAAAACCGCCAACGAAGACGGCGCTCCAAAAGCTGGTGGCTGCAAAGAGCGAACCGGCATCCGCATCGCTTGCCATCATGACGAAATCATTCATGAAGGAATCGATCCCGAGGGTGCGGAAAAGGATAGCGGCGAGAAACCAGCCTGCCGTCAATACACCGCAGCAATAGCCGAATACCACGATGGCGAAGCGCGTTATGTAGTCGAAAGTATCGTTCAAGCACGCTCACCCATCGGTTTATTCACCCCGTTATTCACCGTGTCCAGCAATCATCATGGCTTCGAGAGCAAGGCGCTCGCTCTTGCGCATGCGCTCCGATTCCGACTTAAGCTGGCCGCAGGCCGCGAGAATGTCGCGACCGCGCGGGGTGCGGATCGGCGATGCATAACCAGCCGCGTTCACATAATCGGCAAATTTCTCGATCTGCTCCCATTCCGAGCACTGGTAATTGGTGCCGGGCCACGGGTTGAACGGGATCAGATTGATCTTGGCCGGAATGCCCTGCAAAAGCTTTACCAGCAGCTTGGCATCCTCAAGGCTGTCATTGATGTCCTTCAGCATCACATATTCGAAGGTGATGCGCTTTGCATTGGACAGGCCCGGATATTCGCGGCAAGCCTTGATGAGCTGTTCCAGCGGATACTTCTTGTTGATCGGCACCAGAATGTCGCGCAGCTCGTCGCGCACGGCGTGCAGCGAAATGGCGAGCATGACGCCGATCTCGTCACCGGTGCGATAGATTTCCGGCACGACGCCGGAGGTCGAAAGCGTGATGCGGCGCTTGGAGAGAGACAGGCCGTCGCCATCGGAGGCGATCAGCAGAGCCTTCTTCACTTCCTCGAAATTATAGAGCGGCTCGCCCATGCCCATCATCACGATATTGGTGATCTTGCGACCTTCGGCGGGAACCATGGCACCGTCGGGCGTGTCCTTGTCCGGGAAATCGCCGAGCCGGTCGCGGGCGGTCAAAAGCTGCGCCAGAATTTCTTCAGAGGTCAGATTGCGCACCAGCTTCTGCGTGCCGGTATGGCAAAACGAGCAGGTCAGCGTGCAGCCGACCTGTGAGGAAACGCAGAGCGTGCCACGGCCTTCTTCGGGAATATAGACGCTTTCGATTTCGACCGGACGGCCGGCACCCCGCGGCGGAAAACGGAACAGCCATTTGCGGGTGCCGTCCTGCGAAATCTGTTCTTCGACCACTTCAGGCCGCGCAATGGTGAAATGCTGCGCCAGCATAGCGCGCAAATCCTTGGAAATATTGCGCATGTCGGCAAAATCGGAAACGCCGCGCACATAGAGCCAATGCCAGAGCTGGCTGATGCGCATCTTCACCTGACGCTCGGGCACACCGGCCTTGATCAGCGCTTCGGCCATTTCCTCGCGCGACATGCCGATGAGCGACGGCTTTGCTTCCAGGCTGGCGCGCGCATGGCGGGCAAGCTGGTCGCGCGTATCATCAATGGTAAGGTCGAACGAAATGGACATCTGTTTTCAACTGTTGGAGACGACGGCTGAAGCGCGTCGATAAGCTTCGCCAGATAATCTGGCCCGAATTCATGGATAAATAGGGTCCGGCACTTGGCTTTGCTACCCTGTTGCGCGCGCTCTTAGCACACAATATCGCATTCGTCATCCCACATGAAATCCGGCCACATGAAATCCGGTCGCTATGCATGACGGCGGGGAGCAAGGCTGCAAAAGAAAAAGCCGGGCGCAAGGCCCGGCTTTGAAAGTTGTCCAATCGTGAGGATTACTTGCACTTCTGGATGGCTTTCAGCGCATCCGAAATACCCTTCAGCGAATAGGTATAGTTGGTCTTGGTGCCGCGCTTCGACTGTGCCTGCACCTTCATTTCCGAACCGCCGCGCATGGCTGCGATGAGCTGCGGCTCTTCCGCTGCATTTTCCATCCAGCCGGACTTACCGTTGACGAACATGTTGAAGTTGCGGTTGCCGATGGAGACGACGACCTTGGCATTGGTATTGAGGTCGTAACCGGCCATGAATTGCGGTTCGAACGAGATGTTCTGGCCGGGCTTCTGGCTCACGAGGAAGAAGTTGTCACCGTGATCGACATTGGCCGGAGCCTTCTGGGTCGGTACGGAGAGGACATAGCAGACCTTGCCGTTGCCCGACTGATAGCTGTAGGCGCCCCAGGCATTGAACTGGCTGATCTGGCTCGGGGTCTGGGCGAGTGCCGAACCCGCCATCCCAATCATGAACACAGAAGCCGCGACGATCGATTTTCCAAGCATTGGTTTTTACCGGTTCTCTTTCGTTTGCTTCAAACTTGAATATCGGGATGCCGCCGTTCATCACGCCGTCCCGCTCAGTTGCCGATTAAATTGCCTTAATCTGGGTTACCAAACGGTGAAGTTTCGAAAGAAAACTTGAATGAGCAGCTAAGTCGCCCCGCCATCCCTTGGCTCCACTTGAATTAAAAGAAAGCGGCGAGAGTGTGTTCGTGGGGATAAGGCAATAAGGCAGCAGGGGATTAAGGCAATATGTTGAAGGGGGATAGGATGTCGGAACTAGGGAAATAAGGAAAAAAGCGGGGGGCAATTGAAGCAAAGTAGCCAGAATCACATAGCTGTGATCAGCCGCCGCTATTCCCTTGCTCCCTCATCCTCAAGTGCCTGTCGCGCGGCCAGCCGGTGCGCCGGTGTGATATGGGCACGAACGGCTGTCAGCGCTGCCATCAGCACGGCAACGTCATCGGTGAAGCCGATACCGGCCAGAATATCGGGAATGGCGTCGAAGGGTAGGACGAAATAGGCGAGCGCCGCCATCAGGGTCATGCGCACATGGGTTGGGGTCCTCTGGTCGAGCGCGCAGTAATAGGCTGCCACCACCTCATCCATGAATGGCACCATGCGACCGGCGCGGCGCGCGGCCTTCCAGAATCCGTTCTTCACCCGTTCGCTGCGCTTCTTGAATTCGCTCTCGCTGCCGGGTTCGAGGATTTCACCGATTCTGACGTCATCCATTCTCGTTCAACTCCTGTCGTCCCGATTCCAATCATCGAATGCGGGTTCTGACCGGTAAAAAATGGGGAGTTTGTACCGCTCTTGCAAGGCCAGTTCGATTTCCCCGTAGTCCTATCCTGCAAGAACCATCAGCTACAACGCCCCCGTCAAATCCCCAAAATACAGATTCGACCGGATTGCTCACCAAACGGCTTGGACCGCACTGGAGCGATGCCGAACGAATGGAGGTTTTGATGCATTTGACCGGCTATGGGGAAAATTTCATCCGCAGCGACCGTTCAACACGGCTGTTTCGCGGCAACCAGCTACTGGCTGCTGGAAGCGAAGATAATTACATCACCGTCGATCTGTCGGAGGCGGGATGCTACGATGCCGCCGTCTATCTGCGGTTTCTCTTCGGAGCCGGAATTTCGCTCAACACTTTGCGCGGCACATCCAGCCAGAACTGGATACCGATCCTGAATTTCAGGGCGGGCGAACAATGGAACGGCTATTCGGCACTGCCATTCGGCAAAGCAATCGGCTTTTATGATGTTCAGGCCGGACATATTTTCCATGCCGCAATTTCGCTCGGCGATGTTCATATCCGGGGTGTCCATGGCGGCAAACTCGGGCAGAACTGGCAGGATCGCATCAATCTTACCCGCGTTCTACCCTATTCCAGCCGCAATCCAGATGGCAGCTTCAATTATGATCGCCGGAAGATTTACGTCTATATTTCAAAGCTCTAAATTCAGGCTATCGCATTCATCTTGCGCGCAAGCTTGATGTCGAGTTCCGTAATGCCGTTCTCGCTATGGGTAGCGAGCGTAACATCGACGCGGTTGTAGACATTGAACCATTCAGGGTGATGGTCGAGCTTTTCCGCATGGAGCGCTGCGCGCGTCATGAAACCGAAGGCGGCATTGAAATCCTTGAACTTGAAGCTCTTGGCAATCGCCTCGCGTCCGTCGACCTTCTGCCAGCCATCCAGTTCAGTGAGCGCTTCGTTCAGTTCATTTTCTGTCAGCCGGTTGCGTGCCATCGTCTTTCGCCTATGTTGCGGTTCCTGAACTAACTTATCATGAGCGCGAGAGTTCCGTGATCGTATCCGTAGCCGCACAAGCCCCGACCAGCATTCTTTTCGTTTGCGCAGGCAATATCTGCCGTTCTCCGCTTGCCGAAGGCGTGATGGGGCATGTGCTGGAAAAGCGCGGCATCCGCCATGTGCTGGTCGATTCTGCCGGAACCAATGGCTATCATACCGGCGAGGAGCCGGACGAGCGCTCCATCAGCGTTGCAGCGCATCATGGTCTCGACATTTCCGCACAGCGCTGCCGACAGCTCATCGCCGGTGATTTCAGCCGTTTTGACCTGATCCTTGGGATGGACCGTTACAATATGCGGATGATCGCTGAGCGCAGGCCCGCAAGTGCAGACGCGCATATCGGGCTTTTCGCGGAGATTGCAGAAGGGCGGGCAGTTGAAATCCCCGATCCCTACTACGGCGGGACCGGGGACTTCGAAAAGGTTTACCGGATGGTTCTGGCAGCCTCCATCGCGCTTGCCGACCAGTTCTGGCCGGAACGGGCAACCAAAGGCCAGGCTTCCTCCACGATATAAGGTCCGCCACCGACGGAATCGCGTGACGACATCAGCACGAACCGTCCCACCTTGAAGGGCAGCGTCGCGAAGTTGCCACGTGAGGAGAGATAGCGCACCACATCCTCGATGCGGGGATTTCTCAGCCGCGCCAGTGTCACATGGGGCGTGAACTTGCGCGGGTCGGCGGGAATGTGAAGTCGCCGGCAGATCCGTTCGATTTCCGCCTGCAATGCGTTGAGCTCAGGCGAAGGGGATACACCCGCATAGATGCTGTGCGGCTTTTTGGAACCGAAAGCATTGACACCCGACAGGTTGAGCATGAATTCCGGCCGCCGCACGCGATCAAGCGCATTGGCAACCTCGTCGGCCACGTGGCCTTCCACATCTCCGATAAAACGCAGCGTTATGTGGTAGTTTTCGACATCAATCCAGCGTGCGCCGGGAAGACCGCCTCGCAACAACGAGAGCGAAAGCGCGGCGTCGCGCGGGATTTCGAGGGCAGTGAAAAGACGCGGCATAAGGCATCCTCCTCGAAGCGTTCCATGCCAGAGCGCCGGGCATCCAAAGGATGCATAAAGGACACTCTAGCCTAGAGAGTCAGTGCATCGTACCTGCCGAATTGATTCGGTTAAGTTGATGCAACTGCAGCGAATCAAAGTTTGAGTCCGGGAGCAAGCTGTTTATGCTCCCGACCGGCGTCAGCCTCCCGATGTCCCCTTATTTTGCATGTTCGTCAGGCTCTTTTCGATAGTGGGCATAAAGTTAGACACCATCGTTTCGACGCCCTTTTCATTGGGGTGCATTCCGTCCTCGAGCAGAAAGTCCTTCTTGGTTGCTACGCCGTCGAGGAAAAACGGGTAGAGCGGCACGCCATATTTCTGTGCCAGCTTCGGATAGATCGGGTTGAACTTGGCGGCATAGTCCTTGCCCATGTTGGGCGGGGCCATCATGCCGGCAAGAATGACCGAAATGCCGCGCTGCTTCAGGCGCGCCAGCATCTCGTCGAGGTTCTTTTCGGTAATGTCGGGTTCGATGCCGCGCAGCGCGTCATTCGCACCCAGTTCAAGGATGACCAGATCGGTGCCATCGGGAACGGACCAGTCGATGCGCGAAAGCCCGCCCGTGGTCGTGTCGCCCGACACGCCCGCATTCTCGATCGAAACCTCGACACCCTTGTCGTTGAGTGCCTTTTCAAGCTGCTGCGGAAAGGCGGCATTGGCCGGCAGCAGATAGCCCGCCATGAGGCTGTCGCCGAAACCGACGATCTTGACCTGTGAAAGCTGCTCGGTCGGCAGTGCGTCTTCGAGACCGGTCGGATCCTCCTGCGCCTGCGCCGTAGTGATGGGGCTTGCCGCCATAAAAGACGCCATCATCGCAAAAATCGGGAGCCATGCCGGAATTGAGAGTTTGAAACGCATCGTCGAAAACCCATATTTGAGGGGCTGTGGGCAAATGGCCCGCCGGACTTCTCTTCAATAATTGGCGCAACATAAGTTCAAATTTGTGGCGCGCTGTTTGGTTCTAAAGATTCATATAGGATAAAAACCGCGTGACGGAACAGGTTGTTGGCCCGATTATCGAACTTGAGAACGTTCATCTAACCCTTGGTCACGCCGCCTCATCGGTGCATGTGCTGAAGGGCGTTTCCCTTCATATATCGCAGGGACAGTCGGTTGGCATCGTTGGTCCGTCCGGTTCCGGCAAGTCCACGCTGCTGATGGTTCTGGCCGGTCTGGAGCATGTTGATAACGGAACTGTGAAGATTGCCGGTGAGACGATCAGCCAGATGAGCGAAGATCAGGCCGCCGCTTTCCGCGGCGCCAATATCGGCATCGTGTTCCAGTCCTTCCACCTCATTCCCAACATGACCGCGCTTGAAAATGTCGCCGTGCCATTGGAACTGGCCGGGCGTCGCGATGCTTTCGAGGTGGCGGAACGCGAATTGCGCGCTGTCGGCCTTGGCGAGCGCCTCACCCATTATCCATCGGAGCTTTCCGGCGGTGAACAGCAGCGCGTTGCGATTGCCCGTGCTCTTGCGCCAAGCCCGAAAATCCTGATCGCGGATGAGCCGACCGGCAATCTCGATACCACGACGGGGCGCCAGATTGCTGATCTTCTGTTCGCCAAGCAGCGCGAAAACGGCCTCACCATGGTGCTCGTCACGCATGACCCGGCGCTTGCGGCGCGCTGCGACATCGAAATTCCAGTGCGCTCGGGCCGGATCGAAGAGCCTGCACAGGGCGGCTCGGTTCTCGAATCGCTGGCAGCTGGCGCATGAGTGCAGCAAAGTCGTTCTCGCTTGCTCTCCGCTTTGCGCTGCGTGAAATGCGCGGTGGCCTGTCCGGTTTCTATATTTTCCTCGCCTGTATCGCGCTTGGCGTTGCCGCTATCGGCGGCGTCAACTCGGTGGCGCGCTCGGTCAGCACCGGCATTGCGTCGGAAGGCCAGAGCATTCTGGGCGGTGATGTCAGCTTCGCGCTCAATCAGCGGGAAACAACGGCGGAAGAACGCGCCTTCATCGCAAAACAGGGCAGAATGGCGGAAAGCGCCACCATGCGCTCCATGGCGCGCATGCCCGATGGTTCCGACCAGTCGCTGGTCGAGGTGAAGGCTGTCGACGCGGCCTATCCGCTTTATGGCGAACTGAAGGTTCAACCGCAGCAATCTTTGGCTGACATGACCGGCGAGAAGGACGGCACCTATGGCGCGGCCGTCAGTCAGGATTTCCTCAATCGCATGGACCTTTCGCTTGGCGCAAAAGTGCTGCTCGGCTCGCAAGTGTTTGAATTGCGTGGCCTGATCGAGAGCGAACCGGACCTGCTTTCTTCGGGTTTCAATTTTGCGCCGCGCTTTCTGGTTTCGCTGGATGGCCTGCGTGCTTCCGGTCTCATTCAGCCCGGAAGCCTTGTCGATCATATCTACAAGGTTGCTCTTCCGGACGGCGCGCCGGATGCAGCAATTGCCGAAGTCAGGCGGCAGGCCGCTGCCGATTTCCCCGATGCAGGCTGGAACATCCGTTCCCGCACCAATGCCGCTCCGGCGCTGAGCGCCAATATCGAGCGCTTCTCGCAATTCCTGACACTGGTGGGCCTGACAGCCCTGATCGTCGGCGGTGTCGGCGTCGCCAATGCGGTGCGCGCCTATCTTGACGGCAAGCGCGGCGTGATCGCCACCTTCAAGTCGCTCGGCGCGCCAGCGCGCTTCGCGGTGTTGGTTTATCTCGTGCAGATTATGGTGATCGGCTTCATAGGCATTGTTCTCGGGCTGATACTGGCGGCGATTATCCCGTTTGCTGCCGCGATGGCGCTTGCCAATTATCTGCCGGTCGCCGGTGGTGGCGGTTTCTTTCCCGATGCTCTGGCGCTCGCTGCCGTCTTCGGCCTCATCACCACGCTTGCCTTCGCGATTATTCCGCTGGGCCGCGCACGCGATATTCCGGCGACGGCGCTTTTCCGCGAACAAGGTTTTGAACAGCGCGGCCTGCCACCGTTCCTCTATCTCACCCTTGCGGTTCTGCTGATTGCTGCACTCGCCGGTCTGGCGCTCTACGTTGCTTATGACCGGCGTATCGCCGCAATCTTCATCGTTTCGGCCATTGCGGCTTTCGGCGTGCTGCGGCTAGTCGCCGACGGCATCCGCTGGCTTGCCCGCCGGGTTCCGCGCGTGCGCTCGACGTCGCTCCGGCTTGCAGTGGGCAACATCCATCGACCCGGCGCACTCACGCCCTCTGTGGTGCTTTCACTGGGCCTTGGCCTGACGCTGATGGTGGCAATCGCGCTGATCGATGGCAATCTGCGTCGCCAGGTAACGGAAAACATTCCAGCACAGGCGCCCGACTTTTTCTTCGTCGATATCCAGAACCGCGATATCGGCGATTTCACCAAGCTGGTCAGCGGCATCGTACCCGATGGCAAGCTGACCTCCGGTCCGATGCTGCGCGGGCGTATCGTTGCCTTCAACGGCACCAATGTGCGCGACATGACCATCCCGCCGGAAGCAGCCTGGGTGCTGCGCGGCGACCGTGGCATTACCTTTTCCGATACGGTCCCCGAAAACTCGACACTGACGGAAGGCGAATGGTGGCCGAACGACTATAGTGGCGAACCACTGGTGTCCTTCGCGGAGCGCGAGGGCAAGGAACTGGGCCTGAAGCTCGGCGACACGGTGACGGTCAATGTGCTGGGCCGCAACATCACCGCGAAGATTGCAAGCTTCCGTCAGGTTCAGTGGGAAACGCTTGCGATGAATTTCGTCATGGTGTTTTCGCCCAATACCTTTGCCGGTGCGCCTGCGACTTGGCTGGCGACGCTCACCATTCCCGATAGCCAGAAGAACCTTGCGCCTGATGTGCTGCGGCAGGTCACCAAGACATGGCCCGCCGTTACGACGGTCAGCGTGACCGATGCGCTCAATGTCGCCAATGATCTGATCAGCCAGCTTGCAACCGCCATTCGCGCTGCGGCTTCCATCGCGCTGGCTGCATCCGTTCTGGTGCTGGGCGGAGCGCTGGCTGCGGGCAACCGCGCCCGTGTCCACGATGCCGTGGTGCTGAAGACGCTGGGCGCCACGCGCGGCACGCTGATCACGGCCTATGTGCTTGAATATATGCTGCTCGGACTCGCAACGGCGCTCTTTGCGCTTGTCGCCGGCAGCGTGGCTGGCTGGTATGTCGTGGTGGAAATCATGAAGCTGAAAGCGAGCTTCCTGCCTGATGTCGCGCTGATGACCGTTGCCATCGCGCTGGTGCTGACTGTCGGTTTCGGCTTGGCCGGGACATGGCGCGTTCTCGGCCAAAAGCCTGCCCAGGTACTCAGGACGATATGAACGATTTGTAATCGTCACGGGCAGAAAAACGTAAGTCATTGGATCGTATGGAGAAAGCGTTTACACTTCCAGGCTGCTGCATCACGTTTTTTTACAGGTGGTACTTGTACGCGAAGGCCGAAATCCCCATAATGTCAGGCAGGCATGCTGGGGTCCCGCCAGCGGCGCCTGGCGGCGGCTCGACCTTTTGAGCGCCCCCGACACCGGACGGGACATGGCAAGAGGATTTAAGTCATGGCTGACTTTCGCAATATTCAGGCGCAGCAGAGGCCGGTAGGCGGCGCTCGCGCTGATGCAGGCATCGATCAGGGCCTGCGCAGCTATATGCTTGGCGTATATAACATGATGGCTATCGGCTTGGCCGTTACCGGCCTTGCCGCATTTGCCGTTGCAGCACTCGCAACGACCACGGACCCGTCCGCAGCCGTCGCCCAGCTCGCCAACGGCAAGATGCTCACCGGTCTCGGTGTGGCGCTCTACACGTCTCCGCTTCGCTGGGTCGTGATGCTTGCGCCGCTTGCGGCAGTGTTTTTCCTGAGCTTCCGCATCGAACGTCTTTCGGTCTCGACCGCTAACGCCGTCTTCTGGGGCTATGCAGCTCTCGTCGGTCTGTCGCTGTCGTCGATCTTCCTGGTCTTCACCGGCCAGAGCATCGTTCGCACCTTCTTCGTGACGGCTGCTTCCTTTGGCGCGCTGTCGCTCTACGGTTACACGACCAAGCGCGACCTGTCCGCCATGGGCTCGTTCCTGATCATGGGCCTGTTCGGCCTGATCCTGGCATCGGTCGTCAACATCTTCCTCGGCTCCACCGCGCTGCAGTTCGCGATCTCGGTGATCGGCGTTCTGATCTTCGCAGGCCTCACCGCCTACGACACGCAGTCGATCAAGGAAATGTACTACGAAGGCGATTCTTCGGATGCGCATGGCCGCAAGGTCGTAATGGGCGCGCTGCGTCTCTATCTCGACTTCATCAACATGTTCACCTTCCTGCTGCAGTTCATGGGCAACCGCGAATAGTCGACTGAAGAGTGATTGAACAAAAGGGCAGCGGAAACGCTGCCCTTTTTGCTTTTGTCCATATGATTACTGATGCATGGTAGAAGCCTTATCAAAACACTTTACTCCGGTTCCTCCCATGCCCGTCATTCGTGATTTCCAGCCTGCCGATATTGAAACGATTACCACCATCTATACGGAAGCCGTACTGACCGGCGCGGGCTCCTATGAGATCGAGCCGCCGACAATGGACGAAATGGTGAAGCGTTTTGAGGCATTCGTGGAGCAGGGCTTTCCGATCCTCGTCGCGGAGGAGGATGGCCGGGTTCTGGGCTATGCCTATGCGAGTTATTTCCGCGTCAGACCAGCCTACCGCTGGCTTGCGGAGGATTCGATCTATATCGCCCCGGATGCGAAGGGAAAGGGTATCGGCAAGCTTTTGCTGCGGGAACTCATCGACCGTATTGCTGCATTGGGGTTCCGGCAATTGCTGGCGGTCATCGGCGATGGCGAACACAATATCGGCTCGGTCAAGCTGCATGAGAGCCTTGGCTTCACCCATTGCGGACGTATCGAGGGCTCCGGCTTCAAGCATGGACGCTGGCTGGATACGGTGTTGATGCAGCTACCGCTCAACGGCGGGCGTTCAATCGAGCCGGGAACGCCGCCACTTTCATGATCCTGTAGTCGCTGCCGAAATCAGCTTTCGACGAGCTTGAGGCTCTTGTCGAACACGCGCAGCACGCGTTCCAGCTCATGGCCGCGCTTCATGATAAGCCCGCTTGCAGCGATGACCGAATAAGCGCCCTGTTTCTGCGCCAGCTTCGGATTCTTCTCGATGCGGAAGAGCGGTACTTCGCTTGCGCGGCGAAAGATGGAAAACACCGCACGGTCAGCCAGATGATCAATGGCGTAATCACGCCACGTGCCGGAGGCAACCATGCGGCCATAAATGTTCAGGATTTTGGCAAGTTCATGCCGGTTGAAACTGATGGGAGCCGGTCGCACACGGTCGATAGGAACGACCTTTGGCGAAGCAGACGAGGGAGAAGGGGATGACAAATCCTCATTCGCCACGCTTGACGTATTCATGTCGTTCCTTTCAGCCTTTTGCAGAGCCGGACCGAAGACCGGGCGGGATCAAGAACAAACTGCGCGCAACCGGTTTGGATATTCGGCAATGGCGACGAAGCGAACCGAACCGGCGCATGACAACAGGGTGATGCTTTTGTGAAGCAATTTCAAGGGGAGGCTTTTGCAGGCCGGTTTTCATCGCCAATTATCTGGCGGGGAAAGCCCCAATAAATAGGGATTATGGGCTCTATATTAGTTATTCACGAAAAGAGAATGCCTGTTTGGAATGGTGATTGTCGGCCACATTTTCGCCTTGTCAGCTTCGCATTCCAGCCTGATTATGGCTTCAGCATCTACACGTTGCCTGAGACGGTTCGGTTCGGGTATGTCCGACCCCAAGCCCCCCGCCCAAAGGACTGCCCGAGCCGAACCAACCTTTTCCAGCCCCGCTGAACCAAGTTGCAACACGCACCCAGATGCCCGACGCTACATCAGCCCAAAATGAGAATCTGTTCGATCTGATCGAAACGCATTTCTTGCTGTAAATCGCGCAAGAGCGATGAGGATCGCAGAAAGCTCAAAGGCCGATCGGCTTCTTCTGCTTGAACATGGCCGCGCCATGGATAGGGCCGAGCGAATTGTCATCGCGCGTTTCCTGCAGCACCACCGCACAGCCTGAAACATCCTTGCGTTTCAGTTCCGACGCCGGGATTTCGATCTTCAGCGGCTTGCCGTCCCACATGCCGATCGTATTGGTATCGCGGACAGTGTTGCGATAGGTGACAGCCTCACCGGCATTTTCACCTTCGGTGATCGGAATGGTCACGGAATCGCGGAAATAGAACAGCACGACATGCACCGGCGCTTCCGGCTTCTTGCCTGCACCGATATCGATGGACAGGCGCCCATCATCAAGCTGTGTGATCGAAACCGGCACATCCAGCTTGTTGGCCGCAATCTGCGCCTGAACGGCTTCACTGTCGCGACCGTTCACTTCCGTCGTACCATTGATGATGGCTTGCGGCGTATAGATCATGCGCGCATTGAAGGAGTTGCGATAGGCGTTCTGCCGGTCGGTGTTTTCCTGGGTGGCAAGCGTGTCGCGCCATCCCATATAATCCCAGTAATTGACATGGAACGACAGCGCCAGAACATTGGGATCGTCGGCATATTTCGCGAAATTCTGGTC
Organism: Brucella anthropi ATCC 49188; assembly: GCF_000017405.1. NCBI lineage: Bacteria > Pseudomonadati > Pseudomonadota > Alphaproteobacteria > Hyphomicrobiales > Brucellaceae > Brucella > Brucella anthropi. Next base: position 108,726 of record NC_009667.1, read on the forward strand.
AGCCTTGGGGCAGGACTTGCAGCCCTGGCTGGTGTAGAGCTCCAGAACGGCGGTCTTCTTGCCACTGTCTTGTGCCTTGGCCGGCCCCTGCATGGAGATGCAGCCGGTGAATGCCAGCCCCAGAACGGCACAGATGCTACGCCAGCCGGGCAAATGCTCGCCGGTAAGCCATGAACCTGTCCCATAGAAGGGGGCGTGGAGTATCACTTCGTTTCATCCTGCAATAATTGTCGCTGACATCTATTATGTAAGAAGTCCTGCAATCAATAGGAATTCACGTTGCGGTGAGATTCGCAGGCGTTACGATTCCCATATCTCACCCTTAAGGGCGAATATCACCAAAATAGCCCACAACAGATTGTGCGAGAACGAGACTGGCTGAACATGAGATCGAGCTTGAGAGAAAAAGCCATCGCCATTTGCGATGAGAAGATAGCGAAAAAGGGCGATACGGTCGGTATCTCGTTCTATGCGTTCTTTGCCAACAAGAACACGGAGCCTGAATTGCTCATGGAAGCTGCCGAGTGGTGGATCAAGACCCATACCCTCGATCACTTTGAAAAAGCGGTAAAAATCAGAGAAATGATCCGATCAGGCCGATAGGCTCCATGTCTAATCTAAAATAAAAAAGCCGCCGGATTTCTCCGGCGGCTTCTGAATTTCAAGCGCGTGCTGATTAAGCAGCGAGATCGCGCAGAACGGTCTGCAAAATGCCGCCGTTCTTCATGTAGTCGAGCTCGTCCAGCGTATCGATGCGGCAGATGAGCGGAACCTTCTTCACCGTGCCATCGGCAAAAGTGATCGAAGCGTCGACCTTCTGGCGCGGACGTACATCTGCAAGACCTTCGATGGTGACCATTTCGTCGCCCTTGAGGCCCAGTGTCTGCCAGCTGGTGCCTTCCTCAAAGACGAAAGGCACAATGCCCATGCCGACGAGGTTGGAGCGGTGGATACGCTCGAAGGACTGCGCGATCACGGCCTTGACGCCGAGCAGGTTGGTGCCCTTGGCAGCCCAGTCACGCGAAGAACCGTTGCCATATTCGACGCCTGCGAAGACGACGAGCGGAACGCCCTCGGCCTTGTACTGCATGGCAGCATCATAGATCGAGGTTTCTTCCTTCGACGGGTAGTGGATGGTGTAGCCACCTTCTCGTCCGTTTTCGCCCAGCATGTGGTTGCGAATGCGGATGTTTGCGAAGGTGCCGCGCATCATCACTTCATGGTTGCCGCGACGCGTGCCGTACTGGTTGAAGTCGGCAATGCCGACGCCATGGTCGATGAGATACTTGCCAGCTGGCGACTGTGCCTTGATCGAACCGGCAGGCGAAATGTGGTCGGTCGTGATCTTGTCGCCGAAGAGACCCAGAATGCGGGCACCCTTGACGTCGCCGATCGTACCGGCCGATTTGCCCATGCCAACGAAGTAAGGCGGGTTCTGCACATAGGTCGAGTTGTCGTCCCATGCATAGGTCTGGCCTGCGGGCACCTGAACGGCCTGCCAGTTTTCGTCGCCCTTGAAGACGTCCGCATACTTTTCCGAGAAGATCTTGCGGGTCACGTTCTTGGCGATGAACTCCTGGATTTCCTGAGAGGAAGGCCAGATGTCGCGGAGGAACACCGGATTTCCGTTCTGATCTTCGCCGAGCGGCTCCTTGGTCAGGTCCTTGGTGACTGTACCGGCAAGAGCGTGGGCGACGACGAGCGGCGGCGAAGCAAGGTAGTTTGCCTGAACGTCCGGCGAAACGCGGCCTTCGAAGTTACGGTTGCCGGAAAGAACGGCAGCCGCGATCAGGCCCTTTTCGTTGATCGTCTTGGAGATCGGAGCAGGCAGCGGACCGGAATTGCCGATGCAGGTCGTGCAGCCGAAGCCGACGAGGTTGAAGCCGAGCGCATCGAGATCCTTCTGGAGGCCAGCGGATTCGAGATAGGCGGCAACGACCTGAGAGCCGGGAGCCAGAGAAGTCTTGACCCAAGGCTTGGTCTTGAGGCCCTTGGCAACGGCGTTGCGGGCCAGAAGGCCGGCGGCGATCAGCACGCTCGGGTTCGAGGTGTTGGTGCACGACGTGATGGCGGCAATCGCCACATCGCCATGGCCGAGATCATAGTCTTCGCCTTCAACGGCATAACGCGCGGTCTGGCCGGTGGTCTTCTTGTACTCGTTTTCGAGCGAGGTGGCGAAACCGGAAGCGATGTTTTCCAGCGCGATGCGGCCTTCCGGACGCTTCGGGCCGGCCATCGACGGAACCACGTCGCTCATGTCAAGTTCGAGAATGTCGGTGAAGACCGGATCGGCTGCACCCTTGTCGCGCCACATGCCCTGTGCACGGCAATAAGCTTCGACGAGTTCGATGCGATGCTCGTCGCGGCCGGTGGTGTTCATGTAGTTGAGCGTTTCGCGGTCAACCGGGAAGAAACCACAGGTCGCGCCATATTCCGGACCCATATTGGCGATGGTTGCGCGGTCGGCCAGCGTCATGTTTTCGAGGCCTTCGCCGAAGAACTCGACGAACTTGCCGACAACGCCCTTCTTGCGCAGCATCTGCGTGACGGTGAGAACGAGGTCGGTCGCGGTCACGCCTTCCTTGATCTTGCCGGTCAGACGGAAGCCAACGACTTCCGGCAGAAGCATGGAAACCGGCTGGCCGAGCATGGCAGCTTCAGCTTCGATGCCGCCAACACCCCAACCCAGAACGCCAAGGCCGTTGACCATGGTGGTGTGGCTGTCGGTGCCGACGCAGGTGTCAGGGTAGGCAACGGTTTCGCCGTCTTCTTCCTTGGTCCAGACAGCCTGGGCCAGATATTCGAGGTTCACCTGATGGCAGATGCCGGTGCCCGGAGGAACGACGCGGAAGTTCTTGAATGCCTGCTGGCCCCACTTCAGGAAGCGGTAGCGTTCGCCGTTGCGCTGATATTCGAGGTCCACATTGGCCTTGAATGCGCTTGGATTGCCGAATTCGTCGACGATGACCGAGTGGTCGATGACGAGATCGACGGGAACGAGCGGGTTGATCTTTTCCGGATCGCCGCCAAGAGCCTTGAGGCCGTCGCGCATGGCTGCAAGGTCAACGACGGCAGGAACGCCGGTGAAGTCCTGCATCAGCACGCGGGCCGGGCGGTAGGCGATTTCTGCGCCTGCGGAACCGCGGTCGTTCAACCACTTGGCAACAGCTTCGATGTCCGACTTCTTGACGGAGCGGTCGTCCTCGAAGCGGAGCAGGTTCTCGAGCAGAACCTTCATGGAGAATGGAAGCTTGGAAACGCCTTCGAGACCGTTCTTTTCGGCTTCGGTCAGGCTGTAATAAACATAATCCTTACCACCTACGGTAAGGGTTTTGCGGCATTTAAAGCTGTCGATGTGCGACACTGCGTTCGTCCTTCATGCTACTGGCCGGAAAACCAGGACGAACGCCTCTGCTGCGTTTCAAGGACGCGCCAAGGTGCGGGTGCAGTCATTTCCGCTGTCCGTCCCGATGCCTGCGTCCTTGAGGGCAACAGGTTGAGATCGGCCAAAAATGGTTTCCACGCCGACCGCTGGCGTGGTAGCCCTCATATAGAGAGTTTTCTAAAACGATTCCAGACAGAATATCGTGAATTCGGCCCCTTGCGGCGAAATGTTGCGATGCCTTTCCGTAGACCTTCCGGGGTTCCGGTTCTATTGGTCTGGCAATTATCCATCGGGGCTTAGAGGGTATAAAATGCGGCTTGAAGCCGAAAATCTGGCGGGCGAGAGAGGCGGGGAAACGATTTTCGCTGGCCTGTCTTTTGCTCTCGGTGAAGGCGAGGCGCTGGTGGTGACCGGACCGAATGGCTCGGGCAAGTCCACGCTGCTGCGAATCATCAGCGGCCTGCTTCAGCCCGAAGCGGGCAAGGTTGAGCTTCGCGAGGATGGCACAGTTTTTCCGGTGCGCGCCGCCTGCCATTATCTCGGCCATCAGAACGCGATGAAACCGGCGCTCAGCGTGCGTGAAAACCTGTCCTTCTGGCAGAAGTTCAATGGTGCTGCGCAAACGGAGATCGATGAGGCGCTGGAAGCCGTCGATCTGCCCGGCGTGGAGCATCTGCCTTTCGGCTATCTGTCGACGGGGCAGAAGCGCCGTGTTTCCATCGCCAGGCTTCTGGTCAGTCATCGTCCGCTCTGGATCGTCGATGAACCGACAGCCGGTCTCGACAAGGCGTCCGAAGCCCGCTTCGCCGAGCTGATGCGCGGGCATATGCGGGGCGGCGGCATGATCGTCGCTGCAACGCATATTCCTCTTGGCCTTGAAGGTGTCAGCGCGCTCGACATGGCCGCCTGTTCAGTCGAGGCTGCCTGATGCTGGCGCTTTTTCTGAGAGATTTGCGCCTCAGTTTCCGCGCCGGTGGTGGCGCGCTGATCGGAATCCTATTCTTTCTGGCCGTGATTTCGGTGATGCCCTTCGGCGTCGGGCCTGATCTCAACCTTCTCGCACGCATCGGTCCTGCCATGCTGTGGATCGGCGCGTTGCTGGCAACGCTACTGGGGCTCGACCGGCTGTTTCAGGCTGACCGGGAGGATGGTTCGCTCGACCTGCTGCTGATCGGCGCGGACAGTCACATGCTGGCCTTCACGGTTTTTGTGAAATGCGTGGCCCATTGGGTGGCAAGTGTGCTGCCGCTGGTAATCGCATCGCCAATGCTCGGCCTGTTCATGAACATGGATGCATCGGCAATCGGCGCAACATCGCTGACGCTTCTGGTGGGAACGCCCGCCATCGCCTTCATTGGCGCTGTGGGTGCAGCCCTTGCCGTGGCGCTGCCGCGTGGCGGGTTGCTGGTGTCGGTGATCGTTCTGCCGCTCACCATTCCGGTGCTCATTTTCGGTGTATCAGCTTCGCATGGAGCGACAGTAGACAATGCGCCCTTTCTGGCGCCATTCCTTATTCTTGCAGCACTCACCCTGTTCTTTGCCGTCCTCGGGCCTCTGGCCGCGAGCGCGGCACTGAAAAGTTCGGCGGATTGAACATGATCCCGAAAAGTGGGAACCGCCTTCGCGGGGAAAACAGTCCACTGGACTGTTTTCTGATCCCGCTACGATCAGAATCGATCAAGTTCGGCGGATTGACGCAGTTGATTACGGTCAATTGAACGGCACGGGGGTGGAAGGTAAGTATAGGCCATGGAAAAAGACATGACCAAAGACGCCGTTAAAACCACGAGCTGGCTCGATCTGGCCAATCCCACGCGGTTCCTTGCCTTTGCAGGCAAGGTGTTGCCATGGCTGGCCGTGCTTTCGGTGCTGTTTCTGGCGGCTGGTCTCTATATGGTCTTTTTCCTGTCGCCGGAAGACTACCAGCAGGGCATGACGGTTCGCATCATGTATATCCATGTGCCTTTCGCATGGCTTTCCATGATGTGCTATTCGATCATGGCTGTTTCGGCGCTGGGCACGCTGGTCTGGCGACATCCGCTGGCCGATGTCTCGATCCGCGCAGCCGCTCCGCTCGGTGCCGTCTTCACCGCGCTTGCGCTCGCCACCGGTTCGCTCTGGGGCAAGCCGATGTGGGGCACGTGGTGGGTGTGGGATGCGCGACTGACTTCGGTGTTCGTGCTGTTCCTGATGTATCTCGGCATTATCGCGCTGTCGCGCGCCATGGACGATCCGGCGAAAAGCGCCAAACCTGTGGCCGTGCTCACGCTGGTCGGCTTCATCAATATTCCGATCATCAAATTCTCGGTCGACTGGTGGAACACGCTGCATCAGCCAGCCTCGGTGTTCCGCATGGATGGACCGACCATCGACGGCTCCATGTTGCGCCCGCTTTTCGTGATGGCTATCGGCTTCTCGCTTCTGTTTTTCACCCTGCATATGATGGCCATGCGCAATGAAATCTGGCGCCGCCGCGTGGCGTCGATGAAGAAGCTTGCCGCACGGAATGCCGACCGCAATCGCAAAGCACAGGAGGGTGCAGTATGAACCATCTTGGCTATGTTCTCGCATCCTATGGCATCACGGTCGCGGCACTCGCCGTCACCATTGGCTGGATATTGATCGATCAGCGTATCCACAAAAACGAACTGAAGCGGCTTGAGGCGCAGGGTGTGCGCCGCCGTTCTGCAAAAGCCTCCGGTAAAGCACAATGACCGAAACGACCGAGAAGCCAGCCGCGCCGAAAAAGCGCTCCACATGGGTTGCCCTGCTGCCGCTGGCGATTTTCGTCGGACTGGCGGCGGTGTTTGCGGTCCAGCTTCTGTCGGGCAAGGACAATACGACGATCCCTTCCGCTTTGATCGGCAAGCAGGCACCGCAGACGAACCTGCCGCCCGTCGAGGGGCTGGTGCGCGATGGCGTGCCTGTGCCCGGCCTCAACAGCGAAGAGTTTAAGGGCAAGCTGACACTGGTGAATGTCTGGGGATCGTGGTGCGTTCCCTGCCGTCAGGAGCATCCGCTCCTGATGGAAATCGCCAAGGACGAGCGCATCCGCGTGGTTGGCCTCAATTACAAGGACCAGCCGGAAAATGCGCGCCGCTTCTTGGGCGATCTAGGCAACCCGTTTGCAGCCGTCGGTGCCGACCGCGCCGGACGCTCAGCCATCGAATGGGGCGTCTACGGCGTGCCGGAAACCTTCCTCGTCGGTCCGGATGGTAAGATTGTCTACAAGCATGTCGGGCCGTTTACGCCAGAATCTGTGAAGAATGATCTGATGCCACTTATAAAATAAACACGACTAATTGGGTAAATACGACATGGAGCCACTTGAAAAGCTAGTAGGTTTATATTTGCGGCTAAATGGTTATTTTTTGTCAAAATATATTATCCACTCGCCTAAAAGCGGAACTGTGCGCGGGGAAGTAGACTGGCTAGCTTTTAAAGGTGCTCATCATTCGCAAAGCCATGTAGGGGATAGTGGGTGTGACTTTCTAAGCCTAAAAGAGAAGCACAATGATATTATCATCTGCGAAGTAAAGTCATCAGCTTCCTCTGATTTTAATAAATCTTTGAAGAGTACTGAAAATATTAAGGACATATTATCATGGATAGGTGTTGTTTCCGATAGAGATATCGATTCACTTGCTGAGAAAGTATCGAAATTAGTTTCTCGAGATGTAGATAAAATTGAAGCGCAATTAGGTATAGTTTATCAGAACTATGTTTTCAGGCCGCTTTTAGCGATTGGTGTGGATTCTGACCGGGATTTTGAGAAGCGTTGGCGTCTTAATACTGGCATAATTTTCAATTTCATTAAAAAAAGATTGGCAACAGAAAACCATATACCGTCATGCTCTAGAAACTACGGAGCTTCGCAATGGGGCGATGATTATAAAGATCTGATAGATTGGTTTAAAAAAAATAATGCTGAAACTATCAATATAGAAAACTTCAATAAGAAATTTAAAGGTTAAATAGCACTGCCCTTAATAGGGCAGTGCTAAATCACGTAACAATCAATCCGGCAGTTTCCGCACCGCGCCCTTGGCGGCACTGGTTGCCATCGAAGCATAAGCCTTCAAGGCAGTGGAAATCTTGCGCTTGCGTGTTTCCGCTGGCTTCCAGCCCGTTTCTTCCTGCTCGGCGCGGCGTTCTGCCAGCGTTGCATCATCAACAGCCAGATGGATCTTGCGGTTTGGAATGTCGATATCAATGATATCGCCTTCGCGCACCAGACCAATGGTGCCGCCTTCGGCTGCTTCCGGCGAAACGTGACCAATCGAGAGGCCTGAAGAGCCGCCCGAGAAACGTCCGTCGGTGATCAGCGCGCAAGCCTTACCCAGACCCTTCGACTTCAGATAGCTGGTCGGGTAGAGCATTTCCTGCATGCCGGGGCCGCCGCGCGGGCCTTCATAGCGGATCAGTACAATGTCGCCAGCCTTGATCTTGCCGTTCAGAATGCCGAGTACTGCGGTATCCTGACTTTCGAAGATGCGGGCAGGGCCGGAGAACTTCAGGATGGAATCGTCCACGCCTGCTGTCTTCACGATGCAGCCGTCTTCGGCCAGATTGCCGTAAAGCACGGCCAGACCGCCATCTTGACTGAAGGCGTGTTCCTTGGAGCGGATGACGCCCTTTTCACGGTCGGTATCGACGCTGTCGAAGCGGCGTTCCTGAGAGAAGGCAACCTGCGTCGGCACGCCACCGGGTGCAGCTGAATAGAACTTGTGCACCATGTCGCTGTTGGTGCGGGTCACGTCCCAATGATCGAGCGCCTTGGCAACGGTTTCGCTGTGCACGGTCGGCAGATCGGTATTGATCAGCCCTGCCTTGTCGAGCTGACCGAGAATGCCCATGATGCCGCCTGCGCGGTGCACATCTTCCATGTGAACGGTATTGTTGGCAGGCGCGACCTTGCAGAGCACCGGCACGCGGCGCGACAGGCGGTCGATATCGGCCATGGTGAAATCGATTTCGGCTTCCTGTGCAGCTGCAAGCAGATGCAGAACCGTATTGGTCGAACCGCCCATGGCAATGTCGAGCGTCATGGCGTTTTCAAAAGCCGGGAAGCTCGCAATCGAGCGTGGCAGCACGCTTTCGTCGTCCTGCTCGTAATAACGGCGGGCGAGATCGACAACCAGATGACCGGCTTCCACGAAGAGGCGCTTGCGGTCGGCATGGGTTGCGAGCGTCGAGCCATTGCCCGGCAGCGACAGGCCGAGCGCTTCGGTGAGGCAGTTCATCGAGTTTGCGGTGAACATGCCCGAGCACGAACCGCAGGTCGGGCATGCTGAACGCTCAATCGCCTTGACCTGATCGTCGGTGTAGCTGTCGTCGGCGGCTGCAACCATCGCATCGACGAGGTCGAGCTTCTTGACCTGATCATCCCAGACGACCTTGCCTGCTTCCATCGGACCGCCGGAAACGAACACGACCGGGATATTGAGGCGCAGAGCGGCCATCAGCATACCGGGAGTGATCTTGTCGCAGTTGGAAATGCAGACCATCGCATCGGCGCAATGGGCATTGACCATATATTCGACCGAGTCGGCGATGAGTTCACGCGACGGCAGCGAATAGAGCATGCCGTCGTGACCCATGGCGATGCCGTCATCGACCGCAATGGTGTTGAATTCTTTTGCCACGCCGCCAGCGCTTTCAATTTCGCGCGCAACGAGCTGGCCGAGGTCCTTCAGGTGCACGTGGCCGGGCACGAACTGGGTGAACGAGTTCACCACGGCAATAATCGGCTTGCCGAAATCCTCATCCTTCATGCCGGTGGCGCGCCATAGGCCGCGCGCGCCGGCCATGTTGCGACCGTGGGTGGTTGTACGCGAACGATAAGGAGGCATTTTCAAACCTTTTAGGAACTATTCCAATGTGTAACGTCGATATGACAGAACCGTTCCCGCTGAGCAAAGCGCAAATTGCCCCATACTATCGGGGCTGAACCATTCGCAGACTTGCGGACAACGGAAAGGGTTCCGGCGTGCGACAGCTTTCGCAGGCACAGACACGGCAATCTAGCACGTTATTGTTATAATGCAAAAGATATTGCGCTGAAAACGTAAGGAAGTTGCTCAGCCTCAAGATGGTGCGTCTGCCATGGCGGCATCCAGCAGGGCATTCGCCGTTTTCATCCGCTGTTCCGCGGCAAGGCGAAACTCTTCCGGCAGGCGGTCCGGATGATTGCTGGCGGCAAAGCTGCGCCGCCGCCGTTGCAGTTCGGAGCGTTTCAGGCCGGAATGCAGGTCCAGCTCCTGGCGGATTGCATCCGGCGACTGCTTCTGCATCCGCGCTTCTATCGCCTGTCTTTCCTGTTCAGGCTCGGGCGCAGCCTCCGGCACGCTCTCAATATCGAACAGGCTTTCAAGATTGTCCGGCTGGCGGGGTGTTGCTGGCGTATCGCCGAAACCCACGGAAAAGACGGCGGAAGCAAACCCGAATTGCGGCGGGCGGGTGTTTTCCTCGGGGCTTGCGTCAGCCTCGACTTCCTTCAGAACCGTTGCGAAATCCGGGCGGTTCCGCAGCATCAGGCTTGCTGCACCCTATGCGACGAAAAGGCGGAAGCCAGAGCGCGCGTCAGCCGGGATGGCAGCACAGGCTTCTGAAAGACCGGTATTCCGGGATAACGTGCCGCAAGGCGCGCTGGAAGGCCACCGCCGGTATGGATGACCACGAAGACATCACGGCTCTTCAACCGGTCCAGCACGGCTTCCACATCGCCATCGGCGAGGTTCACATCGAGAATGGCGGCATCAACTTCATTGCGATTGATGATATCTATTGCTTGCCGGACGGTGCCGACCGGACCGAGAACGGTTCCGTTCGCATCCTCGACAGTCGCGGCGACATCGAGGGCGACGAAAATCTCGTCTTCCACCACCAATACCCGCCGCTGTCCAAGATCGTTCATCACTTGTCTCGCTGCCTCCCTTTTTGAGGTAAGCCCTTCACGCAAGAAATGCGCGAGCGCAAGCAGAGGTTCCCTTCGCCGGCATGATAATTCGTTAATGGTGAATCAAACCTTTACCGGTTTTGGAGGCCGCGATGTCAGAATGCGGTGAAGGTCAGCGTCGTCAGTGAACGGATGATGTTGGGAATGTTGAGAACATTCTCGTTGATGAACTTGCCGATATCCTGATCCTCGGCAATGTAGATCTTGGCCAGAAGGTCGAATTCGCCGCTGGTGGAATAAAGCTCGGAGACGATTTCGCGCTGAAAGAGCGTATCGGCAACTTCGTAGGTCTTGCCGGGGGCGCACTGCAGTTGCAGGAAAACGGGCTTCATGTCTCTTCCTTTCGCGACGGGACTGCGTGGCGGATATCACAGCAGTGTTTGCAGGTTACAAACACGGACAGCCCGCCGAAATCAAGAGCGAAAGCATAGCGGATGGCGATGTTTGGCGCAGCAGGTTTGTCCTCCACGCATGGCTGGTTCACGCGGAGGTTTTAATTTACTCAATTGTAATTTTCTTGAGAGGGCGCAATAAGACTTCTCCCAGAAATTGTAATTTGCGCGTCCGATTTATATGAAATTTGTACTTCCCGCCGTTTTGCTGCTGTTCGCGTTCGCCTTTTTCTCGGCGTGGCTTTCCGATCGCGGTCGCCAGTTTCTGGTGTCCTGCGGCGCTTGTTTCCTGCTGATCGGCCTCGCAATGCTGGTCCAGCTTGGTGATTTCCCTTCGGACGACAATCTGAACACGGTGCTTTCTGCCGCATTTTATGTCGGAGGCACGCTCGTTGGCGGCTATGGCATTTTGCAGCGAAGCGGGCTGCGGCTTACATCTGCCTTCTACATATTGAGCTTTGCCCTCATCGTCGGCGGTGTCTGGTATTATTGCTATATTGAGCCCGATCTTCTGTCGCGGGTCTATGTGCTCAATCTGGGCATGGCCACGTTGATCCTTTCTTTCGCATGGCAGGCGCGGCGGCTGTTCAAGGGGCCGCTGGTGGACAAGCTGCTGCTGGTCATGCTCGTTCTGGTGGCATTGCAATTCGTGCCGCGCACGCTTCTGACCGCCCGCTCCCTGCTCGGCGATGTCGATGGCGACGATTTCGCAACGACTGTTTTCTGGCAATGGACGGTGTTTTCTACCGCTATCGCAGCGGTTGTCACCGGCTTCGCCTTGCTGGCCGCTGCCGGTTACGACCGTATCGGCGAACTGTCGCATGAACGTGACAGCGATCCCTTGACCGGGCTCCTCAACCGGCGCGGACTGGAAATGCGCTACGATGCGCTTTCACAGACGAAAAAGGGCGTGCCCGGCTGGGTTGCCGTTTGCGATATCGATTACTTCAAGGCGCTGAATGATGCCTATGGCCATGCGGCGGGCGACGCGGTTTTGAAGGAATTCGCTGGAATCCTGCGCAAACTCATCGGCGAACGGCCACTGATTGCGCGTACTGGCGGCGAGGAGTTCGTGATCTGTGTCGACGACATGCATGCCGATAATGTCTTCCAGCTTATGGAAGGCGTGCGGCAGAACATCGAGAGGCACCGGTTCCAGCGCCTCGCAAAGGAAGCCAGCGTCACATGCAGCATCGGCTGTGTCCGTCTGCCGGAGCAGGGTGATTTCTGGCAGGCGGTCGATAAGGCCGACAAAATCCTCTACGCCGCCAAGAAAGAAGGACGCAACCGCACCTATGTGGAAGGGTTAAACCCGAACAGCGACGGATAGTTCACAGAGCGGACGAATTTTGGGGATGGCGGTTTTTACGGGTGGTCTTCGATAACTTTCCGGTGATGATCCGCACATTGCCGCAAATCATGCTTATTATCGCCGCCGATAATGTGAGTATCGAGGAGTTCCCGAAAGTCCGATGAAATTCAAATCCCTTGTGTTGCCTGCGTCCGCTGTTGTTGGTCTCCTCTCGTTCGGCCCGGCGGTTTCTCCGTCTTTTGCAATGAATGCTTCCGAAAAGGCCCAGCTCGAGAAGCTCGATCCGGCAACCCGCCTTGAGCAACGTTGCGACGTGGAAGCAATGGAACGCATCACGCGGGAACAGAAGTTTTCGGTCGACAAGGTTCTGGCCTATGCCTTCTCCGATCCCGTGACCACGAAGAATTCGATCGAGGCCGATGGCGCTGCCTTCCGCAGCCGCGAGCACTGGTACAAGCTGTCCTTTGTCTGCAAGACGGATGAGGAACATATCAATATCGTTTCGTTTCGCTACGATATCGGCGATGAAGTGCCCCAGAACCAGTGGGACAAGCACTACCTCGTCCCATAACAGGGTCGTCTATTCTTCCGAGTCGTCCGAACGGCAGGCTGACAGCAGCGTCACTTCCTTGGCGGTGTGATCGGCTTCGAGATGGCTCAGCACAGCCTGACCGTCCTTGTCGCTCCAGCGGTAGCTGTCCTGCTCATCGATGGCGACATATTTCTTGAGACTGTCATGCCATTGCAGCGCGATCATCTTGCCTTCCGCATCGAGAACCGCAAAGCCGGGTGCGCTGCCATTGCGGATATAGGTAACAGGCACGACGACCCCACGTTCGCAGATGTAATCGACCCGCTCGATGGGGTTTGCATCCTGAGCCTGCGCCGAAACAGAAGGCGCGAAGAGCATTGCCGGGCCTGCTATAACCGCGAAAAGGGTGCAAATGGAACGCTTGCCATATGCCATGGTGAAAAATCCTCTGGTCAGCCAATCGATACAGGGAAAATAACTCTTCGGCGGCCCGGTTCAAGAGCGATCATATCGCGCGGTAAAGTTGCAACCCGACAGCAAAAAATAATCAGCCTGCGACCGATTTCCTGCAACCGAAACAGGTTTCGCCCGTTATCAGCCTGCCGATCGCGAGATTGGCGGAGGCCCGGATGAATACTTGCCCCCCGCAACCCCAGTCCGGGCCTCACTTCCGAGGTTGGAAAGATTGTATCTGAAATTATTGGGATTGTTCGTACTCATAGCAGGCACTTATATCGGGTGAGCTTGATTTAGAAATTTATACTGAAGCCCGGTGATCCCATATGATGCTCAATCTGATCGTGGTTTTTGTTGTTGCCGGATTGCTCCTTCATTTTTTCAATTGGCGTAAGACCGGAATCGTTCTGATCGGCCTTGCGGCCATCTTTTACGGTGCAATTGCTTCGGCAATTCTTCCCGACACGCTGATGAGCCGCCTGCAATCGGCCTATTCATCGCAATTGCAGACGCAGCTTGAAGACAATACTGCCTTCATCGTCTTCGGTATGGGAACCCAGACAGTCGATGGCGACGGTCAGAAGGTGGTCGAACCACTTGCCTTCTCCTACGGGCCGATTTTGGCGGCGGTCGCCATGAACCGACAATGTGTCGAGAAGGGTTTTCGCTGCAAGTTCATCGCCAGCGGCGCCGATGTAGCCGGAACGGGTGTTTCCGAAGCCGCATCAATCGCCACGCAGCTGGAAAAGGCCGGTGTCGATCCGGCTTCCGTCCTGCTTGACGAGAAAAGCCGCAACAGCTGGCAGAACTCCAGGAACGTAGCAGCAATCCTGCGCGAGATCAGACCGGCGAAAGTTGTTCTGCTACAGGCTGCGCCGATGATGAAGCGCGATCTTCTTTATCTGGCACATTTTGGTGTGAAGCCTGAGCCGGTTGCGGCCGGTTATCTGACCGGATCGCATACCAACATGTCTTCGCCGGGCCTGTATTTCCTCATGACCGATCTGGCGCTTCACGAGGAGATCGGAGTCTGGCGCTATACGCTCTACAACTTCATGGGCTGGAATGAGCCGAAGCAGCCTCCGCTCCAACTGGGGCAGGCCACGAGCAGCCTCCCCACCCAAACTTCACCGGCTGCCGGACCGGTGTCGGCTCAATGAGTTAATGATACTATCATCGGCGTGTTTCGACATGCCGGTGGAAAAATTATCTCCGAATTCTCCAACAAAATGAGTAGATTTTTCGAAGTCGTTTCAAATAACGACCGGCTTGTGGCATCCTGTCTTCAAAGAGCTCTGATACTGTCTTGGCCAGTGAAACATGGAGGCGGTCATGAAGATATCGAGATTCTCGCTCACTTTGGCAGCATTGGTGGCTGCGGCTTCGCTGACCGGAACGGTTCAGGCAAGCTTTGCCGATCAGACACTTCTGAACGTGTCCTACGATCCGACGCGTGAACTTTACAAGGATTACAACGCCGCTTTTGCCGCCCACTGGAAGGCAGAAACCGGCGAAACCGTCACCATTCGCGCTTCCCATGGCGGGTCGGGCAAGCAGGCGCGCTCGGTGATCGATGGCATCAAGGCCGATGTGGTGACGCTGGCGCTTGAAAGCGATATCGATGCGATTGCCGCACTTTCAGGCAAGATCGACAAGGACTGGCGCAAGCGCCTGCCCAACAATTCGGCTCCCTATACGTCAACCATCGTCTTCCTTGTGCGCAAGGGCAATCCGAAGGGCATCAAGGACTGGGGCGATCTGGTGAAGGACGGCGTCGAGGTCATCACGCCGAACCCGAAGACCTCCGGCGGTGCCCGCTGGAACTATCTCGCCGCATGGGCCTGGGCCTACAAGCAATACGGTGGCGACGAGCAGAAGATCAAGGATTACATCGGCGAACTGTTCCGCCATGTGCCAGTGCTCGATACCGGTGCGCGCGGCTCGACAACCACTTTCGTGCAACGTCAGCTCGGCGATGTGTTGCTTGCCTGGGAAAACGAAGCCTATCTCTCGGTGGCTGAATTTGGCGAGGATGCATTCGACATCGTTGTTCCGCCGCAATCCATTCTGGCTGAACCGCCAGTCGCGGTGGTGGACAAGAATGCCGAGGAAAACGGCACCACCAAGCTGGCGCAGGCCTATCTTGAATATCTGTATTCGCCGGAAGGTCAGGCGCTTGCCGCCAAACATTTCTACCGTCCGTCGAAGCCTGACATCATCCCTGCCGACAAGCAGCGCAAGTTTCCGGACTTGACGCTGGTGACGATCGATGATCCGATTTTCGGTGGATGGGCCAAGGCACAGCCCTATCATTTTGGCGATGGAGGAACGTTCGACCAGCTCTACAAGCCGGGAAAATAATCCGGAGTTCGAGAGCAATCAGTAACAATAAGTACTGAAGAGGGAACAAACCAACGCATGTCTTCGCTCCCTGCACGGGCCAGAGCAGGGTCGCACTTCAGAAAGCCGAGCGTCATTCCCGGTTTCGGGCTGACGTTCGGCTTCAGTGTTGCCTATCTGACCCTTCTCATTCTCATTCCGCTTGCGGCATTGGTGCTGCGTTCCACCGAAGTCGGGTTTTCCGGCTTCTGGCGCCTCGTCACCGACGCGCGCACATTGAAAGCGCTTGAAACGAGCTTCGGCACCGCCTTCATCGCGGCGCTGGTCAATGTGGTCTTCGGCGTCATCCTCGCCTGGGTTCTGGTGCGTTATCGCTTTCCGGGGCGCCGCTTCGTTGATGCCATCGTCGATATTCCCTTTGCGCTGCCGACGGCAGTGGCCGGTATTGCGCTGGCCGCGATCTATGCGCCGAATGGCTGGATAGGCAGCCTGCTGGCTCCGTTCGGCATTCGCATCGCCTTTTCGCGGGCGGGCATTATCATTGCGCTGATCTTCATCGGTCTGCCGTTCGTGGTGCGCACGGTCCAGCCGATCATGGAGGAAATCAGCCGCGAGGTCGAAGAGGCGGCGGCAACGCTTGGCGCATCCCGGTTTCAGACCATCTGGCGGGTGCTGCTGCCGAGCCTGCAACCCGCCATCCTGACCGGCTTCGCGCTCGCCTTCGCACGCGGCGTCGGCGAATATGGCTCGGTGATCTTCATTGCGGGCAATACGCCTTATGTCTCGGAAATCGCGCCGCTTCTGATCGTGATCAAGCTGGAGGAATATGATTATGCCGGGGCGACGGCGCTCGCCACGGTGATGCTGGCGCTTTCCTTTGCGATGTTGCTTTTCATCAATCTCATCCAGTCGTGGACACGGAGGAAATATGGTCATGGCGAATGAACCTGTCTCTGCCGCTCCTCGCAACAGCCGAAGCGCTGTCACGGAAAGCCCGGCGACGCGCATCACGCTGATCGCTCTGGCGCTGGCATTTCTGGCCCTGTTCCTCATCCTGCCGGTGATAGCGGTTTTCGTGGAAGCCTTCCGCAAGGGGGCAGGCGAATATCTGGCGGCACTGGTCGAGCCGGATGCCTGGGCTGCGATAAGGCTCACCCTCATGGTGGCGGCCATTGCCGTGCCGCTCAATCTGGTCTTCGGCATTGCAGCTGCTTGGGCAATCGCGAAGTTCGAGTTCAAGGGCAAGGCGCTGCTGACGACGCTGATCGATCTGCCGTTTTCCGTGTCGCCGGTCATTTCCGGTCTTGTTTTCGTACTGCTTTTCTCAAGTCACAGCCTGCTTGGGCCGTGGCTGTCACGGCACGGCATCGAGATATTGTTCGCCGTTCCGGGCATCGTGCTGGCGACGGTGTTCGTCACGTTTCCCTTTGTCGCGCGCGAACTGATCCCGCTGATGCAGGAACAGGGAACCGGCGATGAAGAGGCGGCAATTTCGCTCGGCGCCAATGGCTGGCAGACGTTCCGCTATGTGACGCTGCCCAATATCAAATGGGGGCTGCTTTACGGTGTGCTGCTCTGCAATGCCCGTGCAATGGGCGAGTTCGGCGCTGTTTCCGTTGTCTCTGGACATATTCGCGGTCTCACCAATACGATGCCGCTGCATGTGGAAATCCTCTACAACGAATATAACTTCGTCGGTGCATTTGCGGTGGCGTCGCTGCTGGCTTTCCTGGCGTTGTTGACGCTTGCAATCAAGACGGCGCTGGAACTGCGCTATGGCGATGAACTGGCTGGCAGTGGAAACGGGCACTGACACCCAAACTGGCAATTAGCCGCTCGGCGGCAGAAATAAAGCATAGTCCTGCTATGGCAGACGGAAGGATTGGGAATGGAAGTTCGTGTTGCCGGTGTGCGTAAGGAGTTCGCTCGCTTCCCGGCGTTGCATAATGTCTCGCTGGATATTCGTTCCGGCGAGTTGATCGCTTTGCTGGGACCTTCCGGTTCGGGCAAGACCACGCTTTTGCGCCTGATTGCCGGGCTGGAAACGCCGACCGAAGGTACCATCTTCTTCGGCGACGAAGACGCCTCGCAGAAGAGCGTTCAGGAGCGCAATGTCGGCTTCGTCTTTCAGCATTATGCGTTGTTCCGTCATATGACGGTGGCGGACAATATCGGCTTCGGTCTGAAGGTGCGTCCAAGCGCGACACGTCCGTCGAGTGACGATATTCGCAACCGCGCGCTGGAATTGCTCGATCTCGTCCAGCTACAGGGACTGGAGAAGCGCTATCCGGCGCAGCTTTCCGGTGGTCAGCGCCAGCGCGTGGCGCTTGCCCGCGCCATGGCGATTGAACCGAAAGTCCTGCTTCTCGATGAACCGTTTGGCGCGCTTGATGCGCTGGTGCGCAAGGAACTGCGCCGTTGGCTGCGCGAGATTCACGACAAGACCGGCCATACGACCGTTTTCGTGACCCACGATCAGGACGAGGCGCTGGAGCTCGCCGACCGCGTGGTGGTGATGAGCCAGGGGCGTATCGAGCAGGTCGGTACGCCCGACGAAGTCTATGACAATCCGAATTCCCCCGGCGTCTATGGCTTCATCGGCGAGTCCAGCACGCTTCCGGTGCGGGTCGAAAAGGGCGAGATCTGGCTGGTGGATCGCAATATCGGCCTGACAGCCCAGGATGTGGCGGATGGTGACGCGCAGCTCTTCTTCCGTCCGCACGATGTTGAATTGCTGGACGGTTGCGGCGGCTGTATCGCAGGCACGGTGGTGGCGAGCCGTCGCTCGGGCGGCAAGCGGCGTGTCGAACTGGAAGTAGGCGGCGCACGTGAGCGGGTGGAGATCGAAATTCCAGCCGAACATCCGGCCGCGGAAAAGAGTCGCATCGCCTTTCGACCGCGTTACTGGAAGCTTTTTCCTGCCAGTGAAACCGGTTCCGGAACAGGTTCCTGATCGTCACTTTCCGGTGAAGTGAAATATGAGGCCCGGCAGATGCGCGGTGATTCCCGCAGACCTGTCGGGCTTTTCTCTATCGACGGGCGTGGTGGGGCCGCGCTGAAATTTTCTGACACGTTACCTGCGGTAGTATTATTTTTATTTTCAATATGTTAGGGTTGCAGGAAACGGGGTGTTCCATAACGCAACATTAATGGGCGGAAAGAATTGTGCGTTGCGATTCAAACGGTTTGAATATCAGCACATTGCGCCGTCGCATTTTGGCCAAATGCGGTCGACATTCAGGGAACCGATCACGGATACTGCCGTTTCCCTGAAATGAAAATTCGGAATAATGTCAGTATCCACCCGCCGCAGATAACTCATTTCCTTCGGAAAGGCTGTTAAGGCAGATGCCGGAATTGTCTTCTTCGCTCTCCAATTCAACCTCTACCGAGAATAAATCGCCGATGCAGAAACCTTCGATGGAACCCAAATCCAGCGAGCCCGATGCATCGGGCCGGATTCCGCCCGAACAACCTTCCCCCATCCGGGCCTTGTATAAAACCGAGGAAGAGCTTGGCGCGCTTGCCGCTGCCGTGGCGCGGGGCGAAGACATTCCGCTGCCGGGCTATATCGCCTTCCCGTTCGATCAGCGCCTTTCCGAAAACGGCAAGCTGATCCTGCATGCCTATCGCGCCTCCGATGCCGCATCGCGTGCGGGCGAGACCATCACGCCAGCCGCGCAATGGCTGCTCGACAATCATTACCAGATCGACAAGAACGTGCAGCAGGCCCGCCGCGACCTGCCACGCCGCTTCATCCGTCAGCTGCCGCTCTACAAGGCGCCGGTTGAGAAATATGAAGGCATGCCGCGCATTTTCGCGCTGGCCTGGCTTTATGTCGCCCATACGGACAGCAATTTCTCACTGAAGACGCTGACGGCCATCGTCAAGGGTTTCCAGACCGTGGAGCCCCTGAAGATCGGTGAGTTGTGGGCGCTGCCTTCTGCGGTGCGCTATTTCCTGATCGAGAATGCACGCCGTCTGGCGCTGCGCGTCGATCGCGCGCGCATCATGCGCAATCTCGCCAATACGGCCGCCGACCGCATCGTGGTTGCCACCGACGGTGCCGAACTGGATTCGGTTCTGGCGCAATATGCCGATGCCGCCCGCGACAGCACTTTCGCGACCCACCTTCTTTATCGCCTACGCTCGTCCTCGACCGACACCACGGCTGCTGCCAGCTGGCTGGAACGGATTCTGGAGCAGGAAGGCAGCAATCCGGAAGACGCCATCGTTGAGGAACATGCCCGCCAGTCCACCGGCGGCGTCACGATGGGCAACGTCATCCGCAGCCTGAAATCCATCGATGACGTGGACTGGGAGACCTGGTTCGAAACCGTCAACGAGGTTGATGCGATCCTGCGTGACCACAGCGATTTCGAACTTCTGGATTTCCGTTCCCGCAATGCCTATCGCGTGACCATCGAAAAGCTCGCCCGCTATTCGGACATGAGCGAAATCGACATCACATGGGCTGCGCTGAAACTGGCCGAAGACGGACATCGTGCGGAAAAGGCCGGTCATCCGGAAGCCGAGGGCAAGGGCGCAATCGCCTATTACCTGTCCGGCGAAGGGCGCAAGGAGCTGGAAAAGGTCTGTGGCTACAAGGCGCCGTTCGGCGTCAAGGCGCTGCGCTTCTATCGTGGTCTCGGTCTTTGGGGGCTGTTCATCCCGACGGCGATCTTCACGATCCTGATCCTTCTGCTCGTCAATTACTGCATGATCCGCGCCGGTCTTTCGACTGATCTGCGCACGCTGTTCACGCTTCTGGCGATCTTCCCGGCAATGGACGCGTCCTATTCGCTGTTCAATGCGCTGGTGCCGTGGTTTGTCCAGCCGACGCGGCTCATCGGTTTCGAATATAAGGAAGGCTTGCCGGAGGAGGCGCGCACGCTGGTCGCGGTGCCGACCTTCATCACCTCGCGTGATTCCATCGATGAGCAGATTCGCAATCTGGAAGTTCATTATCTCACCAATCCGCGTGGTGAAATCTACTTTGCGCTGGTCAGTGACTGGACCGATGCGAAGCAGGAAATCACCCCTGCGGATATGGAAATCTATGAATATGCGCGCGAGGAAATCGCCAAGCTCAACGAGCATTATACCGGCGACGACCAGCCACGCTTTTTCCTCATGCATCGCCGTCGCCTCTTCAACGAGAAGCAGAATTGCTGGATGGGCTGGGAGCGCAAGCGCGGCAAGCTGCACGAGCTGAACCTGCTGCTGCGCGGTGATCAGGATACGAGCTTTTTCCCGCCGGACGAACGTTTGCCGAAGGAAATCAAATATGTGATGACGCTGGACGCCGACACGCGTCTGACGCCGGAATCCGTCACGCATCTGGCCGGCAAGCTCAGCCATCCTCTGAACCGTCCGATCATCGACGAAAAGACCGGCAAGGTCGTGCGCGGTTACGGCATCCTCCAGCCGCGCGTCACGCCCTCGCTCACCACCGGTGACGAGGCGTCGTTCCTGCAGCGCGTCTTCTCGGTCAATCGCGGTATCGACCCTTACGTCTTCGCCGTGTCCGACACTTATCAGGACCTGCTCGGTGAAGGCACCTTCACCGGCAAGGGACTTTACGACATTGATGCCTTCGAGGCAGCGCTGAAGGGCCGCGTGCCTGAGAACACGCTGCTCAGCCACGATCTTCTCGAAGGCGGCTATTCTCGCGCGGCTCTGGTCAGCGATGTCGAAGTGGTCGAGGATTATCCGACCGGCTACAATGTCGACGTATCGCGTCATCATCGCTGGGCGCGTGGCGACTGGCAGCTTCTACCCTGGCTGTTTTCGACAAGCCGTGGCGTCAGCCACATCACGCGCTGGAAGATGGTCGACAACCTGCGCCGCTCGCTCAATCCGATCCTGTGGCTGATCGCAGCCGTCGTCGGCTGGAGCGTGCTGCCAATCGGGCCTGCTGCCGTCTGGCAGGGCTTCCTCATTCTCTCCATGTTCGTTGCGCCGACATTCGGCATTGTGACCAATCTCATTCCATCGAACATGGACTATTCGCTGAAAGGTCATGCGCAGTCGGTGCTGACTGACATCGCGCTCGGCACGGCCGATGTGGCGCTGCGCACCACCTTCATCGCCCATTCGGCGTTCCTGATGGCGGATGCGATTGTGCGTACCGTCTATCGCCTGTTCGTCTCGCATCGCAATCTTCTGGAATGGCGCACGGCTGCGCAGGCGAGAACCTCGCCCGATACGCTGCTGTTTTATTTCCAGCTGATGTGGCCGGCCATAGCCATTGCGGGTCTGGCGATCTTCATCCCGCTTGCTGCCCAAAGTCATGCGGCAATGATCGCGGCGCCGTTTGCCGTCATCTGGTTTGCCTCGCCGCTGATTGCATGGCTGGTCAGCCGTTCGGCAAAGCCGCAGGACACGCTGGAAGTGCTTTCTTCCGACAAGTCGGACCTGCGCCGCTATGCACGCCGGACCTGGCGTTATTTCGCCGAGTTCGCAAACGAGGAAAACCACCATCTGCCGCCAGACAACTTCCAGGAAGATCCGGCGCCGATTGTCGCGCAGCGCACGTCGCCGACCAATATCGGCGTCTATCTCCTGTCCGTCGTCGCCGCGCGCGATTTCGGCTGGATCGGCTTCGGTGAAACGCTGGACCGCGTTCAAGCCACTGTCGATACGCTTGAGAAGATGGAGAAGTATCAGGGCCATCTCTACAACTGGTACGAGACCAACACGCTGACGCCGATGCGCCCGCTTTATGTCTCTGCGGTGGATAGCGGCAACCTTGCCGGGCATCTGGTCACGCTGTCGTCGGCGCTGGAAGAATGGGCGGAAGCACCATCCGTCTACATGCAGGGCGACCTCGACGGTATTCTTGATGTCAACGACATCCTTGAAGAGACAATCGCGAGAATCCCGGATGATCGCCGGATTCTGCGTCCGCTGCGCCGCCGTCTGGAAGAGCGGATTGCCAATTTCCGCCGCGCCGTGATTTCCATCAAGGATGAGCCGGAAACGGCCTCCTTCCGCACCATCAACCTGTCGCTGTTTGCAACCGACATCGTTCGCCTGATGGACGAACTCGATGGCGAAATCGAAACCCCGGCAAGCGCTGAAGCCGTGGAATGGGCGCGCATTCTCGTCGATACCTGCAAGGCGCATACCGAGGATTCCATCGGCGAGCACGATACGGACGCGCTGCGTGAGCGTTTGCGCTATCTTGCTACCCGTTCGCGCCAGCTCGCATTCGATATGCAGTTCGGTTTCCTTGAACGGAAGGAACGCCGCCTTCTCTCCATCGGTTTCCGTGTGCAGGAAAACGAACTGGACGAAAGCTGCTACGATCTTCTGGCGTCCGAAGCGCGTCTGGCAAGCCTGTTCGCCATCGCCAAGGGCGACGTTCCGGTCGAACATTGGTTCAAGCTTGGCCGTCTTCTGGTGCCCGTGGGCTGGAAGGGCGCTCTGCTCTCCTGGTCCGGCTCGATGTTCGAATATCTGATGCCGCCGCTGGTCATGTCCGAGCCGCTCGGTTCGCTGCTTGACCAGACCAACAAGCTCGTGGTGCAGCGCCAGATCGATTATGCGACCTCGCGCGGTCTGCCATGGGGTATTTCGGAAGCGGCGTTCAATGCGCGCGATGCGCATATGAACTACCAGTATTCCAATTTCGGCGTGCCCAATCTGGGCCTGCAGCGCGGCCTGTCGCGCAATGCGGTTATCGCACCCTATGCGAGCCTGCTCGCCGCGCAGTATCAGCCCGCTGCCGCTGTCGCGAACCTGAAGCGCCTTGCCAAGCTTGGCGCGCTCGGACGCTATGGCTTCCACGATTCGGTGGACTTCACGCCGTCGCGTGTTCGCGAAGGCGAACTCTGTGCTGTGGTGAAGAACTACTACGCCCATCATCATGGCATGGCGATCATCGCGGTCAACAACGTGATCTTTGAAGGCCGGATGCGCGAGCGTTTCCACTCCGATCCGGTGATCGAGGCTGCCGAACTGCTCCTGCAGGAAAAGGCGCCACGCGAAATCCCGATGATCTACGCCAAGACGGAAAATCCGATGCGCGTGGATTCCGGCGGCTTCGACGATGCGCCGATGCGGATTGTCGACAAGCCATTCAAGGCGCCGCGTACCACGCATATGATGTCGAACGGGCAATATGCTCTGATGGTGACGGCAAACGGCTCGGGCTACAGTCGTTGGCACAATTGGGACATTACCCGCTTCCACGCCGATGCGTCGGAAGACCTTCAGGGCACGTTCCTGTTCCTGCGCGACATGGAAAGCGGATACTGGTGGTCGGCAACCGGCGAACCGGTCCGCAACCCGGAAGAGGAAACCAAGACGGTCTTCACCGAAGACAAGGCGGAATTCTACAAGACCGCCGGTGACATCAAGACCGTCATGGAAGTGATCGTGTCGTCGGAATCGGACGGCGAAGGCCGCAGGCTCGACATCATCAACACGTCCGCCCGCGACCGCATGATCGAGGTCACCTCCTATGCGGAACTGGTGCTGACCGACAGCGACAGCGATGCCGCCCATCCGGCCTTTGCCAAGATGTTCGTAGAGACCGAAATCTCCGATAACGGTTCGACCATCTATGCCAAGCGCCGCAAGCGCGCGCCGTCCGATCCGGATATCCACGTCGCGCATTTCGTGACCGATCTTTCCGGCTCGATCCGCGAAACGGAAGTCGAAACTGACCGCCGTGCCTTTGTCGGTCGTGGCCGCAGCTTGCGCGATGCGGCTGCCTTCGATCAGGGTGCCAAGTTCAACGGCAGCCAGGGTTGCGTGCTCGACCCGATCGCTTCGGTGCGTACACGTGTCCGCGTTCCGGCGCATAAAAAGGTGAGCCTCGTTTTCTGGACCTTCGCAGGCGGCAGCCGCGATGCGGTAGAACACGCTGTGGCGCTGCATCGGCATCCGGAAACCTTCGCCCGCGAATATTCGCTGTCATGGACCAGCTCGCAGGTGCAGCTCTACCATATCGGCATCAAGCCTGCCGAAGCTGCCGATTATCAGAAGGTCGCCGCCTATCTGCTCTATCCGGAGCGGACCCTGCGCCAGCCACCGGAAACCATCGCCAGCGGCCTCGGCAAGCAGTCCGACCTTTGGCCAATGTCGATTTCCGGCGACTATCCGATCTTCGCGCTGCGCATCGACAACGAAGCTGATCTCGACGTGTTGCGCGGCGTGCTGCGCGCGCAGGAATACTGGCGCTCGAAGGGCCTAACCGTCGATGTCGTGGCGGTCAACGAGCGTGCCTTCTCCTATGCGCAGGACACACAGCGCGCCATCGACTGGATCGTGGAAGGTTTCCGCGCCCGTGGCGGTGGTCAGCCGCACATCTTCGCGGTGCGCCGCGACCAGATGAGCGACGAAAGCTACAACACGCTGCTCGCCTCGGCGCGCATCGTCATGCATGCGCAGAACGGCTCGCTGGCCGAGCAGCTTCGTCGCAGCGAGGAAATCACCGTCGATCTGGCGGCGCGCGATGCCAAGACTGCCATTGGCGGTCAGGCTTCGGCTCAGATGTCCGCTCAGGGGCTGGGTGCTGCGGGGCTTGCGCCTGTCGCCATCGAACGCGGGACGGAAGAACGCCGTCCTGTGGTCAAGCCTGTAGTAAACCGTCCTGCGCCGTCCGGGGACGATCTTCGTTTCTGGAATGGTTATGGTGGCTTTGCCGAGGACGGCGGCTATGTGGTGCGCGTCAACAACCGCACCAACACGCCGCATCCGTGGATCAATGTGATCGCCAATCCGAATTTCGGGTTCCATGTCTCGGCGGAAGGTTCGGCCTTCACCTGGGCAGGCAACAGCCGCGATTATCAGCTCACCCCATGGGCGAACGACCCGGTCACGAACCGTCCGGGCGAGGCGATCTATATCCTCGACCGTGAAACGGGCCGCACCTTTGCGCCGACGGCAAGTGTGCTGCGCGATGAGGCCGTGACCTATGAAGCGCGTCATGGCCACGGCTATTCGAGCTTCGGGGCACAGCATGGCGAATTGGCACTCGACCTCACCCACATCGTGGATGCGGACAAGCCGGTGCGCCTGTCACGCCTGACCGTCACCAATAACGGGCGTTCCAAGCGCAAGCTGCGCGTCTATGGCTATGTGGAATGGGTGCTGGGCAATGCCCGCTCCAAGAACGTGCCTTTCATTGTACCTTCGCAGGACGAGGAATTGGGCGCACTCTTTGCAGGTAATCCGTATCATCCGGACAAGTCCGGGCAGATCGCTTTCTTTGCAGCAACCGAAAAGCCGCAATCCGTCACTGCCGACCGCAGCGAGTTCATCGGCACCACCGGTTCGGTGGACAAGCCGGAAGTCGTGCTGGCTGGCAAGGCGCTTTCGGGTACGGTCGAAGCAGGCCGCGATCCATGTGCGGCGCTCGCTCTTGATATCGAAGTGGGGCCGGGTGAAGCACGCGAGATCGTCTTCCTGCTCGGCAATGCCGCCGATCAGAGACAGGCGAAGGCGCTGATCGCCGAAACCCGCAAGGTGTCGTTCGGTGACAAGCTTGCTGCTGCCAGACAGCAGTGGGAAGGTCTGTTCGACCGCGTTCAGGTGAAGACGCCGGACCCGGCTTTCGACCTTCTGGTCAACGGCTGGCTGCCCTATCAGGCGATTGCCTGCCGTATATGGGCCCGCGCTGCCTTCTATCAGGCAAGTGGTGCGTTCGGCTTCCGTGATCAGTTGCAGGACACGCTGTCGCTGCTTCTGATCGATCCGACGCTTGCCCGCGCGCAGATACTCAATGCGGCATCGCGCCAGTTCCCGGAAGGCGATGTGCAGCATTGGTGGCTGCCAGCGACCGGGGCGGGCGTCCGCACGCTGATCTCGGACGATGTTGTCTGGCTCGGCTATGGCGCTTCGCTTTATGTCGAGACGACGGGCGACCGCTCGATCCTCGATGAAAAGCTGCCGTTCCTCGAAGGGCGCAAGCTGGAGGAGGGCGAACACGATGCCTTCTATCAGCCGGAAATCTCCGAGCAGACGGCAAGCCTCTATGAGCATTGCGCCCTGGCGCTCGACCTTGCTGTGGAGCGCACCGGCAAGCACGGCCTGCCGCTGATCCTTGGCGGCGACTGGAACGACGGCATGAATCTCGTCGGCGTGAAGGGAGAGGGCGAGAGCGTTTGGCTTGGCTGGTTCCTCGCCTATACGCTCGGTAAATTCATCCCGATTGCTGAAGCGCGCAAGGACAAGAAGCGCGTCGATATCTGGAAAGCACATCTGGAAAGCCTGACCGAAGCGCTCGACCGCGATGGTTGGGATGGCCAGTGGTATCGCCGTGGTTTCTACGACAACGGCGCACCGCTTGGCTCGAAGGACAGTGACGAATGCCAGATCGATGCCATCGCACAGTCGTGGAGCGTGTTGTCCGGCGTTGCCGATCCGAAACGTGCCGAACAGGCGATGGCTTCGCTCGAAAAGTACCTGCTGGATGACGAAGGCGAATTGCTGCGTCTCTTCACGCCGCCTTTCGACAGGACCATTCAGGAGCCGGGCTACATCAAGGGATATCCACCGGGCGTTCGTGAGAATGGCGGCCAGTACACCCACGGTGCGACCTGGGCCATTCTGGCGCTTGCCCGCATGGGCAAGACGGCTGAAGCATGGCGTCTGTTCTCGCTCATCAGCCCGGTCAGCCATGGTCGCAACCCGGATATCTACCGCGTCGAGCCTTATGTGATTGCAGCCGACATCTATTCTGTCGAGCCGCGTCGCGGGCAGGGTGGCTGGACCTGGTACACCGGTTCCGCCGGCTGGTTCTACCGCGTTGCGACGGAGGGTATCCTTGGCGTCACAAAACGCGGCGACCGCCTGCATCTCGACCCGGCCTTGCCGCCGGAATGGGATGGCTATGAAGCCGAGCTCCGCTTTGGCGAAGCGCTCTACCGCGTGAAGGTCGTGGTAGGTGCCCCCAGTGCCAAGGACAAGGTGGTGAAGCTCAACGGTCGCAAGGTCGGCAAGCCGGAAGAGGGTGTGCCGATCAAGCCGGACGGAGAACACGAAATCGTCGTAGAGCTTCCCAAACAGAAGTGAACCGATTAAAAAGGCGGGTGAAAACCCGCCTTTTGCACGACTCGGCGAAGTAAAGCCGGATGTTTGTGCTATCGGAAACATGCTTTTTCTGGAGGCCGTCATGGCCAAGACTGATATTGCGCGCCGCGTCTACAATCACGCATGGAAGCTCGATCCCATCGTCCGCAGCCTTCTGGATACGGACTTCTACAAGCTTCTGATGCTGCAGATGATTTGGGGCCTTTACCCCAAGGTGGACGCAACCTTCTCGCTCATCAACCGCACGACCTCGGTGCGCCTTGCCGATGAGATCGATGAGGGCGAATTGCGTGCGCAGCTCGACCATGCCCGCACGCTGCGCTTCTCCAAGAAGGAAATGATCTGGCTGGCGGGTAACAGTTTCTATGGCCGCAAGCAGATTTTCCAGCCCGAGTTCCTGAACTGGCTGCACGATTTCCAGCTTCCGGAATATGATCTGCGCCGCAAGGACGGCCAGTACGAGCTGCATTTCCATGGACCGTGGTCGCACACGACCATGTGGGAAATTCCCGCACTTGCCATCATCAACGAGCTGCGTTCGCGCGCGGCGATGAAGAACCTTGGACCGTTTTCGCTCGATGTGCTTTATGCGCGCGCCAAGGCGAAGATGTGGAGCAAGGTTGAACGCCTGCGCCAGCTGCCGGGGCTGAAGATTTCCGACTTCGGCACGCGCCGCCGCCATTCCTTCCTGTGGCAGCGCTGGTGCGTCGAAGCGCTGAAGGAAGGCATCGGCGATGCCTTCACCGGCACCAGCAATGTGCTTCTGGCCATGGATACCGATCTTGAAGCACTTGGCACCAATGCGCATGAATTGCCGATGGTGCTGGCAGCTCTTGCCAAGAATGACGAGGAACTGCGCTCAGCCCCCTATCGCGTGCTGCAGGACTGGAACCGTTACTATGGCGGCAATCTTCTGATCGTTCTGCCCGATGCTTTCGGCACGGCTGCCTTCCTGCGCAATGCGCCGGACTGGGTTGCCGACTGGACCGGCTTCCGCCCCGACAGTGCCCCGCCCATCGAAGGCGGCGAGCGCATCATCGAATGGTGGAAGTCACGCGGCAAGGACCCGCGCGAAAAGCTGCTGATCTTTTCCGACGCGCTCGATGTGGATACGATCGAGGAGACTTACCGTCACTTCGAAGGGCGTGTGCGTATGAGCTTCGGCTGGGGCACCAACCTCACCAATGATTTTGCAGGTTGCGCTCCGAAGGAAATCGAAGGGCTGAATGCCATCTCGCTGGTCTGCAAGGTGACGGATGCCAACGGCCATCCTGCGGTCAAGCTTTCCGACAATCCGCAAAAGGCGACCGGCGATCCTAAGGAAGTGGCGCGTTATCTCAAGTTCTTTGGAAATGAGGAGCGGGTGGAGCAGCTCGTCCGCGTGTAACGAGCTGCAACGAGCGATTAAAGCGCGTTTCGATCTGACTGGATCAGATCGGCGCCCTAATCTTTTGTTTTGACGCACATCTTATCCGAAAACCGTTTCACACTTTTCGGGATGCGCTCTATTCCATCAACCGTGCGGTGCCGGAAACGCGGATAGAGCCGCCGCGCTCATTGCCGATCTGGGCGCGCAGATGTGACGGACTGCCCATATCCTCGCCCTGAAAGACTTCGATCTCGCCGCCATGCGGCCAGCCGCTATCACGCAGATAGGCGGCAAAGGCCGCCGTGGCCGCGCCAGTCGCCGGGTCTTCATAAACTCCGCCGGAGGCAAACGGGTTGCGGCTGTGGAAGCGCTTCGGCGTCTCGGAATAGATGAGCAGGATCGTCGTCCAGCCTTGCCGCTTCATCAGGATGCGCCCGCGCGCCATGTCGTAATGCATCGAAGCCAGCTTTTCGCGTGAACGAAGCGGAAGCACGATATGATCCGCCCCGGCATGGATCAGGGCGGGTGCCAGACCGGGTGCCAGATCATCCTGTTCGAAACTGAACAGTGCCAGCGCCTGTTCCACTTCCGCATCATTGGCGGCACGCTGGCGCGTCGGCGGCGATTGCAGGCTGGCCGCAAACAGCTCGCCTTCCTTGCGGCCTTCGACGCTGATATCGCCATTGTTGAGCTTGAGTGCGAAACGTCCATCGCCCATGCGCATGGCCAACGCAGCGCCGAGAGCAATGGTAGCGTGACCGCAGAACGGCACTTCCATTTCCGGTGCAAAATAGCGAACGCGCCAGCTATCGTCCTCCGGTGCAGCAAAGGCGGTTTCGGAAAAGCCCACATCCTTTGCAATTTTCTGCATATCTTGCGGGGAGGGGAGGCGATCGGCGATCAACACTCCAGCGGGATTGCCGCCCTGATTGCCTTGCGAAAAGGCAGCAATGCGCAACACGTCCATGGTTTCTCCTCGCCAGTCTGATTCGTGTCCCGCCCACCCCTATAAAAGGCGTGAAATGTGGCTGGTCAAGCAGTCTGTCGGCTAGCGGAAACTATCAACAGCATAGGTCGTTCCATCTCATCCGACAGTGCCGGCCATGCCGCGATCTGCTCTGGCGATGGATGCCATTCCTCCAGCCGGTTGATGGCAAATCCGGCCTCAATCAGCGCATTGACGGAGGTGCTGAGGCGGCGGTGATATTTAATGACACCCTCTGTCAGCCAATCGGTTCGCCTTTCACCTTCCACTGCATAATGATCGACCGGCCAGCGCTTCTGGCCGTTGCCTTCCTCGATCCAGCCCGGCGTAAGCGGCGCCATGAAGATCGGATGCTCGATCGTGAAAACAAAGCGACCTTCTGGCCGCAAAGCTGCATGGATCGCTTTCAAAAGACGCGGGAAGTCGCGGATATAGTGAAAGGCCAAAGAACTGTAGACGAGATCGAAGCTTGCTTCTGGAAGTTCCAGCCCTTCCATGTCGGCCTGAATGTAGCGAACGGCGTCATCCTGTGTGTCGTGGCGCGCACGTTCGAGCATGTTCTCCGAAAGATCGTAGCCGGTGAGGGAGGCAGCTCCCTGTTCGCGGGCAAAGCGGCAAAACCAGCCGAAACCGCAACCAAGATCGGCAACGTCACGGCCGGTCAGATCAGGCAAAAGCGAACGGACAATTGGCCATTCAGGCGCGCCTTCCAGCCCATGCACGGAACGTGGCAACTGGCTGTAAGCGGCGAAGAAGTCGTCGCGATCATAAATATTCTGGGCCATGGTCTATCGTTCGGTCAGTGCGAGTTTTGCCCCGAGTGCGACGAAGGCGGCAGCAAAGCTGCGGCGCATCCATGCAAGCACAGCGGGGCGCGAGATGATCTGGTTACGGACGGCGGCTGCGAACACACCGTAGAACGCAAACACCACGAATGTCATCGCCATGAAGACGAGAGACAGTTCCACCATGCGGGCAACCGTCCCGCCCTGTTGCGTATTTACGAATTGCGGCAGGAAGGCAAAGAAGAATATCGACAGTTTGGGGTTCAGCAGATTGACCAGAATTGCCGACCAGATGACCTCACGGTCCGAACGCGGCGCGTCGTTGGTTTCGATCTTCAGTGTGCCATGCTCCTTGA
Organism: Brucella anthropi ATCC 49188; assembly: GCF_000017405.1. Taxonomy (NCBI): domain Bacteria; kingdom Pseudomonadati; phylum Pseudomonadota; class Alphaproteobacteria; order Hyphomicrobiales; family Brucellaceae; genus Brucella; species Brucella anthropi. Next base: position 139,638 of record NC_009667.1, read on the forward strand.
GCGTCATCCACGCCATATAGAGCAGATAGGCAACGCCTGCATATTTGATGACCTCGAAAGCAAGTGCGCTGGTATGGAGCAGAGCTGCCAGCCCTGTCACGGCAGCCAGCATATGCGGCACGATGCCGAGCGTGCAGCCGAGCGCGGCAATGACCGAGGCCCGTGCGCCACGGGACAGCCCTGCCGCAAGCGTTACCAGCACGCCAGTGCCGGGGGAGGCGACAATGATGAAGGATGTCAGCAGAAATTCGATGCTCATGATGTTCTGGACTCCTGTTCGGACCTTGTCGGAAAAGGTCGACGCAGGCCGGACGCATCATGTCACGGCTTTGCCTTGCGTCAATCCTTCATCTCATGCGCCCATGGCGGGTTTGCACCTGCACGCGAGACGGTGACGGCAGCAGCCCGGACCCCGAGCGCGACAGCGGAATGAATCTGGTCTTCAGTCAGTTCGGCAAGCGCGTCCTTGTCGAGAAGGCCCTGATTGTGAAGGCTGGCGAGAATGCCCGCATTGACCGTGTCGCCGGCGCCAACGGTGTCAATCACGTCCACTTTCACACCCGGCACGCGCACGGTTGCCTTGGTCGTATAGGCGTCAGCGCCATGCGCGCCCTTGGTAATGACCACCAGTTTCGGTCCGAGCTTCAGCCATTCGGCTGCGATTTCGTCGTGGCTGCCCTTTTCGCCAAACCAGGCGAGATCTTCGTCTGAAAGTTTCACGATATCGGCGAGCGCGATCATGCGCTTCATGCGCGCCAGATGTTTTTCGCGGTTGGTGATGAAGCCAGCACGAATATTCGGGTCGAGGAACATGACCCGCCTTGGTGCCTCACGCGTCATCAGCGCTTCATAGACGCTGCCGCACGGTTCGGAAATCAGGCTGATGCAGCCGAACAGCATGGCGTCGATGGCATCATCGACATAGGGCATGTCGCTCTCGGCCAGCATGCGGCCAGCAGTATTTTCATCATAGAAGGCGTAACGCGCCTGCCCATCGACCAGACGCACGAAAGCCAGTGTCGTTGGTCGATCCGAGATTGCGGCAAAGGAATAATCGACATTGGATCGCGCCAGATTATCGCGCAGTACCTCGCCAAAAAAATCCGACGAAATGCCTGAAAAGAAACCGGTCGGGACTTCGAGGCGTCCAAGCGCGATGGCCGTGTTGAAGACGGAGCCACCTGCGAAAGGCTGGAACGCGGTTTCCCCCGTTGCGGTTTCGCGTGGCAGCATGTCGATCAGGGATTCACCGCAGCAAAGGATCATGAAGGCACAACTCAGTTGTTAAATCGATTGAAACAGACATAACCACAAAAGCGCGAAGAATTTCAATCTCCGCGCTTTGTTAAGATGTCAGACGTGCTGGCCGCCATTGATATGAATTTCCGAACCCGTCACATAGGATGAGGCCTCGGAGCAGAGGAAGTAGATGGTTTCCGCCACTTCCGATGTCTTGCCGAGGCGGCGCATCGGAAGCTGTTCCACCAGCTTGTCGGTTCCCGGTGAAAGGATCGCCGTATCGATTTCTCCCGGTGCAATGGCATTGACGCGGATACCGTAAGGGCCGAAGTCGGAGGCCATTTCGCGGGTCAGGGCAGCAAGTGCGGCCTTCGATGTAGCATAGGCGGTTCCGGCAAAGGGGTGCACGCGGCTCCCCGCGATCGAGGTCACATTGACCACCGAGCCATGTGCAGCCTCGAGTTCCTTGAACAGGCCACGTGCCAGCATGATCGAGGCAAGGAAGTTGACCTGAAATACATCGCGCCAGACCGCCATGGGCGTTTCGATGGAATTCATGCGGCGTCCGCCCTCCGCCTTCGGCGAAATGCCTGCATTGTTGACCAGTGCATGAAGCTTGCTGCCATCGGCTTCGAGACGGCGGCGGATCTCGGCGATTGCCTTGCCAACATCTTCCTGATCGGCGAGGTCGACCTTGATGTGATCTTCCGGACCGGCAGGCCAGGGGCAATTGTCGGAAAAATCCTGTCGCGAGCAGGTGATGACGCGCCACCCGGCCCGCGAAAAACGCTTCACCGTCGCATGACCGATGCCACGGCTGGCACCGGTCAGGACCAGAGTTTTACGTTCGGTATCCGCCTTGGGAGTATCGGAACCGGCAACGTCTGTTTTGGTGACTTGGGACATGGAAACCTCGCTCTCCAATCTTGAATAGACCAAGCCGCTCAAGATTTCGAGGGGAATTAAAGCGCATCACGAAAAGTGTGAAACGGTTTTCGGAAACTGTGCGTGTTAGCGGAAATAGTGAGAGCGTTGATCTGACTTAATCAGATCGAAACGCGCTCGAACAAGCTTGGATTGAAGCTGCTTCACTTGATCGCGAGTAAAGGCCGCCAGTGGCGGCCTCTATTGATGTTACTGTGAATTACCCATGATGATATCGAGCAATGTCGTGGATTTTCCTGGCTGCTGCGGCTGCCCGCCGCCCACGTCGCCTGGCGGCATCGGGCGGTAATTGTCATTGGCATTGGCCGGGTAAGTCGTAGCGCCGGGCTGTTCGGCGAGTGGGCGGCCCGTCTCATTCGACTGCTGGATGCTGTTGCGGGCCGTGGAATCCGGAGCAGGTGGCCAATAGCCGTCATCACCATTAGCCGCCATCGGCTGATTGCCATAGGAATCCTGCGGCATCATGCCGGGATCGTAAGGCGCATTCGGATCGATGCCGTCGCTGCCACCGGGAACGACGTTCTGGATATCGTAATGGCCGGGAAGCTCGGCAACCGGCACGCCCTTATGTGCTTCCTTCATGAAGTTTTTCCAGGCGGCGACCGGTAGGGTCGAACCGAACACGCGCTTCATGCCCTTGCCGTCATCATTGCCGAACCATACACCGGTTGTGAGGTTGGCCGTATAGCCGACAAACCACGCATCGCGGAAATTCTGGCTGGTACCGGTCTTGCCTGCAGCGGGCCAGCCGAAGGCGGCGCGCTTTGCCGTCCCGTCTTCCACCGTGCGCCGCAGCATGGCGTTCATCATGCCGACATTGCGTTCATCGATGACACGCGGGCCAACGCCATCTTCCTTCTGATAAAGAACCTTGCCGTCGGAATCCGTCACCTTGGTGATGAAATAGACCGGCGCGCGATAGCCGCCATTGGCAAAAGGCACATAGGCATCGGTCAGTTCCAACAGGGTCACTTCCGACGTGCCGAGTGCCAGCGAGGCATTGGCTTCGAGTTTGGACTGAACGCCGAGCCGATGGGCCGTGTCGATCACGGTCTGTGGGCCGACTTCCATCACGAGCTGCGCGGCAACGGAATTCAGTGAATGAGAAAGGGCGGTAGCCAGCGTCACCTGTCCCATATATTTGCCGTTATCGTTGCTCGGCGTCCATTTGCCGATACGAACCGGAGCATCGTTGCGTACCGAGTCCGGTGTCCGCCCCTGTTCGAGCGCTGTCAGATAGACGAAGGGCTTGAAGGATGATGCAGGTTGGCGGTGAGCATCGGTGACACGGTCGAACTGGCTTGTGGCATAATCGACGCCGCCGACCATGGCGCGCACTGCGCCGGTACTGTCAATGGAAACGAGCGCACCCTGACTGGCGTTCATCTTTGTGCCGCTCTGGGAAATCTGGTCCTTGATCGCCTCTTCACCTGCGCGCTGCAGGTTCAGATCGATGGTGGTCTGGACGGTGATGTCTTCCTTCGCTTCACCGATCAGCTCGGGTAGTTCCGCCACAACCTTGTCGGCAACGTAGTTTTCCGAGCCCTGCCAATAGGATGGCGCACGCGTCATCGGTTCGCTTTCGGCGATGGCCATCTGGCTGTCATCGATCATGCCTTCCTCGCGCATGGCGCCCAGCACCAGCTTGGCACGTGCGGCGGCGGCTTCCGGATCGCGGGCAGGCGACAGGCGCGATGGTGCCTTCAGAAGACCGGCAAGGGTTGCCGCTTCCATCAGGTTCACATCCTTGGCGGGCTTGCTGAAATAACGCCGGGAGGCCGCATCAACACCGAAAGCGCCGGAACCGAGATAGACCCGGTTCAGATACATCTCGAGAATCTGGTCCTTGGTGTATTTGTGCTCAAGCCAGAGCGCGAGCATGACTTCCTGCACCTTGCGCTCAAGCGTGCGGTCGGGAGAAAGAAACAGGTTCTTGGCAAGCTGCTGGGTCAGCGTTGATCCGCCCTGAACGGCGCGGCCCGAAACAACGTTGGTTACTACTGCGCGGGCAAGGCCGATGGGGTCAATGCCGAAATGCGAATAGAAGCGGCGATCCTCGATAGCGATGACGGCCTTCGGGATAAAGGGCGACATTTCATGCAAGCCCACGGCCTCGCCGCCGGTAGTCCCGCGATTGGCGATCAGGTTTCCGTTGACGTCAACGATACGCACATTCGGTGGACGATCAGGAATGGCCCAATCCGTCGTCGGCGGCATCTTGGCCGCGAAATAGACCAGCATGCCTGCAAAGGCGATACCGCCCCAGAGGCCAAGTACGAGGCACCAGTAGATCGAGCGGCGCAGAAAGCCGAAAAAGCCACGCGGCTTCTTCTTGCCACGTCGTGAAGCGCGTGGTTCCGGTTCTTCTGATTGCCTGCGTCGGCGCTGCTGTGAGCGTGCCATGCGATCCTCCTCGTCGACGCGAAAAACCTCGTCATCTTTTTTCTCTTCGCCACCGAAGGAAGGTTCGATGCGCCGGTTTTTATCGTCACGCGATGTCATGTCAGCCTGGATCCGCCCACCCGTTTGCCGGTCCAATCGTGATGTGGACCGGTCATTCTGAATAATGTCTGCGTGCTTTACGGGATTTTGTGCCGCAAAAGCAAATAAGGGCCTAATCCGGTGCAGGGTAAATGCGGCAGTTTAAAGGGACGTAAATCGTTCACACACAAAAAAGGCTCCGCGGGGGCGGAGCCTTTTCTCAGTTATAAGCCCGATTATGTGCTTATCCCAGGGCGACGAAATGCTAACGCATCATGCCCTGAAAATGCTCAATCGCCGCACAGGCTTAACCAAACGCGATGAGCCAAACTCATCGAGTTTGGTATTAGAACTTGTAAGCAACACCGAGGCGGATATCGTTGGTCTTGAACGAACCGCGTGTCGCGGTGTTGCCAAGGTCGAAATCCTTGTTGCCGAAATCGGTATAGCGATATTCGAGGCGCAGAAGGACATTGTCGGTCGCAGCGTAGTCAACGCCGGTACCAACAGTCCAGCCGGTCAGGGTCTTGTCGTTGTTATAGTCGCTGCCGCCGACATTGAGCGAGTTCTTCACGCCGCCGAAAGCAACGCCACCGGCGATGTAGGGCATGAAGCGGTCAACGGCATAACCAGCGCGTGCGCGAACAGCGCCCGACCACTGCAGCTTCGTTTCAGCTGAAGTCTGAACAGCGTTGCTGTTCGAAATATAGTCGTGCGACTTCTTCAGGTCGTTGTAGTCGAAGTTGCCGTCAACGCCGAGAATGACGTTGTTGCCCATGTCGAAGTTATAGCCAGCATAGACGCCACCGATGAAGCCGTTCGGCTTGAACTCGTTGGACTGATCCGTGGACTTGTCGTCAAGCTTGGCGCGGCCCCAGCCCCAGCCAATCTCACCACCGATATAAGCGCCGCCCCATGAGAAGGCGGGAGCTGCCATTGGGGCAGGTTCCTGCGAAACGATTGCGTCGGCTGCATAAGCACCGGTGCTGGCGACGACTGCGAGCAGGGAAGCGCCAAGTAGAATTCTGAACTTCATCGAAAACTCCTATAAAATATGTTCGATATGGATTTTCAAATAGTATTTCTATGCCATGATGTATGTAACATTATGGCAACATAAATATAGTTTAGAAATAACTTAATATACAATTTGTTATTATTCAATTTTTGCTTTACTAAAAAGCAAACTACGAATGTTTTTCGTTCTATGTATTTTAGTTATAAATAAATTTCATCCAAATAAATTCAGGCCTATGCCAACGAAAAAAAGGCCCCGCGATGCGGAGCCTTTTCAGATATGTTTTCAACCAGAATTAGAACTTGTATGCGACGCCGAGGCGAACTTCGTTCGTCTTGAAGTCCTGATTGACATTCAGGCCGCCAAACTCAATGTCCTTATCGCCATAGTCGGTGTAGCGATATTCGAGGCGAACGATCAGGTTGTCGGTTGCGGCATAGTCAACGCCGGCGCCTGCAGTCCAGCCGGTAAGCGTCTTGCTTTCGGAGAAGCTGCCGATACCGTCAATGCTGCCGCTGTTTTTGATGTTGCCGAATGCAACACCACCGGCGAGGTAGGGCATGAAGCGATCAACCGCATAACCGACACGTGCGCGAACGGCGCCGGACCAGCGAAGCTTGGTTTCGAAATCGCCAACTGCGAGGTCGCCGCTGTAGACATCGATGTCCTTGGAAACATCGTTGTAGGTCACGTCGCCGTCGATACCGAGAACGATGCTGTTGCCGAGATCGAAGTTGTAACCGGCATAGATGCCGCCGAGGAAGCCATCCGGCTTGACGTTGCCAAAGCTATAGACGTCGCCGCTGAAATCGGACTTGCCCCAGCCGTAGCCGATCTGGCCACCGATGTAAGCACCGCTCCAGGTAAAGGTTGGTGCAACCACAACCGGAACTGGTTCCTGCTCGATGACAGCGTCGGCAGCCTTTGCGCCTGTAGCGGCCACAAGGGCAACAGTCGATGCAAGAAGAAGGGCCTTGAGCTTCATGATAAACCTCCTGAAGGAAAGTCTCAGAACCAATATTTGTCCCTAATATAAGCGATTGCTGTCAAAAGTCTGTAGCAAACGAGACACATCAAGGGGAATGTCGCCAGAGCGGTACACGTTAGCGTGAGCACCCTGTGAGGAGTCTTGATGTCGTCAGGCGCAATATGGCGCAGACACGCGCAAGTTATACCGGATGTAATTCCGCCGTTGTCGCGTTATAGAAAGCGACAGAACTTGCGGGGGAAACGGAAATGCATGACGCGAAGGGCATGAATGGGCGGGTCGACTGGGTCGATATTGCCAAGGGTATCTGCATCATCTTCGTGGTCATGATGCATTCGACGCTAGGCGTGGAGAAAGCAGCCGGCGCCCAGGGCTGGATGCACTATGTGGTCGCCTTTGCCAAACCCTTCCGTATGCCGGATTTCTTTATGATATCAGGCTTGTTTCTCAGTCTTGTGATCGACCGGCCATGGCGGCGCTATCTTGACCGCAAGGTCGTGCATTTTCTCTATTTCTATATTCTGTGGCTGACGATCCAGTTTACGTTCAAGGCGCCGGGCATTGCCAGCGAAGCCGGAGTTTCCGGTGTGGTGAACGCCTATCTGATGGCTTTCATCGAACCGTTCGGAACGCTCTGGTTCATCTATATCCTGCCTGTTTTCTTCATCGCGACGCGGCTTTTGAAGCACGTGCCGGTAGGCGTGACCTTTACGGCGCTGGCATTTCTCGAAATCCTGCCGATCCATACGGGTTGGATTATGGTCGACGAATTCTGCTCCCGTTTCGTCTATTTCTATGCGGGCTATGCCTTTGCTCCCGCCATCTTCCGGGCTGCGGACTGGCTTCGACAGCGCCCGCTCATCGGTGTTGCCGGACTGCTGGTCTGGGGCTTGATCGAATACAAGCTCGTCTTCATGCCAGTGCCGGAAAGCCTTGCCGCGCTGATATCACCCGCAAGCGACCTTCTGGATAGGCGGGGCGCAATCAGCGATCTGCCGGTCGTTTCACTTCTCCTGGGTCTGGTGGGTGCGCTGGCAATCATTTCCATATCTTCGCTCCTCAGCCTGCTGTCGGCCAGAAACTGGCTGCATCGAGGCTTGAGCTGGCTCGGTGCGCATTCGATTGTCGTCTATCTGGCTTTCTTCCTGCCGATGGCCATTGCCCGCACAGCGCTGCTGAAACTCGGCATTGGCGATATCGGTACAGTCTCGCTCCTGACGACAGCCAGCGGCGTCATCGGTCCGGTCATTCTTTATGGCTTTATCCAGTGGAGCGGTTACGGACAGTTTCTGTTCCGCCGTCCCGGCTGGGCCTATATCGATCAGGCGCCGCAAAAGAAAACGGCGGCTACCGCCGCCGTTTGATCTCATCACGAATGGGCGAAAATGTCGTCCTCGGGCCAGCCCATCAGATCGAGTTCCGAGCGCGTTGGCAGGAACTTGAAGCAGGCTTCGGCCTGTTTCGCACGGCCATCGCGTTCCAGCCGCTGTTCGAGCACGGCTTTCAGACGATGCAGATAGAGCACGTCGGAAGCCGCATATTCGAGCTGCGCAGCCGACAGTGTTTCCGCTGCCCAGTCCGATGATTGCTGCTGCTTGGAAATCGAAACGTCGAGAAGCTCGTTGCAAAGCTCTTTCAGGCCATGGCGGTCCGTATAGGTACGGGTCAGCTTCGATGCGATCTTGGTGCAGAACACAGGTTGCGGCATGGTGCCGAAAGCCTGCGCCAGCACGGCCAGATCGAAGCGGCCAAAATGAAAGATCTTGGTGATCGAGCGATCCTTCAGAAGCTTGACCAGATTGGGGGCCTTCTTCTGACCGGCTTCAATCTGAATCACGTCTGCCGTGCCGTCACCGGGCGAAATTTGCACCACGCAAAGCCGGTCGCGATGCGGGTTCAGGCCCAGCGTTTCGGTGTCGATGGCGACCGCATCGACCTGATAGTTGTCGAGGTTCGGCAGATCGTTCTTGTGAAAACGGATGGTCATTCAGTTATCCTTACTTCGCGGCGATTGCCGCCATAATACGTGCCCAAGAGCGTTGTCCCTTGTGGAAGGAGTTCAGCTCGTATTTTTCATTGGGCGAATGGATGCGGTCATCTTCGAGGCCAAAGCCCACGAGCAGCGATTCCATGCCGAGGAACTTGTCGAAGTCGCCGACAATCGGGATCGAGCCGCCCATGGCGATCAACACGGCTGGCTTCGGCCATTCGTCGGAAAGCGCATTCTTGGCCTTGGAAACAAGCGGTGAATCGTAGGGTAGCTGGATGGCTGGCGAGCCACCATGCGGATGGAACTCGACCGAACAATCGGCTGGCAGACGTTCCTTGACGAATGTGCGGAAGGCTTCGCGGATTTTGACCGGGTCCTGCTTGTGGACAAGACGGAACGAAACCTTGGCGGAAGCTTCCGCTGCAATGACGGTCTTGAAACCTTCGCCGGTATAGCCGCCGGTGATGCCGTTGACTTCAGCGGTCGGGCGCGCCCATGTCAGTTCCAGAACGCTGCGGCCTTTTTCGCCGGATGGAATGGACAGACCGATCGGACCGAGGAAGTTTTCAGCCGTGCGGCCAAGGCTTTCCCATGACTTCAGAATCTGCGTCGGTGTTTCTTCGACGCCCTCATAGAAATCGGGAACTGTCACACGTCCGGTTTCGTCGTGCAGGTCGGCCAGAATTTTTGTCAGGATGTGGATCGGGTTTGCCGCGGCGCCACCGAAGAAGCCGGAATGGAGATCGCGATCGGCTGCCTTGATGACGATCTCCTCGCCGACGAGACCGCGCAAGCCCACGCTGATGGCAGGTGTTTCTGCGTCCCACATGGCCGTGTCGCAGACGAGTGCCACATCGGCCTTCAGCTCTTGCTTGTTGGCGTCGAGGAACGGCTTCAGTGATGGCGAGCCGGATTCCTCTTCACCTTCAAACAGGAGTGTCACCTTGACTGGCAGATTGCCATTGATCGCCTTGTAGGCGCGGCAGGCTTCCACAAAGGTCATGAGCTGGCCCTTGTCGTCGGACGTGCCGCGACCGGTCAGTATCTTGCGGCCATTACCCACGTCCTTGATAGCCGGATCGAAAGGATCGTTTTCCCAAAGATTTAGCGGATCGACCGGCTGCACGTCATAGTGACCATAGAACAGCACGTGCGGCGCATCCGGTGTCGCGCCTTCATGATGGGCAACCACCATCGGGTGGCCGGGCGTGTCGCGCACACTGGCATCGAAACCGATTGTCTTCAAATCTTCGACGAGCCATTCCGCAGCCTTGCGGCAATCGGCCTTGTAGGCCGGGTCGGTCGAAATCGACTTGATCCGCAAAAGATCGAACAGGCGATCGAGGCTCTGATCGAGATTGGCGTCGAGGTGGCTGAGTACTTTGTCGAGCGATTGCGCAGACGATTGCTGGGACATGGAAATTTCCTGACGAGTCGTAACGTAAACTGGCGGCACACTACAACCAGCGTCGTCAGGATGAAACCCGGTTTGGAAGAAAGAAGAGCCTCGATAAAATGAATTGGCCGTTACGGTGAGGGGGTACCGCAACGGCCATGTCACTACACTCAAAGCGGTAGCCCGGAGAGGGGAATGAGGCTACCGCTAGCATCCGGCATCCAACGGGGGACGGGTCAGAAAACCGGCGACCGACGAACTGTCGATGACTGAGATTTGGCCTTTCAACTGTGGCTATTCAAGGGCACGGAAGATTACAAATCTGTAACAAACGTGTTACCGCGACGTGATGGGTTTTCTTTCACGTGGACGGATGTTTCTCCTGACACGGGAGTGGTTTTCTTTAGGCGTCATTTCCTCTAATTCTAGCTTATGAAAAAAGGCGATCATCTCTTTCTCGTTGACGGCTCGGGCTATATTTTCCGCGCCTATCATGCCCTGCCACCGCTGACCCGCAAGACGGATGGTCTGCCGGTCGGCGCCGTCTCGGGCTTCTGCAACATGCTATGGAAGCTCTTGAAAGATGCGCGCAACACCGATGTGGGCGTGGTGCCGACCCATTTTGCGGTCATCTTCGATTATTCGTCGAAGACGTTCCGCAATGAAATCTATCCTGAATACAAGGCCAATCGCACCGCGCCGCCGGAAGATCTCATTCCTCAGTTCGGCCTCATCCGTCAGGCAACGCGCGCGTTCAATCTGCCCTGCATCGAGAAGGAAGGTTTCGAGGCTGACGACCTGATCGCGACCTATGCCCGTATTGCCGAGCAGGCTGGCGGCGATGTCACCATCGTTTCGTCCGACAAGGATCTCATGCAGCTCGTGACGCCAAGCGTATCGATGTATGACAGCATGAAGGACAAGCAGATTTCGATCCCGGAAGTGATCGAGAAATGGGGCGTTCCGCCGGAAAAGATGATCGACCTGCAATCGCTGACCGGCGACAGCACCGACAATGTTCCCGGCATTCCCGGCATCGGGCCGAAGACGGCGGCGCAATTGCTGGAAGAATTCGGCGATCTCGATACGCTTCTGGCCCGCGCTTCCGAAATCAAGCAGAACAAGCGTCGCGAGAACATTCTGGCGTTTGCCGACCAGACGAAGATTTCGCGCGAGCTGGTTACACTCAAGACCGACGTGCCGCTGGATGTCGATCTGGACAGTCTGGTGCTGGAGCCGCAGAACGGCCCGAAGCTGATCGGCTTCCTGAAGGCTATGGAATTCACTTCGCTCACTCGCCGGGTGGCCGAAGCGACTGACACCGACGCATCGGCTGTCGAGCCGTGCCATGTGGAGACAGACTGGGGCGCGGACGCCCATGGTCCCGATGTCGATGTTCCCGCCAAGGCTGATAATGCTGCGTCGCAACCGACATCCGCTGTCGCTGCCTCGGATCAGGGCTACACGCCGAAGGCGCTCGCAGAAAAGCGGGCGACAGAAGCAGCCGCACAGACAATCGATACGAGCGCTTATACCTGCATTCGCGATATCGCCACGCTGAAACTCTGGCTCGCAGAGGCGGTTGAAACCGGTGTTTTGGCCTTCGATACGGAAACGACGTCGCTTGATCCGATGCAGGCGGAGCTGGTTGGTTTTTCTCTGGCCTTGGCGCCGGGCAGAGCCGCTTATATTCCGCTCCAACACAAGTCTGGCGCGGGTGATCTTCTCGGCGGCGGCATGGTCGAAGGACAAATTCCGCTGGATGAGGCGCTGGCCGCTTTGAAGATCGTGCTTGAGGATGCTTCCGTTCTCAAGATCGCGCAGAACATGAAATATGACTGGCTGGTCATGCGCCGCCATGGGATCAATACAGTCTCGTTCGACGATACGATGCTGATTTCCTATGTACTTGATGCTGGCACGGGTAGCCATGGCATGGACCCGTTGTCCGAGCGCTGGCTCGGTCATACGCCAATTCCCTATAAGGATGTGGCGGGAAGCGGCAAGAGCGCTGTCAGCTTCGACATGGTCGATCTCGACCGTGCCACGGCTTATGCGGCAGAAGACGCCGATGTGACCTTGCGCCTGTGGCAAGTTCTGAAACCGCGTCTTGCAGCTGAAGGGCTGATGTCGGTCTATGAACGTCTGGAACGTCCGCTGGTCGATGTTCTGGCGTGCATGGAAGAACGCGGCATTGCCGTTGACCGCCAGGTACTGTCGCGTCTTTCTGGCGATCTGGCGCAGGCTGCCGCTGCCTATGAAGACGAGATTTACGAACTGGCAGGCGAAAGATTCAATATCGGTTCGCCCAAGCAGCTTGGCGATATTCTGTTTGGCAAGATGAGCTTGTCGGGCGCGTCGAAGACCAAGACCGGTCAATGGTCCACGTCTGCGCAGGTGCTGGAAGACCTCGCTGCCGAAGGCCATCCGCTGCCGCGCAAGATCGTCGACTGGCGTCAGCTCACCAAGCTCAAATCCACCTATACCGATGCGCTACCGGGGTTCATCAACCCGGAGACAAAGCGCGTTCATACGTCCTATGCGATGGCGTCCACTTCAACCGGACGTCTTTCGTCATCCGACCCGAACCTGCAAAATATTCCGGTTCGCACAGCCGAAGGCCGCAAGATCAGGACGGCCTTCATCGCCGAACCCGGCAACAAGCTGGTTTCTGCCGATTACAGCCAGATCGAACTGCGCGTGCTGGCCCATGTGGCCGATATCGCGCAACTGAAGCAGGCCTTTGCCGACGGCATAGACATTCACGCCATGACGGCATCCGAAATGTTCGGCGTGCCGGTGGAAGGTATGCCGTCGGAAGTGCGCCGCCGTGCCAAGGCGATCAATTTCGGCATCATCTACGGCATTTCCGCATTCGGCCTTGCCAACCAGTTGTCGATTCCGCGCGAAGAAGCAGGGCAATATATCCGCACCTATTTCGAGCGCTTCCCCGGCATCAAGGACTACATGGAGGCGACCAAAGCTTTCGCGCGCGAGAATGGCTATGTCGAAACGATTTTCGGGCGTCGTGCGCATTATCCCGATATCAGGGCATCCAACCCGCAGGTTCGTGCGTTCAATGAGCGCGCGGCCATCAATGCGCCGATACAGGGTTCCGCCGCCGACATTATCCGCCGCGCCATGATCCGCATGGAAGATGCGCTGGCGGAGCAAAATCTTGCCGCGCGCATGTTGTTGCAAGTGCACGATGAACTGATCTTCGAAGTGCCTGATAATGAAGTCGAAAAGACCATACCGGTCGTTCGTCACATTATGGAAAATGCGGCGATGCCTGCCGTCTCGCTTGCGGTGCCGCTGCATGTTGATGCGCGTGCAGCGCATAACTGGGATGAGGCGCATTAGAGCGCATTCCGAAAAGTGTGAAGCGGTTTTCGGGCCAAATGCGCGTCAAAAAGGACCAGAGCGGCGGTACGATTCAATCGGATCGAATTGCGCTCTGAGGTTTGGCCGGTTGACCTGAGCGGTCCAACCCTATAGGGAAGCATCAATTCTGTTGCTTCGGTGGTCGTCAGGGGAGTCGTGGACAAGTGGGTTCACGGCCAATGGGTATACGGCTTGAGAAGCTTTTTTCGTGAAAGTGGTTCATGTCTTTGCCCGAAACCATCGCTCCGGCTCTGTCCGGAGCATTAGCCGCTCGCGGTTATAATACACTCACCGCCGTTCAAAATGCCGTTCTGGCACCCGAAACGCTCGATGCCGATCTTCTCGTTTCCGCACAGACCGGATCGGGCAAGACGGTTGCTTTCGGCCTTGCCATGGCTAACACCATCCTCGAAGGCGAACTGCGTTTCAGCGATGCCGGTGCGCCGCTTGCCATGATTATCGCGCCGACGCGCGAACTGGCGCTTCAGGTTCGTCGTGAGCTGGAATGGCTCTATGCCGATACCGGTGCGCGCATTGCATCCTGCGTTGGCGGTATGGATATCCGCACCGAGCGTCGTGCGCTGGAACGTGGCGCCCACATCGTTGTCGGTACGCCGGGACGTCTGCGCGACCATATCACCCGTGATGCTCTCGACATGTCGGAACTGCGTGCCGTCGTTCTCGATGAAGCTGACGAAATGCTCGACATGGGCTTTCGCGAGGACCTCGAATTCATCCTTGGCGAAGCGCCGAAAGACCGCCGCACGCTGATGTTCTCGGCAACCGTGCCGAAGCCGATTGCCCAGCTTGCCAAGCGCTTCCAGAACGACGCGCTTCGTCTCACCGTCCAGAGCGAAACCAGCCAGCACGCCGATATCGACTATGTCGCCATGCCGGTGCCGCCGCATGAGCGCGACCACGCGATCATCAATACGCTGCTCTATTACGATTCACAGAACTCGATCATTTTCTGCTCGACCCGCGAAGCGGTGAAGCATATGGCAAGCCGGCTCTCCAATCGCGGCTTTGCCGTGGTTGCGCTGTCGGGCGAACTGAGCCAGGCCGAACGCAACAACGCCTTGCAGGCAATGCGCGACGGTCGTGCCCGCGTCTGCGTGGCAACCGACGTTGCCGCGCGCGGCATCGATCTGCCCAATCTCGACCTCGTCATTCATGCCGATCTTCCGAACAATCCCGAGACGATGCTGCATCGTTCGGGGCGTACGGGTCGCGCCGGTCGCAAGGGCACCTGTGTGCTGGTTGTGCCGTTCTCGCGTCGCCGCACTGCAGAGCGCCTTCTGCATATGGCGAAGCTCGATGCGCAGACGGTTCCGGCACCAAGCATCGCTGCTGTTCAGGCCAAGACCAATGAGCGTATTTTGAATGCGGAAGTCTTCAACCAGCCGGTTGAAGAAGAATATCAGGATCTCCTGAAGGCGCTGACCGAGCGTTATACGCCGGAACAGATTGCCGCTGCTTTCCTCAACCGCGAAGTGGCCTCCTATCCGGCGGCGGAAGAAGTTTCCGATGCGCCGGTGCATCCGGTTGGCGGCAAGAAACCCAGAGACCGTTTTGAAAAAGGCGAACGTTCTGATCGCGGTGATCGTTTCGAACGCGGCGAGCGTCGTGAGCGTGGCGAACCGGGCGAACGTTTCGACCGCAATGCTTCTTTCGATGGCGTGTGGTTCTCGGTTTCTGCTGGTCGCAAGCATCGCGCCGATCCGAAATGGCTGCTTCCGCTCATCTGCAAGGCGGGCGATGTTTCCAAGCGCGATGTCGGTTCGATCAAGATTTTCGACAATGAAACCCGCTTTGAAATCACTGCCTCCAAAGCCGATGAGTTCCGCCGTTCGGTCGAAGAACGCGGCACCGGCGAAAAAGGTCTTGTGATCCGCACTGCCGTTGCAGGTGCAGGCGGTGACGCTGCTCCGCGCGAAGGCAAGGGCGGTTTCAAACCACGCGGCGACAAGTCCAAGGAAGGCGGCTTCCGGGATGGCTACAAGAGCGACGGCTATAAAGGCGACCGCTCGAAAGGCGACAAGTGGGACAAGCCACGTGATTTCTCCCGTGGAGACGACTTCAAGAAAGATGGTTTCAAAAAGGGCGGTAAAAAGCCTGAAGGCGGCGGTTACAGCAAGAAGCGTCGCGGCGAGTAAATAACCACGATAAAAGAAAAGCCCGCTAAATAGCGGGCTTTTCTTTGGGTATTATAAAACCCCGAGAAGCTTTCCGGCTTTTCGGGGTTTGTGTTTTTTAAACGTCGAGATTGGCAACGCTCAGCGCGTTTTCCTGAATGAACTCGCGCCGCGGTTCCACGTCATCGCCCATCAAGCGCGAAAAGAGTGAATCAGCATCGGTCGCATCCGTCACCTTGACCTGCAGCAGCGAACGCACGTTCGGATCGAGCGTGGTTTCCCAAAGCTGTTCGGCGTTCATTTCGCCCAAGCCTTTGTAGCGCTGCAGGGTCAGGCCCTTGCGGCCCGTCGCAAAGATTGCGTCGAGCAGGCCCATCGGGCCGGAAAGTGTCTCCACCTTGTCCTTGCGGCGCAGCACAGGTGGCTCGGCAAAGACCTCTGACAGACGCGAAGCCACGCGGTCGATCTGACGGGCATCGGCAGAACCGAGCAATGCCATGTCGAGAATGGCAATGTCCTTCACGCCGCGCACCATGCGCTCAAAGCGATAACCGCCATCTTCCGTCACATGTGCTTCCCAACCACGTTCGGTTTCTTCCGAGATCATGTCGAGACGCTTTGCAACGGTATCGGCGGAACGCTGTGCGGTTGCATTGTCCCTTGATGCATCCGGATGCAGGAGCCCTGCGATGGCAGCCTGCTCCACCACGCGACGGTCATAGCGCGTGTGAAGACCCGCCAGAAGCTGACGCATGGTGCGTGCATCTTCCACCACCGAACGCAAGTCAGTCCCGGCGCGAACTTCGCCGCTTGCCATTTCCAGCGTGGCTTCTTCAAGACCCGTCTCAATGAGGAAGTCTTCGAAGGCGGCCTCGTTCTTGATGTATTGCGAGGACTTGCCACGCGAGACCTTATAGAGCGGCGGCTGGGCGATATAGATATGGCCGCGCTCGATCAGTTCCGGCATCTGCCGGAAGAAGAAGGTCAGCAGCAATGTACGAATATGCGCGCCGTCGACGTCAGCATCGGTCATGATGATGATCTTGTGATAGCGCAGCTTGTCCGGGTTGAAACCGTGCGTTTCATCCTTGCCGATTGATGTGCCGAGCGCAGTAATCAGCGTGCCAACCTGATCGGACGAGATCATGCGGTCGAAGCGGACGCGTTCCACATTGAGGATCTTTCCGCGCAGCGGCAGGATGGCCTGGTTCTGGCGCGAACGACCGCTCTTGGCGGAACCACCTGCCGAGTCACCCTCGACGATGAAGATTTCAGACTTGGCCGGATCGCGCTCCTGACAGTCGGCGAGCTTGCCGGGCAGGGACGTCACGCTCAGATTGCTCTTGCGGGTGATGTCGCGGGCCTTGCGGGCTGCTTCGCGGGCGGCAGCGGCCTGAATGACCTTTTCGACTACAATCTTGCCGCCAGCCGGATGCTCTTCCAGCCAGGTCGAAAGCGCTTCGTTGACGAGGCTTTCCACAACCGGGCGAACTTCCGAGGAAACCAGCTTGTCCTTGGTCTGCGACGAGAACTTCGGATCAGGAACCTTGACCGAGAGAACAGCGGTCAGGCCTTCGCGGCAGTCATCGCCGGTCAGCGTCACCTTTTCCTTTTTGGTCATGCCCGAAGCATCGGCATAGCCCGTCACCTGACGGGTCAGCGCGCCGCGAAAACCGGCCAGATGCGTGCCGCCATCGCGCTGCGGGATGTTGTTGGTGAAGCACAGCACCTTCTCGTGGTAGGAATCGTTCCACCACATGGCGACTTCAACCGTCATGCCGTCTTTTTCACTGCGGATATAAATCGGCTCGTCCAGAAGCGATTTCTTGCTCTGGTCGATATATTTCACGAACTCCACAAGCCCGCCGTCATAGTGCAACTCATGCTCCACCACGTCCGCATGACGGCGGTCGGTGAGCTTGATGCGAACGCCGGAATTGAGGAAGGCGAGTTCGCGCAGGCGGCGCTCCAGCGTATCGAAATCGAATTCGACCATGCTGAAGGTATCGGGCGAGGGCAGGAAGCTGACTTCCGTACCCGTCTCCGCACCGGCATCACCGGTTACCACGAGCGGGGCATCGGCCACGCCATGGGTAAAGCTCATCTCATGAATCTTGCCGGCACGACGGATCTTCAGCTTCAGCCAGATCGACAGCGCGTTCACAACCGAAACGCCAACTCCGTGCAGACCACCGGAAACCTTGTAGGAATTCTGGTCGAACTTACCACCGGCGTGAAGCTGGGTCATGATGACCTCGGCCGCTGAAACGCCTTCTTCCTTATGGATGTCGGTCGGAATGCCACGACCATTATCGGTCACGGTGCAGGAGCCGTCCGGGTTGAGGGCGACGGTGACAAGCGTGGCATGTCCTGCCAGCGCTTCGTCGATCGCATTGTCCACGACCTCGTAGACCATATGATGCAGGCCGGAGCCGTCATCCGTGTCACCGATATACATGCCGGGACGCTTGCGAACAGCATCCAGGCCTTTCAGAACACGAATGGAATCCGCGCCATACTCGGCGGGGGCTTCGGAATTCATCTCGGGCATCTCGCTCATGAAAATCTTTCGAAAAACGCGCTGCGAATGCAGCTTCAAAGATATGTCGAATCACGCGACAAACATGGCTTTAATATAGGTGCTAAAGGCTTTTTTTCCAAATTTTGGCGGTAAATTTGCCGGGGATTCCGGCAGTTGGTTCATATGAGAACAGTACCGGTGCCGCTTGGCTTCTGGAACCGCCACAATTGACGCTTATATCGGGTTTGACGGGGGCGTTCTCGACCTGTTTTATGACGAAAGGAACGCTTGATGGAAATTGCGAACGTCATGAGCGAAAGACCGGTTCCATTTGTGCCGCCCGCACCGCGCCCGCGCGAAAAGCCGGTGGGGCGTTTCGAGATGATGCGGGTCGTCTACAAGAACCCGCTCGAGCTTTGGGGTGAGCCTTCTTATAACGAGCGGTGGATTTCCGTCAGCTGGTTCGGCATGAAAACCATCATCGCCAATGATCCGGGGCTGATCCGCCATGTGCTGGTCGACAATGCAGCCAATTATCCCATGTCCGCCATTCGTCAGCGCGTACTACGCCCCTTGTTGCGCGATGGCCTGCTGACGGCTGAAGGCCAGGTGTGGAAGCGGTCGCGAAAAGCCATGGCGCCGGTTTTCACGCCGCGTCATATCGGTGGTTTTGCCGAGGCCATGCGCGACCGGTCGCTGCAGTTCGTTGAGCGATACAAGACCCCCGGTACGATTACCGATGTCGCCCATGACATGACGCTCCTGACCTATGATATTCTGGCGGAGACGCTGTTTTCCGGCGAGATCGCAGGCGATCCAAACGATTTCGCACATCAGATCGACAAGCTGTTCGAGACCATGGGGCGGGTCGATCCGTTCGACCTTCTGGGACTGCCCGACTGGTTGCCGCGTCTCACACGTCTGCGTGGACAGCAATCGCTTGGCTTCTTTCGTGAGCTGGTCTCAAACACCATCGAGCTGCGTAAAACGCGCATGGACAGGCAAGAAGACGTGCCGAGCGACTTCCTTACCCTGCTGTTGCGGGCCGAAGGACCAGACGGCCTGAGCCGCTCCGAGATCGAGGACAACATCATCACCTTCATTGGCGCCGGTCACGAGACAACCGCCCGAGCGCTTGGCTGGACGCTTTATCTGCTCGCCAAGGCACCGCAAGAGCGCGAACTCATCGAATTGGAAATCGACGGCTTTTTTGCAAAAGGCGGACGTGATCTGCCGCCGCAGGAATGGCTGGCATCGCTGCCTTTCGCACGTGCGGCCTTCGAGGAGGCTATGCGGCTATATCCGCCAGCGCCGTCGATCAATCGCGAGGCGGCGACCGACGATACATACGATGACTTGAAAATCCCGAAGGGCGCGACCGTGCTGGTTATGCCATGGGTCATTCATCGTCATAGGCTCTACTGGGATCAGCCGGACGCTTTCATGCCTGAACGCTTCTGGCCCGAAAACCGCGACAAGCTCGACCGCTTTCAATATTTGCCCTTCGGGGCAGGCCCGCGCGTCTGTATCGGCGCAAGCTTTGCCTTGCAGGAGGCTGTGATTGCACTCGCCATCCTGCTCGACGGTCGTCGTTTCGAGGTGCTGGAAACGACGAAGCCATGGCCCGTGCAGAAGCTCACTACTCAGCCGCAAGGTGGTCTACCGATGAAAGTGATGAAGCGCTGATTAGCTCTTAAGGCGTTCAGCGTGCCATTTCAGATGATCATCCATGAAGGTCGAGATGAAGAAATATGAATGGTCATAGCCTTCACGCATATTGAGCGTGAGAGGAATGCCAGCCTTCTTGCAAGCCTCTTCCAGAAGCCACGGACGCAAGCCATCATCAAGAAAACCGTCTGCGGTACCCTGATCGACCAGAAATTCCGGGAACCGATAGCCGTCTTCGATGAGCAGCGTGGCGTCATAGGCGCGCCAAGCCCGTTCTTCCGGTCCGAGATATTTTTCCAGTGCCGGTCTGGACCAGTCTGCAGTAGAAGATTGGACGATGGGTGCAAAGGCGGATGCTGACTTGAAGCGATCCGGATTCTTGAGCGCAATTGTTAAAGCGCCATGTCCGCCCATGGAATGGCCGGTGATCGCCTGTCGCGACATATCGAGCGGGAACTCGCGTCCCACCAGATCGGTCAATTCCTTCGTGATATAGCTATACATCTGATAGTTTTTGGCAAATGGCTCCTGCGTGGCATTGACGTAGAAACCAGCACCTTTGCCGAACTGCCAGTTGTCCGGCTCATCCGGAATGTCATCGCCGCGCGGGCTTGTATCTGGGCAAATGACGGCAATTCCCAGCTCTGCGGCCATTTGCCGATATTCGCCTTTGTCCATGACATTCTGATGCGTGCAGGTAAGGCCGGAAAGATACCAGAGTACAGGCACCGGACCGTCTTTTGCTTGCGGCGGCAGGAAGACGGCAAAGGTCATGTCGCACTGGTTCGTCTCGCTTTTGTGGCGATAGACGCCTTGCGTTCCGTCAAAGCACTTTGCAGTCGAAATCGTTTTCATAGAAAATTTCCAGTTTTGTTCAGCTTCCGAGCACCACCGCAACATTGACAGAAGCGGCGACCAGCACGGTATTGAAAAAGAAGGAGACGATGCTGTGCAGCAGCGTGACCTTGCGCATGGCAGGCGTCGTCACACTCGTATCGGAGGTTTGTGCCGTCATGCCGATGACATAGGCGAAATAGGCAAAATCCCAGCCGGATGGTTCTGGTGTACCGGGGAATTCGAAGCCGCCACGATAACGGCTGGCATGGCTGGTATCGTCGCCAGCCGGCTCACCTGGTTGCCAATACATATGCGCATAATGGATCGCCGTCATCATATGAATGGTGAACCAGCCGAGGGGCACGGACGCGAGTGTCATCACCAGTGAAAATGTATCGGCCTTTTTCTCGCCGTTGATGAGAATGAACAGCGAGACGATTGCCACGAGAACGGTCGCAAAAGTCACCAGAAAAATGATCCAGATAGGTTCGTCGGCGCTTGCAGCGTGCTTTTTCAAAAAGCTTGTCGTGAGCTTTGGCAGGGCAGATGCCGCCAGCCCCAGATAGAGTACGAAAAAGCAGTTTGCGCCGATGACCGGAGCAAGAGGACTTTTGAAAAGCCAGGCAATGATAAATGTTGCTACGCCGCCAAGAGCACCAAGATAGAACGACATATGGCGGCGCAGCAGAAACATCAGGCGACCTTTTCTCTTGGTTCCAATCGCATATCGACATGCGGAATGCCGTCTTCGAGATATTCTTCCGAAATCGCGACAAAGCCGAACGACCCGTAGAATTTCTGCAAATGGCTCTGTCCGCCAAGTTCGATCGCTATGCCCGGAAAACGGGCATGAGCGAAATCGATTGCCTCTTTCATTAGGCGCTGACCAAGCTTGTAACCACGATAATCCGGCGCCACGACGACGCGCCCGATTTTCACCGGCTTGCCAGCCTGTTCCGGTGGCAGAACTCGCAGCGATGCTGCAA
Organism: Brucella anthropi ATCC 49188; assembly: GCF_000017405.1. Taxonomy (NCBI): domain Bacteria; kingdom Pseudomonadati; phylum Pseudomonadota; class Alphaproteobacteria; order Hyphomicrobiales; family Brucellaceae; genus Brucella; species Brucella anthropi. The sequence goes on from NC_009667.1 coordinate 161,226, forward strand.
GTTCCTCGCCGTCGAGAATGCGCAGGTGAAACGCCTCGAAATCCTTGCCGTCGATTTCCGGGTAAGGGCATTTCTGCTCCACCACGAAAACGTCCACGCGCAGCTTCAGCATCGCATAAAGCGCGCGCGGGCTCAGATTGTCGAGTTCATCCCATTGGGAAACGAGAAGCTTTTCACTCATCAGTAGACAATCACCGAACGGATGGACTTGCCTTCATGCATCAGGTCGAAGGCCGTGTTGATTTCATCGAGCGGCATGGTGTGGGTGATCAGATCGTCGATGTTGATCTTGCCGTCCATGTACCAATCGACGATTTTCGGAACATCCGTGCGACCGCGTGCGCCGCCGAATGCGGTGCCTTTCCAGACGCGGCCTGTGACCAGCTGGAACGGACGCGTGGCAATTTCCTTGCCCGCTTCTGCCACACCGATGATGATCGATTCACCCCAGCCGCGATGGCAGCATTCCAGCGCCTGACGCATGACGTCGGTATTGCCGGTAGCGTCGAACGAATAATCCGCGCCGCCATCGGTCAGGTCCTGAATGGCCTGCACCACCTTGTCATTGCCGACTTCGCGCGGATTGATGAAGTCGGTCATGCCGAACTTCTTCGCCATCTCGACCTTGGATGGATTGATGTCCACGCCGATGATCTTGTCGGCGCCGACCATGCGCGCGCCCTGAATGACATTGAGGCCAATGCCGCCAAGACCGAACACTACGACATTGGAACCCGGACGAACCTTGGCGGTATAAATCACTGCACCAATACCCGTGGTCACGCCGCAGCCGATATAGCAAATCTTGTCGAATGGCGCGTCTTCACGCACCTTGGCAACCGCGATTTCCGGCAGAACGGTGAAGTTCGAGAAGGTCGAGCAGCCCATATAATGAAACACTTCGCCGCCATCGCAGGAAAAGCGCGTGGTCTTGTCCGGCATCAGGCCCTGACCTTGCGTAGCGCGGATCGAGGTGCAGAGGTTCGAGCGCTGCGACAGGCAAGTTTTGCACTGGCGGCATTCCGGCGTGTAAAGCGGGATCACATGATCGCCCGGCTTGACCGAGGTCACGCCTGCGCCCACTTCGCGAACAATGCCCGCGCCTTCATGGCCAAGGATCGCCGGGAATTTGCCTTCGGAATCGAGACCCGAAAGGGTGTAGGCATCTGTATGGCAAACGCCCGTCGCCATGATTTCGACCAGCACTTCGCCAGCCCGTGGACCGCCAATCTCGACTGTTTCGATGGTGAGCGGCTTTTTCGCCTCCCACGCAACGGCTGCGCGTGATTTCATGACGATGTTTCTCCCTTTCAGTCTATCTTAGAGCAACGCACTCATTTGAGGTAGGTGCGTAGAATCCGCATGATTTCGTCGATTTGTGTATCGGGATCAGCTTTGGTTTCCTGTCCAAATGTCTCACGGAAGTGACTTTCCAGCACTTCCGCCATCAACCCGTTGGCTGCACCGCGCAGTGCTGCAATCTGCTGCAACAATGCCGCGCATTCTGTGCCAGCCTCCACCGCGCGCTCCAGCGCTTCGGCCTGTCCGCGAATGCGGCGCAGGCGAGTCAAGGCGCGCTTCTTGTCTTCCGGTGAATGCGGCATGGAAACTCCCGATATCAGCGAAATCTATATACTCTAGGGGAGTATGTCAATTGTTGGTCGCCAGCCGCAGATGCAGGAGTGGATAGGGGCGTCCCTGGTCGTCTGTCTCCGAATGCCCGGTTTCGACAAACCCCATATGCCGGTAAAAGCCGACACCCTGCAGGTTCTGCTCGTTCACATCGACTGTCAGCGGACTGCCGAGCGTTTTTGCATGCGCTATCATCTGTTTGCCGATGCCTTTGCCGCGCTGATCAGGTGCGATGAACAGGCTGTCGATATGATGCTCGCTCATGCCCATGAAGCCGACCGGCTTGCCAGCGTCTTCAATAAGCCAGACTTCGACGTTCGGCAGATATTGCTCGGCCACCAGCTTTTCGATTTCCAGAAAATCATCGCGGCTCAGGAAGTCATGCGTAGCGAGAACGCTGGCGCGCCAGATTTCAGTCAACGCGGGCGCATCGGCCCTGTTCGATTTTCGAATATGGATCATGTGCGTTCCCTGTGTGATAAGCACGAAAGCGGAAGCCTTATCTGACGGAAATTATTTTGACGAGCCTGCCCGACCTTCCTGTGACACGAATTCTGCCTCAGCTGGATGAGGCATTGGCGCATCATGCGAGCGCAGTCCTTGTCGCGCCGCCCGGTGCGGGCAAGACGACACTGGTACCTATTCATATGCTGAACGCGGACTGGCGCAAGGATGGCACGATCGTGCTGCTTGAACCGCGTCGTCTGGCGGCACGTGCAGCTGCTCGCCGCATGGCGCAGCTCCTGGGCGAGGAACCGGGTGAAACGGTCGGCTACCGGATGCGCCTTGAAAGCAAGGTATCAGGGAAAACCAAGATCCTCGTCGTTACTGAGGGCGTCTTTGCGCGCATGATCCTGGACGATCCAGACCTCAAGGGTGTCGCCGCAGTCCTGTTTGATGAGTTCCATGAACGCAGTCTCGATGCGGATTTTGGACTGGCGCTGGCGCTGGATGTGCAGGCAGCCTTGCGTGACGACCTCAAAATTATTGTCATGTCGGCAACACTGGATGGCGCTCGCGTGGCTCAACTGTTGGGCGATGCGCCGGTGATCGAAAGTGAGGGGCGCGCTTATCCCGTCGATATTCGCTATCGCGATCGCAAAGCGGATGAACGGGTCGAGGACGCGATGGTGCGTACGATCCGTGATGCGCTGGCAAATGAAACCGGCAGTATCCTCGCCTTCCTGCCGGGGCAGGGCGAGATTGAGCGCACGGCAGGCATTCTGGAAAAATTACTGCCTGCCAATATCATTCTGGCACCGCTTTACGGTGCAATGGAAGGCCGCGATCAGGATGCGGCGATCAAGCCTCTACCGACAGGCCACCGCAAGGTGGTGCTGGCGACTTCGATTGCAGAAACCTCTATCACCATTGATGGCGTACGCGTGGTGATCGATTCAGGCCTTGCACGCCAGCCGAAATATGAACCGGCCACGGGCCTCACCCGGCTTGAAACCGTGCGGACTTCGCGTGCAAGTGCCGATCAACGTGCTGGCCGTGCGGGTCGTACAGAACCGGGCATTGCCATTCGCCTCTGGCATCAGGGGCAGACGGCGTCGCTCCCCGCTTTTTCACCACCGGAAATTCTCGAAGCTGATTTGTCGGGCCTTGTGCTGGATGCGGCTGCGTGGGGTGTGACCGATCCGGCAATATTATCGCTGCTCGACAAACCGCCGGCACCTGCGCTCAAAGAAGCCAAGGCGCTGCTTATGCGGCTCGGTGCGCTGGATGAAGCGGGACGATTGACGCCCGACGGTGAAGCCATGCGCTCTTTGGCCCTGCCTGCACGTCTGGCACATATGGTTGCAGAAGCTGGCAAGCGCGGCGAGGTGCAAAAGGCTGCTGAACTCGCTGTTTTGTTGACCGAACGCGGCCTTGGCGGCAATGAAACCGACCTTGATACGCGCATGTCGCGGTTCCGCAATGACCGATCAGATCGTGCACAGCGTGCAAAAGGGCTGGCACGGCGGCTTGCAGCAAATGTCCCAAACAAGGGTGAGGTGGCAGGCTCAAGCGTAGGTCGTATGCTCATTGATGCTTATCCGGACCGCATAGCCAAGGCTCGCGGGCAGATGGGGCAGTTTCTTCTGGCCAATGGACGTGGCGGCGAGGTCGATCCCGCTATCAGCCTCAGCAGGGCGCCATGGCTTGTGGTTGCCGATATGTCTGGAAGAGCGGGCCGCGCCCGCATTCTTTCTGCCGCGGAAGTTTCGGAAACCGAAATCCGCGCAGCCCTTGGTAACAGGATCGAAAGTGGACGACAGGTCGTCTATGACGCGGAAAAGAACGCCCTGCGGGCTCGTGAGGCTGTGCGCATTGGTGCGATAGCTCTCTCCGAAAAGCCGCTCGCCGCTCCTTCGGGAGCTGCCGCCGACGAAGGCGTGATTGCCGCCGTGCGTGAACATGGCCTCGATATTCTGCCATGGGGCAAGGAAACCGATATTCTGCGTCGTCGCCTTGGCTGGCTTCATCGCGGCCTTGGTGATCCGTGGCCTTCGATGGATAGCGACCATCTCATCGAAAGGCTGGACGATTGGCTGCTGCCCTTCCTGACGGGCGAAGCGCAACTTGACCGCATTCCCGGGCACGTGTTGAAGAACGGTCTGATGAGCCTTGTACCCTTCGATCTGCAGCGTAGTGTCGACCAGCTTGCGCCGACGCATTTCGAAGTGCCGACCGGATCGAATATTCCGATTCGCTATGACGCCGAAGAGCCGGTGATCGCAGTTCGTGTCCAGGAGCTTTTCGGTCTTGGGGTGCATCCGGCCATCGCCAATGGCAAGGTGCCGCTCTTGCTGGAACTTCTTTCTCCAGCTCATCGCCCGATCCAGATCACCCGTGATCTTCCCGGCTTCTGGAAGGGATCATGGGCGGATGTGCGCGCCGACATGCGCGGACGCTACCCGAAGCATGTCTGGCCGGAAGACCCGGCCAATGCGGAAGCGACGCGTCGCGCCAAGCCACGCGGAACCTGATTCCAACCTGCGACCGGATAACGCAGTTCCGCTTGCGTTGAGACCCGACCTTGTCTCATAAGGAGCGAGTAGAGGGACTCATGCACGCAGAATTCGAGAATCGCGCTTCCAATCTTTCGCGCCGCCCGCGCCTGACCACGTTGATACGTGTGCGCTGGCTGGCCATTGCCGGGCAGACCGCCGCCGTCATGTTCGTGGCGCTCTATCTGCAATTTCCTTTTGCAGTCGGCATCTGTTTTGCTCTGATCGCCTGTTCAGCATGGCTCAACCTTTATCTGGCCTTCCGCTTTCCGACCAACCACCGGCTCAATCCGGCGGCGGCAAGCCTGGTTCTGGCGTTCGACGTTCTGCAATTGGCAGGGCTGCTCTATCTCACTGGCGGGTTGCAGAATCCTTTCATCATTTTGATGATCGTACCCGTCATTATCTCGGCGACGTCGCTTTCGGCTCGTCATACGCTGGTGCTCGCCTTGCTGGTGGTTGCCTGTACGTCGGTGCTTACCATCAGGCACGAACCGCTGCCCTGGTATCCGGGCGAAACGCTGGACCTGCCGTTTCTGTTCGTCATCGGCATCTGGTGCGCCATTATTTCGGCGCTCGGATTCACTGGCGTTTACGCCTATCGTATCGCCGAGGAAGCGCGTCAGCTGGGCGATGCATTGAGCGCTGCCGAACTTATTCTCCAGCGTGAACAGCATCTGTCGGCGCTGGATGGTCTGGCTGCCGCAGCCGCCCATGAATTGGGCACACCGCTGGCAACGATTGCGCTGGTGGTAAAGGAAATGCAGCGCGCCCGCACCACCGATCCGGGCCTTGCCGAAGACATCGCCTTGCTCCATTCCCAGACCCAGCGTTGCCGTGAAATTCTTCAGCGGCTGACCAGCCTATCTTCGGAGGGCGAGGAACACATGTCGCGCCTGCCGCTCTCCTCTCTCATCGAAGAGGTGATTGCGCCGCACCGCAACTTCGGTATCACGATTGACGTGCAGAAGACGGAAGGTCCGAAACCGGAACCCGTCACCCGGCGCAATCCCGGCCTTCTCTACGGTCTCGGCAATCTGGTGGAAAATGCCGTCGATTTTGCACGTGGTACGGTCAACGTGACCTGGGGCTGGACCGACGGTAATGTGAGCGTGACCATTCAGGATGATGGCGAGGGGTTCAAACCGGAAATCCTCGATCGTATCGGCGAGCCCTATATGACGAGCCGCGACAATACGCGGAACGGCGGCGGACTCGGCCTTGGTCTGTTCATCGCCAAGACTTTGCTGGAACGCTCAGGCGCGCATATCACCTTCCGCAATCGCAACAATCCCGGACAGGGCGCAGAAGTGAAGGTGGTGTGGCCGCGTTCAGCATTCACATCAGGCTGAAGAAGGATGCAGCATGACGATTCCGCTTGAAATCCAGAGGGCGACGGAGGAGTTCGACAAGTTTCTCCATATGGCTCGGGATGAGGCAGGGCTCGCTACACGCAATCAGGCCTATACGATGGTGGAAGCTGTGCTGCTCACCTTCCGCCACCGGTTGGAGGTCGATCAAGCGATTCGCTTTGCCACGATATTGCCAACCGTTCTTCGTGCGGTTTTTGTAGCAAACTGGGATATTGGTGAAGCGAAACAGCCATTTCTGAGCCGACAGGCATTGACCTGTGAAGTGCAATCTCTGCGCAAAGATCATAATTTTGCACCGGATTCAGCTATTTACGATGTTGCCAAGGCGCTGCGTGCGCATATCGATCAAGTGGAGCTGGACAGCTTTCTGGCCGGGCTATCCGCCGAGGCCCGGCAATATTGGGCCATCTGAGCAAAAGACTGCAGCTTACGCACGATTTTGCTATCAATTCCTTGTGTCCATTTTTAAAAATATTCTGAAAATACAATGGCTTGCATTGTTCTTGCGTATGGGCGAATGCTGAAATTGCTTCAACAATTCAATGGCTATTTGACTTTTTGACGCAGGGGTATCAATAAGGAAAGAAAAATACAGGCAGGAAGCACCCGATGGACGACTTGAAGCAGGAAGACACCGAAGCCATAGGCAACGATCCGACCCTCCTTCTGGTTGATGACGACAAGCCCTTTTTGCAGCGCCTTGCCCGCGCCATGGAGAGCCGGGGTTTTCAGGTGACAACTGCGGAATCGGTTGAGGAAGGCATTGCTGCCGCCAAGGCCGCCGCCCCGGCCTATGCGGTCGTGGATATGCGCCTCGGCGACGGCAACGGCCTCGACATCATAGAAGCTATTCGTTCGCGCCGTGCCGATACGCGCGCCATCGTTCTCACCGGATACGGCAATATCGCAACTGCTGTGAACGCTGTTAAGCTGGGCGCAATCGACTATCTGTCGAAGCCTGCCGATGCGGATGAGGTCTTCGCAGCATTGACCCGCCGTCCCGGCGAAAAGGTTGCGCCGCCGGAGAATCCGATGTCAGCCGACCGGGTTCGCTGGGAACATATCCAGCGCGTCTATGAAATGTGCGAACGCAATGTCTCCGAGACCGCACGTCGTCTCAACATGCATCGCCGTACATTGCAGCGCATTCTGGCCAAACGCGCGCCTCGTTAAATTGGACAGCTAAATCAATCTATTTCTGTCTCGGGTACATCGAGACCCGCAAGTTCGGCGATTGTCAGGCGGGCGGCGCCCGCCCGCGCAAAGCGTAGCATCAACGCCTTTCGGGTTGCGCCGGGCAATTTATGTTCTGGCGCATCACGCATAATTTCCGCCCCATATCCATCAGAGAGAATGAAGCCGCATTCTTGCGGAAATATTTCGCGCGGCACCGCCGGATGGGTGGCGAAGAACAGCCGGTCGCAGTAAGCGCGATATTCGGGCCATTTGTGATCTGCCTTCCAATCCTCGATCGACGATTTGATCTCCACGATCCAGATTTCACCCTTGCGGTTGACCGCCATCAGGTCGGCGCGCCTGCCGGATGCCAGCGGCAGTTCAGGCAATGTTGCAAGCCCCATTTCCAGAAAAAGACGCTGCACGCCACGCCGCACCAGCATGGCGTTCTCCGACTGTCGGCCGTCGGAAAGAGGATGGGTCTGGTTGGGAATCACGATCGGCATGGGCGCATTTTGTGCGTGGATTCAGATCGAAACAATCGGAAAACTGGGACGAGCCGTACGAAAACCGCGCTACCAAGGCAAACATGGCCAAAAAATGTCTTATTCAAGGAATTTTCAATTTACGGTTAACGCCTGGTTAACAATACTACCGCATCTTCGACAAGAATGAGCGATTCGCTTCTATCTCCGGCCCATCGTGGTCCCATTGACGGAATGAACCAATCTGGGGGAATGCATGAATTCTCGCGTCCTTAAACTGACGACGGCTCTTTTTCTGACAGGTGCATTGGCAGGCTGCTCGACCGTAGGCGGCACTTTCTATACCGCCTCCTATTCTTCGGTCACCGACGCCGGCTATGTCGTCCCGGCCATCCCGAGCGAAAAGATCCAGGCGCAATATCGCCGCCAGATCGTCAAATATCCAACGGACGAAGCCCCCGGCACGATCATCGTCGATACGCGGGAAAAGTTCCTCTATCTCATTATGCCGGAAGGCAAGGCCATGCGTTACGGCATTGGTGTTGGTCGTGAAGGATTTGAATGGTCCGGTACGGCGCGCGTCGCCATGAAGCGGGAATGGCCGACCTGGACGCCGCCTTCCGCCATGATCAAGCGCCAACCGGAACTGGCAAAATATCGCAACGGCATGGACCCCGGCCTGCGCAATCCGCTCGGCGCGCGCGCTCTATATCTCTACAACAAGGGTGGCGACACGGGCTATCGTCTGCACGGAACGCCGGAATGGTGGTCCATCGGCAAGGCAATGTCTTCCGGCTGCATCCGCCTCATGAATCAGGACATCATGGATCTTTACGACCGCACCGAACAGGGTGCCAAGGTCATCGTGAAGCAGTAGGTCCAGATGATGACAGATATGAAAAAGGCCGCTTCAAGCGGCCTTTTTCTTTACAAGTCTCAGCAAGGTCAGATCTGTTCGACCTGCTGCACTTCCGGCACGAAATGGCGCAGGAGGTTCTGAATGCCGTGCTTCAGCGTTGCAGTCGACGACGGGCAACCAGAGCATGCACCCTTCATGTTCAGGAACACGGTGCCGTTCTCGAAACCGCGGAAGGTGATGTCGCCACCATCCTGTGCAACTGCCGGACGAACGCGGGTCTCGATCAGTTCCTTGATGATCTCGACGGTTTCGGCATCGGCTTCATCGAAAAATTCTTCTTCGCCATGAGCGGCAGCAGCGTCTGCATTGCTGTTGCCAGCCATTGCAGGTGCGCCCGACATGAAATGTTCCATGATCGTGCCAAGAATGGCGGGCTTCAGATGCTGCCACTCGCCGTCTTCCTTGGTGACGGTGATGAAGTCATAACCGAAGAAAACACCGGTCACGCCCGGAACCGAAAAAAGCTTGGCTGCGAGCGGCGATGTGTTGCCCGCGGTGGAGGCGTCGCGGAAATCGGCGGTACCTTCCGGCATCACGACCTTGCCGGGAAGAAACTTCAGGGTCGCCGGGTTGGGCGTGGTTTCAGTCTGGATGAACATGCCAGTTGTCCCGCTTTCAGATTTTGGAACGATTCTCGTAAGCGCAGATACTCATGGACGCAAGTGCTGTCCCGATGCTGCGTGTATCAGTTGTCATCAATATAGGGTGATTAGGTCACCGCATCAATGTCATCGTCGCTCATACCTGCCGGAATGACCGTAACCGGGATCGGGAACTGGGAGCGGCTGGCAAGCGATTGCACGAGAGGGCCGGGGCCTTCCTTGCCCGAACCGGCAGCCAGAACCAGAATGGCGATGTCCTGATCTTCTTCGATGAGGCTAATCAATTCCGAGGCGGTTTCGCCCTCACGGATGTTGATTTCCGGCTCGATGCCTTGGGCTGCACGCACAGTTGCGGCGAATTTTTCCAGCGCTGCGCGAGCACGTTCCTGCGCTTCGGAACGCATGATTTCGCCGACACCCAGAATTTGCTGGAAATCAGAGTCATCAATCACGAAAAGCAGGATGAGAGAGCCGCCCGTATTTTTTGCACGGCGCGCGGCATATGCAACGGCGCGCCCGCATTCGGGCGTCTCATCGATGACGGCAAGAAACTTGCGGCGGTGACCGGCTTCCCGGCTAAGTCGTTTTGATACCATGGCCGCAATTTGCCATCGGGATTGACCGTCTGCAAGCTGACATTTGGTAGGTACTTGAAGATCGGATGATGATTTTCAAGTGAAGAGCGGCGGCAGCAAAAATGTTGCCGCTCGCTTGATCATTGAGAAGTTTAGTTCTGCAGCCAGCCGACGATGTCGCGAACATGGCGCATGGTCTGTTCGGCAATCACGCCAGCCCGCTCACCACCGTCGCGCAGAACGCTGTCGATGTAAGCCGGATCAGCGACCAGACGGCGCATCTCATGAGTGATAGGCGAAAGCTTTGCCACCGCGAGATCGGCAAGTGATGCCTTGAATTCGGAGAACTGGCGTCCGCCGAATTCGTTGAGCACGTCTTCCTTCGACTGAGAGGAAAGTGCTGCATAGATGCCAACCAGATTATCGGCTTCCGGACGACCGGCGAGACCGTCGAGCTCGGTGGGCAGGCCGTCCGAGTCGGTCTTTGCCTTGCGGATTTTCTTGGTGATGGTCTCTTCGTCGTCGATCAGATTGATGCGCGACAGATCGGACGGATCGGACTTCGACATCTTCTTGGTGCCGTCGCGCAGCGACATGATGCGCATGGCAGGGCCGGAGATCATCGGTTCCGTCATCGGGAAGAAGCCGGAAACCTGCTCGTCACCAACCTGCATATCCACGCCCACGCCGAGCGAAGCGATGCGATCCGAATAATCGTTGTTGAATTTCTGCGCGATGTCGCGGGTCAATTCCAGATGCTGCTTCTGGTCCTCACCCACCGGCACTGCGGTGGCGCGATAAAGCAGGATGTCGGCGGCCATCAGACTTGGATAAGCGAACAGGCCGAGCGAAGCGTTTTCGCGGTCCTTGCCTGCCTTGTCCTTGAACTGGGTCATGCGGCTCATCCAGCCGATGCGCGCGATGCAGTTAAATACCCATGCCAGCTCTGCGTGCTGCATGACGCGGCTCTGGTTGAAGACGATGCTTCTCTTCGGGTCGATACCGGCAGCAAGGAAAGCCGCGGTGACTTCACGGGTCGATTGCATCAGCTCAGCCGGATCGGGCGAAATGGTCAGCGCGTGCATGTCCACGACGCAATAGATGCATTCCTGCGTTTCCTGAACCTCGACCCACCGCTTGATCGCCCCAAGGTAATTGCCGAGGTGAAGATTTCCGGTCGGTTGGACGCCGGAGAAGACAAGCGGTTTGAACGTGCTCATGGCTTTATCCTAAAAAAGTTAGCCCCGCCGGTGGAGAGCGGGGATTTTGAATGCTGGTCTTTTCGCAGAGACGCAGCCGCCTTTCAAGCTTGAATTATTGCTCGCTTTCAGGGGCTTTCTTTGCCGCACCGCGCTTGATGTTGCGACGGATCATTCCCGTATTGGCGCCACCCAGACCGAAGGCCAAACCGAAATAGACCACCATTGCCGCAACAACGATAGCGGTGACGGTTCCCGCCCGCAGAGCAAGCGGCGCTGCGGAGGAAAGCTCGTAGGCAAAATGGCCGATGGCATAGTGGATTCCGAATGCCATGATCGCGGCAGCGATGAGGAGACGCGGAATACGGGTGAGCAGCGGAATATCCCGCCCCCAATGGCCGCGCTTCACGAGCATGGCGAACAGCAGGATAGCGTTGACCCATCCGGCAACGATTTCAGCCGTGGCGATGCCGGTCGGACCGAAATGCGGGAAAAGCGTGATGGCGAGCGAGACGTTCACCGCCACCGAAATGGCAGCGAAGATCATCGGTGTGCGGGTGTCTTCGCGGGCAAAAAAACCGGGAATGAACGCCTTGATCAGCACGAACGCGGGCAGGCCGAGGCCGTAGATGGCCAGAATATTGGAAACGACGAGCGTGGAATCCGGGCTGAACTTGCCGCGTTCGAACAGAAGCCGGACGATAGGTTCCGACATGACGAGCAGGGCAGCAGCGGCCGGTAGCGTTAGAAACAAGGTGAACTCAACCGAGCGGTTCTGAAGGTTCGACGCTTCTTTCATGTGCCCGCCACGCAGCGCGCGTGACAGTTCCGGGAGAAGCACGGTTGCGACGGCGATGCCGACGACGCCGAGCGGAAGCTGATAGATGCGGTCCGCATAGACGAGCGACGATACCGCGCCTTCCATGCCGGATGCGATATTGGTGTTGATGAGCAGGTTGATCTGCGTGATGCCGCCGGTGATCGCTGCGGGCAGTGCTAGCACGAGAAGCCGTTTGACGTTCGAGGTCAGACGTGGACGGCGGAAGCCGATCTTGATACCTGCATTGCGCACGGCGATCCACACAATGGCAAGCTGGACCAGACCTGCAGCCATCACGCCCCACGAAAGGCCATAGCCGACCGAAAGCGCGTCATAGCCACGCCACCACGCGAAAGCCAGAACCCCGATCAGGATGATGTTGAGGAATACCGGCGCAATGGCCGCTGCAAAATAGCGATGCAGCGAATTCAACATCCCGCCCATCATCGCCGCCAGCGACATACAGGCGAGATAGGGGAACATGATAACGGCGAGACGCACCGTATTGTCGAACTTCACCGGATCGTCGGTGAAACCCGGTGCAATTATCGTCCGTACGATGAAGGGCATCGAAAGTTCCATCACGATGGTCAGGAACAGAAGCACCGTGAAGAGAACGCCGAACACTTCTTCGGAAAAACGGCGCGCGCCGTCCATGCCGTTCTTCTCTATTTCCTTGGCAAAAAGCGGCACGAAGGCTGAATTGAACGCGCCTTCGGCAAAGAGCCGGCGAAAGGTGTTCGGGAACCGGAAAGCGGCATTGAAGGCGTCGGCTACTGGACCGGTGCCGAGCGCTGCCGCCATGAACATCTCGCGCGTGAAGCCGAAAATGCGGCTCATCAGCGTTCCGGACGCGACCGTGGCGAACTTTTTGACCAAACTCATTTACTGAAAAACCTATGCTGCGGCCTGAGATGAGCGGCCGTTTGTCTTGCTGCCATTTTCGCCGCTGAGAACACCAAGCAGCTTGCGCCTGATATTGCCCTGACGGGTGGCGTTTGAAATCTTGTGGCCCACAAGGTCAGTCACATAAAAACTGTCGATCACTTTCTCGCCGAAGGTGGTGATATGAGCCGATGCAATATCCAGCGAAAGGTCGGAAATAAGGCCAGTCAGTTCTGAAAGCAAACCGGGCCGGTCCAGACCTTCCACTTCAATGACGGTAAACTTGTTCGAAAGCGTGTTGTTGATCTCGACTCGCGGTTCCACCTTGAACGCCTTGGCGGCCCTCTTCGGCTTGGTGCGCTTGGCCAGCACGTCGGGCAGATGGGCCTTGCCGGACAAAACATCCTCAATGACCTTGCCGACGCGTTCGGCACGGCGGCGCTCGTCGTCATCAGTGTCGAACTCGCGGCTGATGAGAATGGTATCCAGTGCGCGTCCATCGCCAGTGGTGAAAATCTGCGCGTCGACGATGTTGGCGCCAGCCGCTGCGCAGGCGCCGGTGATGATCGACAACAGACGCGGATGGTCAGGCGCCAGTACCGTGATTTCCGTAACCGCCTCGAAAGTATGCGGCTTGGCCATGGTGGCCAGCGCCCGCTCGTTGCGGTCGGCTTCGCGAATGAAATGGGCGTGCCGGACCTGATCCTCGAGGCTGACAGTCAGGAAATAGTTGGTGTAATGAAGCGCCAGATATGCATCGCGCTTGTCCTTCGGCCAATCAGAGAGCCGGTCCGCCAGCGCCTCTCGCGCCTGATGGTCGCGGTCGGCACGGGACAATTCCGAAAAGCCACCGGTCAGGACCAGTTCGGTTTCGTAGAAGAGCGTGCGCAGAAGCTGGCCCTTCCAGCCATTCCACACGCCGGGACCAACCGCCTTGATATCGCAGACGGTCAGGATCAGGAGGAGCTTCAACCGCTCCATGGTCTGCACGGTGTCGGCGAAGTCGATGATGGTCTTGCGATCGTTGAGATCACGTGACTGCGCGACCATGCTCATGGTCAGATGTTCGCGCACAAGCCATTCAACGGTTTCTGTTTCGGTAGGGGTAAGACCCAGCCGTGGTCCCAGCCTGCGGGCGATGCGCGCACCAGCAACGGAATGATCTTCCGGGCGCCCCTTGGCGATGTCGTGCAAGAGCAGCGCCACATAAAGCAGGTTGCGGTCGCGCTTGACTGTCGTGATGAGGTGGTTTGAAAGCGGGTGCTCGTTTTCAAGCTCACCATGCTCGATTTCCGACAGCACGGCGATGCAACGCAACAAATGCTCGTCCACCGTATAATGGTGGTACATGTTGAACTGCATCATGGCGACGATCTTGCCGAAGTCAGGAATGAATTTTCCAAGCACGCCGGATTCGTTCATGCGACGCAGGATGAGTTCGGGGTTGCGCGGCGAGGTCAGGATTTCAAGGAAAAGCTTGTTCGCTTCAGGATTTTCACGCAGATCGGAATTGATGAGTTTCAGCGAGCGGGTGAGGCTTTGCATCGCTTCGGGGTGAAATTCCAGCCCGTGTTTGTCGGCCAGATGGAAGAGACGAATGATATTGACCGGGTCTTCCTTGAAAACCTCTGGCCGTGCGATGTTGATGCGGTGATTTTCCGAAACGAAGTCGCCGTCGGCGGAAAGCTTGCGTTTGCGTCGCGAGAACGTAAGGAAAATGCGGTTGAAGCCCGGTACATGCTTGGCCTGCTGCTCCTCCAGCGCTGCGCTGATGATGCGGGTGAGATCGCCCACATCCTTGGCCACGAGGAAGTAATGCTTCATGAAACGTTCGACATAGTTCTGGCCGGGATGCGCCGTATAGCCAAGGCGTTGGGCGATTTCCGGCTGGATGTCGAAGGAAAGGCGTTCTTCTGCCTTCAACGTCGCGAAATGCATGTGGCACCGCACCGCCCAAAGAAAATCTTCCGCCTTGTTGAACAGCTTCAGCTCGGCTCGTGACAGAACGCCGAGCTTGACCAGCTCTTCTTTCGTTTTGACACGGTAAAAATATTTGGTGATCCAGAACAGCGTATGCAGGTCGCGCTGGCCGCCCTTGCCTTCCTTGACGTTCGGCTCAACCAGATAGCGGGTTTCGCCTGCCTTGCGGTGGCGCTGGTCGCGCTCGGCAAGCTTGGCCTGGATGAATTCCGGGCCGGTATCCTTGACGATTTCCTCGTCGAAGCGGGTAACAAGCGTTTTGAAGAGCTCGCGATTGCCGGTGAGAAATCGCGCATCGAGAATTGCCGTGCGGATCGTCATGTCTTCGCGCGAAAGCCGGATGCACTCATCGATGTTGCGCGTGGAATGACCGACTTTCAGTCCCATGTCCCACAGCATGTAGAGCATGTATTCGACAACTTGCTCGCCCCAGGGGGTCTGCTTGTAGGGCAGCAGAAACAGAAGATCGATATCTGACCCAGGCGCCAGCCCGCCGCGCCCGTAACCGCCGACCGCGACGATAGCCATGTTCTCGGCCTTCGACGGGTTGATCATCGGATAGGCTTTGGTGGTGGCGAATTCAAACAGCGCCTCAATCAGCGTATCCATGAGAAAGGACAGGCGTTTGGCGCAGAGCGTGCCGCCACCATCCTTCATCAACATGCCTTCGGCATTGGCGCGACCGCGCACCAAAGCGTCCTTCAGAGCCTGAAGCACCACTTTTCGCACGGTAGGACTGGTGTAGTTTTCGTCCGTGGAATCCGCCAGTTCGTTGAGCTTGCGGCGTAGCGTCTCGGGATTGACGATCTCTTCCAGCTTAAGGTCGTGTGCGCTCATGCGGCATGTAGATCCGGTTTGCGGAGAAAAGGATAGTGGACGATGGCTATCCTATAGCCGCTTTTATGGATGATGAATATCCAAAAGCAAAGGCCGGGAAAACCCGGCCTTTGTATTGCTCTTCGCTGATCTTTCAGTTCGTCGCGTTATAGGCGGTAATTGCCGCCATATTGACGATGTCGGAATCCTTCGCTCCGATGGTGACGATCTGCGCTGGCTTGTCGAGACCGACGAGCAACGGGCCGATAATCGTTGCGCCACCCAGTTCCTGCAGCATGTCGGCGGCAATCGAGGCCGAATGATTGTCCGGTGTGACGATCACATTGGCCGGGCCCGACAGGCGGATGAACGGATATTGTTCCATCAGCTTCGGGTTCAGCGCCACATCGGCACTCATTTCGCCGTCGAATTCGAAATCGACATGACGCGTTGCGAGAATGCGGACGGCTTCCTGAATGCGCGCGGAGCGTTCACCGCCCATATGACCGAAGGTCGAGAAGGCGGTCAGTGCAACACGTGGTACATAACCCATGCGGCGCGCCATGCCCGCAGCTTCAACCGCAATATCGGCAAGCTCGGCTGCGGTCGGCATTTCATGAACGGCGGTATCGGCGATGAACACCGTGCGTCCACGGCAAAGTGCGATGGAGACGCCAACCATGCGGTGGCCGGGCTTGGAATCGATCACGCGGCGCACGTCGTCCAGACCCGTCGCGTAATTGCGGGTCACGCCCGTTACCATACCGTCGGCATCGCCGAGCGCCACCATGCAGGCCGCAAAATGATTGCGGTCATTGTTGATGAGCCGGTGGCAATCGCGTGTCAGATAGCCCTTGCGCTGCAGTTTCTCGTAGAGATAGTCGGCATAGGCCGCATTGCGGCTCGAAAGGCGCGCATTGATGATTTCGATGCCGGGACGGTCGAGATCAAGACCAGCAGCCTTGGCCGTATCCCTCACCCGTTCCTCGCGGCCAACCAGAATAGCGGTGCCGAGACCCTGATTGACGTAGGAAACGGCGGCACGCATCACCTGTTCTTCTTCACCTTCGGCAAAGACGATGCGCTTCGGCTGACGACGCACGCGCTCATAGATGCCGCGCAGCGTCGAGGCGATCGGATCGCGTCGTGCCGACAGTTCGCGCTTGTAGCCTTCGATGTCGGCAATGGCACGCCCGGCAACGCCGGTTTCCATCGCTGCCCTGGCGACGGCAGCCGAGACGGATGCAAGCAGACGCGGATCAAACGGCACCGGAATGATGTAACTTGAGCCGAAGCGCGGACGGCTGCCCTGATAGGCGGCAACCACATCGTCCGGCACGTCCTCGCGGGCAAGTTCGGCCAATGCATTGACGGCTGCGATTTTCATCGCATCGTTGATGGTGGTTGCACGTACGTCGAGTGCGCCACGGAAGATGTAAGGAAAACCAAGGACATTGTTGACCTGGTTCGGATAATCCGAACGACCGGTGGCAACGATGGCATCGTCGCGGATGCGCGCCACTTCTTCGGGCGTTACTTCCGGGTCGGGATTGGCCATGGCGAAGATGATCGGGTTCGGCGCCATGGAACGGACCATGTCTTCGGTGAACGCGCCTTTGGCCGAAAGGCCGAACACGACATCCGCACCGTTCATGGCATCTGCGAGCGACCGCTTGTCGGTTTTCACCGCATGGGCGGACTTCCACTGGTTCATGCCCTCTTCGCGGCCCTGATAGACGACGCCCTTGGTGTCGCACAGGATGACGTTTTCCGAGGCAAAACCCATCGCCTTGATAAGCTCGATACAGGCAATACCCGCCGAACCCGCTCCATTGCAGACGAGCTTCGTCGTCTTCATGTCGCGGCCGGTCAGATGCAGCGCATTGATGAGGCCGGCAGCGGCGATGATAGCCGTTCCGTGCTGGTCGTCGTGGAAAACCGGAATGTCCATCAATTCGCGCAGGCGCTGCTCGATGATGAAGCAGTCGGGCGCCTTGATATCCTCCAGATTGATGCCGCCGAACGACGGTCCGAGATAGCGTACCGCATTGATGAAGGCATCGATGTCGGTCGTATCGACCTCAAGATCGATGGAATCGACATCGGCAAAGCGCTTGAACAGCACGGCCTTGCCTTCCATCACCGGCTTGGATGCGAGCGCACCCAGATTGCCGAGCCCGAGAATGGCGGTGCCGTTCGAAATGACAGCGACGAGATTGCCCTTTGCCGTATAGTCATAGGCGCGGGCGGCGTCTTCAGCGATTGCCTTCACCGGCACGGCAACGCCCGGAGAATAGGCGAGCGACAGATCGCGCTGCGTGGTCATGGGCTTGGTGGGGTTGATCTCCAGCTTGCCCGGGCGACCGTGCGCGTGAAAGTCTAGCGCTTCCTTCTCACTGGCTGTGGGTGCGCGTTCTGATGTGTTGCCCTTCGGCGTCGAGGCTGGCATGTTCCCTCCGGTTTCATCTGCGGGAGAACCTCGATAGCGCCAGTCACGCATCGTGTAAACAGTGCTTCGAGGAATAGATATTCATCCAAAAACGATGGAATACGAAATTTTATAACTTTAGCCTCGCCGGCTAAGCAATAAATGAAGGTTTTTAGATGGAAACGACGGCTAACGAACACGGCTCGGAAGCGGAAGAAAACACCGCCGAGGCAGCGCCCGTTCGCCTGACGCCCATGATGGAACAATATATTGAGATCAAGGCGGCGAATGTCGATTCGTTGCTCTTCTATCGCATGGGCGATTTTTACGAGCTGTTCTTCGATGATGCAGTGGAAGCCTCTGCGGCACTCGGCATCACGCTCACCAAGCGCGGCAAGCATCTGGGCGAGGATATTCCCATGTGCGGCGTGCCGGTCCATGCCGCCGACGATTATCTGCAGAAGCTGATCGCCAAGGGCTATCGCGTCGCGGTTTGCGAACAGGTGGAAGACCCGGCAGAGGCGAAGAAGCGCGGCTCCAAATCGGTGGTGAAGCGCGATGTGATCCGTCTCGTCACACCGGGCACGCTGACCGAAGAAAAGCTGCTGGATCCGTCCGAAGCCAATTTCCTGATGGCGATGGGGCGCACGCGCGGCGATGGTGCGCTGGCGCTCGCCTGGATCGACATTTCAACCGGAACTTTCCGTGTGGCGGAAACCACGCCGGACCGGCTTTTCGCCGATGTGATGCGGGTCGACCCGCGCGAACTGGTCGTGGCTGACAGCGCCTTCCACGATGAGGAGCTACGCCCGGTCTTCGATCTGGTCGGCAAGGCGGTAACGCCGCAACCGGCGACCCTCTTTGACAGCGCGGCTGCGGAAACGCGCATCCAACGCTATTTCAATGTGGCAACGCTTGATGGTTTCGGCCAGTTCAGCCGTCCTGAACTTTCAGCTATTTCCGGTGCAATCGCCTATATCGAGAAGACGCAGATTTCCGAGCGCCCACCCTTGATGCGACCCGAACGCGAACATGAGGGCGGCACGCTTTTTATCGACCCGGCCACACGCGCCAGTCTGGAACTTGCCCGCACCATGTCGGGCAATCGAGACGGCAGTTTGCTGAAGGCGGTTGATCGCACGGTGACGGGCGGCGGTGCGCGACTCCTTGCCGAACGCCTGACCGCGCCGCTGACCAATCCGAAGGAAATCGCGCTGCGGCTCGATTCCGTTTCCTGGTTCCTGAGCGAGCAGTCGCTCTGTGAAGCCATGCGCGCGGAACTGAAGGGCGTGCCGGATATGCCGCGCGGTCTTTCGCGCCTTGCCGTCGGGCGCGGTGGCCCGCGTGATCTGGGTAGCCTTGCCCGAGGCTTCGAGGCTGCGCATGTCATTGCGAGCCTGCTGGAAAGCGCTTTGCTGCCCGACGAACTGGCACATGCCCGCGATGCCGTCAGTGCCATGCCCGCCATCTTTACCGCCCATCTCGACCGGGCCTTGGCTGATGAATTGCCGCTTCTGAAACGCGATGGTGGTTTTGTACGCGGAGGCTATAATTCCGAACTCGATGAAATGCGGGCTTTGCGTGACCAGTCACGCCGGGTGATCGCCGGTCTGCAGGCCAATTATATCGAAGAAACCGGTATCAAGTCGCTGAAGATCAAGCATAACAATGTGCTTGGCTATTTTATCGAGGTGACGGCCAACAATGCCGGGGCGATGACGGATACGGATGAAGCCAAGAGCCGTTTCATCCATCGCCAGACCATGGCCAATGCCATGCGCTTTACCACGACCGAACTGGCGGAACTGGAAAGCAAGATCGCCAATGCTGCCGACCGCGCATTGTCAATCGAGCTTGCCGTGTTTGAGGAATTGACGGCGGAAGCGGTCTCCCATGCTGATAGTATCCGTGCCGCCGCATCGGCGCTCGCTGTTTTCGACGTCTCGGCATCGCTTGCCGTGCTGGCGGAAGAGCAGGGCTATTGCCGCCCGCAAGTCGATGACAGTCTGTCCTTTAACATTGTCGCGGGTCGTCATCCGGTCGTAGAGCAGGCCCTCCGGCGTCAAGCGGCCAATCCGTTCGTCGCCAATGATTGCGATCTCTCGCCGCAAGCAGACGGCGGCAATGGTGCGATCTGGCTTCTGACCGGCCCGAACATGGGCGGTAAGTCAACCTTCCTGCGCCAGAATGCGCTGATTGCGATCATGGCACAGATGGGCTCCTTCGTGCCTGCGGGTTCTGCAAAGATCGGTGTCGTGGACAGGCTGTTCAGTCGTGTCGGTGCTTCCGACGATCTGGCACGCGGGCGTTCAACCTTTATGGTTGAAATGGTGGAAACGGCTGCGATCCTCAATCAGGCAGGCGAACGCTCGCTGGTGATCCTCGATGAGATCGGGCGCGGTACAGCCACTTTCGACGGATTGTCCATTGCCTGGGCAGCGGTTGAATATCTGCATGAGAAGAACCGTTGCCGGGCTTTGTTTGCCACGCATTTCCATGAAATGACTGCACTTTCAGAAAAGCTTGAGCGGCTTTCCAACGTCACCATGCGGGTCAAGGAGTGGGACAATGATGTCGTCTTCCTGCATGAGGTGGCGAAAGGGGCTGCCGATCGTTCCTATGGCGTGCAGGTGGCGCGTCTGGCGGGGCTGCCCGAAGCGGTCGTCAATCGCGCGCGCGATGTGCTGCACCAGCTTGAAGCGGGCGAAACCTCGGGCAAGGCGGACAAGCTGATCGATGATCTGCCGCTGTTCTCTGTCGTCTTGCAGCAGGAAAAGCCGAAGCTGCAGGTTCAGGGGAAAGATAGTGACCTGACCAAGGCTGTCTCTGCAATCAGTCCAGACGAACTGACTCCGCGAGAAGCGCTGGATCTGATCTACAAGTTGAAGGAACTGGCAGGCAGGGCGTGATGGGTTCTGGCCAGGTAGGGTGCCCCAGTCTGTTTGAGATTCTGGTTATGACGAGCCGAAAATGGTGATGTTTGCGACCCGGAACGGAATGTACTTTTGGGTACATGAGCACCGGAAGCGCAAAACAGCGCCGTTTGCAGGCCGTCAGAACCGGAATATCTACAGACTACACGAAGCGGTTCGCTTCCGCGCCGTAGTAAGTGATGTAGCGGCTGGAAATGCGCTCAATCGGCAGGATGATGAAGACATCGGTTGTGCCGAATGCCTCGTCGATTACTGCGCCGTCTCCGATCATCGCGCCAAGACTCAGATAACCCTTGACCAGTGGCGGCATGGAGAACAGCGCAACCTTGTTGTTGATCGCTTCCTTCGGCATCAGGTCCATGGCCTGATAACGATTGGGCAGGGCACGAACGTCCCAGTCATCGGTGGCACGGCAGTTGTGATGGAGGAACGACAGGCCGAGCGCGTGCGCTGCAGGCACCGCGCCGTGGAATGAAGCACAGCCGAACATCACATCGATGGAATGGCGGCGGCAATAGGCCCAGGCACCTTGCCAAAGAAGCTCGACAGTGCGCTTGGAGCGGTATTCCGCCTTCACGCAGGAGCGACCCAGTTCAAGCAGGCGGAGGTTCGGGCGTGAAAGGGCCAGACGCTGCACGTCATATTCATCGGCAGAATAAAAGCCGAGCGCCTGTTCTGCCTGATCGCTACGCATCAGACGATAGGTGCCGACAATCTGCTGATGCTCCGGCACGGGCAGGGCGGTGTCATAAACGAGCAGATGATCGCAAATAGCGTCGAAACGGTCAGCGTCTCGAAGCTCCACGGCTTCGATGCTTTCCCTGCGTGCGCCCATTTCGTCGAAGAAGACGCGGAAACGCAATTCCTGCGCGGCTTCTACCGCCTCGCGTGAATTTGCAAGCCGTACTTCCAGCGATCCGATGCGTCCCAGAACGATGGGATCGCCGTTGGACGCGAACAGCGCCTGTTGTGCTTCTAAGCCTGACATGACCGTATCATCAATGATTTGCTGGTCCATTCCAAGCAGTACTGTCATGATGATGGCTCCTGATTTGTCTATTCACGTATTCCTGAACGGCTTTCCCACGGATATTTCGGCGAGAGCTAGCCAATTCCAATCCTTGTTCAGCCGATTGCATGGACAGGGTGTCCAGTTCGACCGAAGCAGTACAGATTCAGTGCTACGCGACGATGACAGAAGCATGTCACCAATGTGTCAATTCGGATGACTGGACCTTATCCTCTTCAAAAAGCTTTTAATTTTAAGAGATCAAATTATGCGAAAGGCAGGGACTGTTCAACCCGGCGGGTTAGCGGGCGGCCCGTTCGCGCCGCCAGCCGAGGAATTCCTCCAGAATTATGAGACCTGCACCGATTGTAATGAAGGTGTCGGCGAGGTTGAAAACTGCGAATGACCAGGTTGGCAGGTGAAACAGAATATAATCTACGACGTAACCGTGCATCACGCGGTCGATAAGATTGCCGATGGCGCCGCCGACGACAAGTGCAAAACCGTAGCGTGCGAAGATGCGGTCCGGCGCGTTGGTCCACCACAGGTAAAGTACGAACAAAATAACTGCTGCGGTGATTGCGACCAGTCCCCAATCATGCAGCCATGCCAGCATGGAAAAGGCGATGCCCTCATTGTGCGTACGAAACAAGGCAAGGAACGGTAGCAGGTCGATCTGCTGGCCGTAGCCCATCCGCGTTTCCACCAGATGTTTGACACCCTGATCGATCAGTATGGTGAGAACAACGACGAACAGTGAGGACCAGACTGCGTGTCGCTTCATCCGGAAACCCTTTCATCGAGCGTGAGTGCGTCGCGACGAATTTCGTAGAGCATGACGCCGGTGGCAATTGCAAGATTGAGGGAATCTGCACGGCCTGCCTGCGGAATGCGAGCAAGCTTGTCGCAAGTATCGGCCAGACTGTCCGGCAGGCCCTGCTGTTCGTTGCCCATCATCAGCACGACCGGCTTGTTGGCATAGGGAATGGTGCGATAGTCGACCGCACCTTTCAGATGGGTGCCGACGACAAGGCCCGAAATGTCCTTGCGCCAGTTGAGGAAGTCGGCTTCCGTCACTTTATAGAGCGGCATGGAAAAGACCGAGCCCATCGTGGCGCGCACGGTTTCCAGCGAATAGGGGTCGGTGGTGTCGCCGATCAAAATGATGCCCTTGGCGCCGACCGCATCGGCGGTACGGATGACAGTGCCCAGATTGCCGGGATCGCGCACGCGGTCGAGCGCGATATAAACATCGTTGTTCTTCGGCTTGAGGTTTGCGAGCGGGCGATATTGCTGTTCGAAAACACCGACCACCATTTGCGGGTTGTCGCGGCGGGTAATGGCAGCCATGATCTTTTCAGTCACTTCCAGCACCAGCCCGCCCTTGGCGAAGGTGCGGGCGGCAACCTGCTCGACCATCTTGTTGCCCTTGCCGGACTTGGCGAAGACCAGCGTCTTGATGCGCCAGTCCTGTTCGAGCGCGTCGATGACGAGCTTCAGCCCTTCGGCCAGAAACACGCCCTGCTGGTCGCGGAATTTTTTCAGCGCCAGCGAGCGGAGATCTTTCACGATAGGGTTGGTGAGGCTGGTGACTTCCTTCACCTGACCTACCTTGGAATATTCGGCACGAGAGCCGCCTTTGGAAAAATCGTCGTCACGGCTCATTTTGCTACCCAGCGGCTGAACATGGATGTGGAAAGCGCGCGTCCTCCCGACTGATCGGCGGAACGTTCGCGCAGAATAAGTTCGCCCGATTCGACTGTACCACCAAGGCCGGTGAAACGGTCGCGCATCAGTTCGTGAATGGCGAAGAAGGATGCGCGGATCGAATAGGCAGTCAGGATGACGGCGAGCGGTTTTGGCGTCAGGATGGACCGGCATGTATCGACCATTGCGGGCAGATGCTCGAACAACTGCCAAACCTCGCCGCTCGGTCCGCGCCCATAGGCAGGCGGATCAAGCAGGATGATGTCATAGAAACTGCCGCGCCGTTCCTCACGCTGAACGAATTTCATCGCGTCTTCACAGATCCATCGGATTGGCTTGTCCGAAAGCCCGGCCATTTCCTGATTTTCACGCGCCCAGAGAATGGCCTTCTTGGAGGCATCCACATGGGTCACTTCCGCACCTGCACGTGCCGCTACCAGCGAGGCGACGCCCGTATAGCCGAAAAGATTGAGCACCTTAACGCTGCGTCCAGACTTTACCCCATCTCGGATAAGCCCATCCATATAGGACCAATGCGCGGCCTGCTCTGGGAACACGCCGACATGGCGGAACGAGGTGAAACGGCCATGAAAGGAAATGCCATCGTGCTGCATCGGCCATGTTTCGCCGAGCGGCACTTTCGGAAAGGCCCAGCGTCCCATACCTTCCTCGTCGGTGTTGCCGGTGAAGACGGCGTCGGCCTGATCCCATTCCCTTTGTGGCAGGCTTGGCAGCCAGATTGCCTGACCTTCCGGGCGGACGATCCGATAGGGACCATATTGCTCGAGCTTCAACCCGTTGCCGCTGTCGAGAAGCGCATAATCGGGCGAGGGTTCCGTTTCGAGGATGAGCGGCAGTCGTTCTCCCGGGCGTGCGCCGGCATAAGGCTTGATTTCGCGAAGCGGAGTAGCGGGCTTGTCGTCTACGGGCTTGGGTGCGGCCTTGGCGAATTGGGGACGCGGCTTTTTGAAAGACGAGCCTTTATTGTCAGACTTGCCATCAAATCGGCCTTCAAATTTGCTTTCTGAACGCGGCGCATCATGTCTTGCGCGCTCGAAACGACGGTCCTGTTTGCCGCCCGACGGCTTTTTGCCTTTTCCCTTTGGCGCTTTCACCCGAAACTCCAATCATCATGATTGGGGTCTAGGTAGGATAAACAGGGCCGGTGTGAAAGGGGAAAACGACGTTCAATCGCGCTTCGACCATGAAAACCCGGAAGTTTTGCCTCCGGGTTTGAGAATAGCAGGTGTTTCAGGAGTTCACGACCGGCATATTGCGCTTTTCGGCGGCGGTGCTCCGTTCAAGCAGGCGCGCAGCTTCCTGCTTGTACATGCGCTCCTTGCGGCGGTGCTTGCCTTGTGTGAGCCACGTCACCAGTGAGCCAATGACAACGCCGAGAAGAAGCGCGCCGAACAGCCACAGAAACAGAGGCGCATTATAGGACAGAGCGGGATTGCCCGGATTGAACGGATCGATCGTAAACTGCACCGATGCGCGATTGGCAACCGACAACGCAATCAGAGCCACTGCAAGCGGCACGAGAACGATGATGGCGATGATGCGTTTTGCCGCCATGATGTTTATCAGACTGCGCCGTTGAGACGGTCGCGCAGTTCCTTGCCGGTCTTGAAGAAGGGAACCCACTTTTCTTCCACATCCACCGTTTCGCCGGTGCGCGGATTGCGACCGCTGCGGGCAGGGCGGTTCTTCACCGAAAAGGCGCCGAAGCCGCGCAGCTCAACACGATTGCCTTCGGCAAGAGCGTTTGTGATCTCGTCGAATACCGCGCCCACGATGTTTTCGACATCGCGCTGAAAGAGATGCGGATTACGGCTGGCGATAATCTGAACGAGTTCCGATTTGATCACGGCTTTAAACCCCTGTTCTTCTGTTTGTTTCATCCGGTATCTACCGGATATTGTGTAAGTTTACCTGGCTGGCGTCAATTCGCTTCAGGCGTACCGTCAACGTGCCAAACCGAAAGAAGTCCGTCAAGAAAGATGCGTTCCTTGGCGATCTGCTTCAACATGCCGTCTGCTTCCTGCGGCACGCGAAGAAGGCGTGCACCGGCATGAATGATAAGATCGCGCAGCGAGAAACCCGTTTCACTGCTGACCGGCTTCCATTCCAGACGCGGCAAATCTTTGGAAAGCCCCTTGCTCGCAAGCCAGGCGACCGCTTCCTCTTCACCGCCCAATCCGTCGATCAATTTTTTATCGAGTGCCTGTCGCCCTGTAAAAACCGCGCCATTGGCGAGGGCCAGCGCCTGTTCATGTGTGAACGAACGGCGTTTTTCGACAATGTCCACGAACCACGCATAGGAATCCATGATCATATTGCGGATCATGCCCTTGGCTTCTTCGCTGGCCGGGCTGAAATAATTGGGTTCCGCCTTGAGTGGCGAGGATTTGATGGTTTCGACCTTCACACCGATCGTATCGAGAAGCTTTGAAACATCTGGATACTGGAACAGGACACCAATCGAGCCGACGATGGATGTCTGTCGTGCCACGATGTGGTCCGAAGCGCTGGCAATCATGTAACCGGCGGAAGCTGCAAGGGTTCCTACCTGCGTGACGACCGGCTTTTTCTCGGCAATCTTGCGCACGGCTTCGAAAATCGCTTCGCCGCCCACCGTCGTTCCACCGGGCGAATCGAGAACCAGAATCACGCCTTTGACGGCGTCATCCTTGGCGATCTTGTCGAGACGCTTCAGCAATTCCTCATTCTCGAAGATGGTGCCTTCGATACGAACCTTGGCAATGTGCGGCTGGTTGAAGTTGGTGCCGCGCATGGACCATGAAGCGAAGACGGCAATCAGGGCGGCGATCAGAAGCAGGAAGGCCCCACGCCAGATCGTCAGCTTTCTGCGCAATTTCCGGCGTTCGATAATTGCTTCGGCGTCTTGAGCCATTCCCGTCCATCCGTTCGTTCAAATCGCGCGGCTTGCGCCCCGCAGTTCACCTTGTGCCCCGAATGAGGGCACGCGGCAAGTATCTTCGAAAAATAGGTCTGGTTAGAGATAGTGCCTGAAATACATATTGTAATGAAGCTGTCCGAGATTCTTATGTTCGTTGCCAGATCAGCTTTGGCGGCTGCAATACGCACAGCTGTAATTTGACCGAGTTTTGTGGTATCAAAGAGTTGAATAGCATCCTGCTTAATTCGGTGGGGTGTCAATTGGGCTGAAGTATCAAAGGCATAGGCCGTTCCTGCTTGCTGTTTGCGAGGCGGGTGCGGTATTTTGCGCGGTATAAAGCTATTGAGCGACCGATTATTTCACCCCAAATAAACCTTATTGAAATGAAAAAGCGCGACACACACGCGCTGATTATCGAGTTTTACGAAAGCCGTTGAGGAATTGAACGCCACATGACCGCCGACACCACAGATAGCCATGCGCCGCAGAACGCGACTGCTCAAGGTCGCGGCACGGGTGGCATGCGTTTTGGTGCGTCGGAGAAGGCCGAGACGCTTTTTCATGCTGCACAGCGCCATTCGATCCGCGTTCGCGTTCTGAAGACAGCCCTCCCTGTCGCCGCAATCATCGTGGGAGCGGTATTCTCTTGGTACACGTTCCTTGCGACGCCGAACGCGCCCGTTAAGGTCGAAGTGAACAATGGCGGCGAAAGCGGAAAGCTTGTCATGACGAGCCCGCACCTGAATGGATATACCAAGGATAACCGCCCCTATTCAATGACCGCTTCCAAGGCGACGCAGGATGCAAAGAACAGCGGTGCGATTTCGCTTGAAGGCATTTCCGCGGAGCTGCCGGTTGGTGACAAGGGCACGGCCAAGGTCGAGGCAACGTCCGGTGTTTACGACAATGCCAATGGGCGTTTGCAACTTGATAAGGACTTTACTGTTACGACAGACGACGGTTTACGTGCGGTG
This sequence comes from Brucella anthropi ATCC 49188, assembly GCF_000017405.1. Classification (NCBI taxonomy): domain Bacteria; kingdom Pseudomonadati; phylum Pseudomonadota; class Alphaproteobacteria; order Hyphomicrobiales; family Brucellaceae; genus Brucella; species Brucella anthropi. The sequence continues at coordinate 188,655 of NC_009667.1, forward strand.
CTGCGTTCTGCGGACGTAAATCTCAAGAGCGGGCAGATCACCACTGACAAGCCCGTGGATATCCGCAGCGGCAGCACGCATATTCTGGCCGACAGCATGCAGGTCAAGGACAACGGCAAGGTTCTGATTTTCGAGAACAAGGTTCGAATGACTGTTGACGGCAGCGTTGTTTCGCCCAACAAGGCTCCCTGAAAAGGGCGCCTGATTTGAGGATAGGGGAAGCGTTCGGACCGATTCATATCTGTGCGGCGCGGTTGAGTACATTCTGAAACCGGTCCTCGGATCGAAATGTGCTCGAAAACAGATTGTTAGAGCGTGATTCTGATGCAATCGGAATGGTACAGGCTCTAAGCCGCTTTTTTGATCGCATTTTGCGATGCTGAATGTTCCCATTTGGCCGCAAAGTGCTTAATGTTGCGTCTGACCGCATGTCGACCCAGGGATGGTCGAATGCTTCGGGGAGCTGAAATTATATGGAACGCGAGACGGGCAAGATGAACAAGGGTACGATGGCCCGCACTTTGCGGATGGGATTTGCAGTTCTGGCGCTCGGCATTGTCGCGGCTCCGACAGTTTCACTGGCGCAGGAAGGCGCAGCCGTGAACGGGCTGAAGCTTTCCAACAGCAAGGCGCCCGTCAAGATCGACGCTGACAAGCTGGAAATGCGCGACAAGGAAGGCATTGCCATATTCACCGGTAATGTTGCCGTTTCGCAGGGCGACGCCCTGTTGAAGGCAGGCCAGATGACAGTCTATTACAACAAGGCCAAGAAAGACGGCGAAGCACCGGCCCCGGAACCGACAAGTGCTGGCGTGGGCGGCCTCGATTCATCGAGCATCGATCACATCGACATTTCGGGGAAAGTCTATCTCAAGTCCGGGACGCAGGTCGCAACTGGTGATACCGGGCGTTATGATGCGAAAAACCAGGTTATGGTTCTTCAGGGGCAGAAAGTGGTTCTGACCGATGGCGACAATGTCGTGACCGGTTGCAAGCTGACGGCGCATCTCGATACGGGCCGCGCCAATGTCGAAAGCTGCAAGGGCCAGACCAAGGGTCGCGTATCGATTATCATGGCCCCGAAAGATCAACAGCAGGGCGGTGCTGCGCCCAAGCAGAACTGACCGGAGCAGGCGTGGGATTGTTCTGGAACAAGAAGGCCGACGGGCCGCAAGACGCATCGCAAAATGTGAACGCACCATCCGATGTCGCGGGCGCTATGCCCGGCCAGCCGGGTAAGTCGACGCGTCTCAAAGGGACGCTGGTGGCACGCGGTCTCTGCAAGAGCTATCGCGGCCGGCAGGTCGTCAATGGCGTGTCGTTCGGTGTGCGTGCTGGCGAAGCTGTCGGTATTCTGGGGCCGAACGGCGCAGGCAAGACCACTTGCTTCTATATGGTGACAGGCCTCGTTCCGGCTGATGCCGGTTCCATCGAGATCGACGGTTTCGACGTCACGTCTATGCCGATGTATCGCCGTTCCCGTCTTGGCATAGGCTATCTGCCGCAGGAAGCGTCCATTTTCCGTGGCCTTTCGGTGGAAAACAACATCAAGGCTGTGCTGGAAGTTGTGGAGAAAGATCGCTCCAAACGCGCTTCCGAGCTGGATGCGTTGTTGGAAGAATTTCACATCGCTCATCTGCGCAAGGCGCCTGCCATTTCGCTGTCCGGCGGCGAGCGCCGTCGTCTCGAAATTGCGCGTGCGCTGGCATCACGCCCAAACTTCATGCTGCTCGATGAGCCTTTTGCTGGTGTCGATCCGATTGCCGTTTCGGATATCCAGCAACTCGTTCGCCATCTGACAAGCCGCGGCATCGGTGTTCTGATTACCGACCATAATGTGCGTGAAACGCTCGGCCTTATCGACCGCGCCTACATCATTCACGCCGGTCAGGTGCTGACACATGGTCGTCCTGCCGAAATCGTTGCCAATCCCGACGTGCGACGGCTTTATCTCGGCGACCAATTCACACTTTAATATTCGGCATTTTCATATCGTTTCAGGCTCCTATGGAAATGCCTTCATTCTGACCAGCCATCGGTTTGAGCCTGTTATGTTCTGCACAAAGTTACAGAAAGTGCCGCTGAACCGCGACTATTTCCCCTTTTGTCCCCAAACCGCACATTCTGAATTGACAAGCAAGGTTCATACCAGTTTTCATTCAAATACGCTTTCAGCCTGAAACGGCTGCGAGCGCACGGCTTATTCCTCTGTATGGGCTCAGGTCCCATGTCGATGAGTGCCGTCTGAAGGCCAGATTGCTGTCAAGAATATCTCGCGCGTTGACCATGTGTTCCGCGGTTATTGACAGGGTTTAACGGGGGAGAATAACGCGTCGCATGGCTCTGTCGCCCAAGCTCGATTTCCGTCAATCGCAATCGCTGGTGATGACCCCCCAGCTGATGCAGTCGATCAAGCTGCTGCAGATGACGCATATGGAGCTGGAGCAATTTCTCGACATTGAAATCGAAAAAAATCCGCTGCTGGATCGAATTGAGGCAGCGAATGATGATTTTTCGGGCGCTGAATCAGCACGAGACGGCGCTGAAACCGGCGGAGAGGATGCGGCGTCGGATGACTTGTCGGATGGCGACTGGTTCAAAACAGGCGCTTCGGATAATGCCGAAAATCTCTCATCCACCTTCGACAGCTCACTTGAAAATATCTTTCCGGATGATCCGGGTCGCTTCGACGAGATCGGTCCCGATCTTGCCGCGCAATGGAAATCGTCCGTCGGTGACGGATATGTTTCAGGTGGCAGTTACGACATCGATCAGGTTACGGCCAGCCGGATTTCATTGAGCGAGCACGTGGCGGAACAGATCACGCTGACTTTTTCCAAAGCGGCAGACCGGTTCATTGCGACGGCGCTCGCCGATGCACTGGACGAGAGCGGCTATCTGCGTGTCGATATTGTCGGTCTGGCCCAGAATCTTGGCGTGGAAACCGTCGAGATCGAGCACGTTCTTGGAGTGATGCAAGACTTTGATCCGGCAGGCCTTTTTGCCCGTGATCTGCGGGAGTGTCTGGCGATACAGTTGCGTCTCAAGGATCGGTTCGATCCGGCCATGGAGGTGTTGATCGACAATCTCGATCTTCTTGCACGGCGGGATTTCGCGACGCTCAAGAAGCTGTGCGGTGTCGATCAGGCCGATATTCTCGATATGCTGACCGAAATCCGTATGCTCGATCCAAAGCCCGGTGCTTTGTTCGAAATCTCCGTGGCCGATGCCATTGTGCCGGACGCACTGGTTACACCGTCGCGTGACGGTGGCTGGACTATTGAACTCAACGCAGCCGCAATGCCACGTCTTATCGTCAACAATGAATATTATGCAGAGGTGAGCACCTCGGTCAAAGCCGAAGAAAAAGCATTTCTCTCGGATTGCATGCAGACTGCGAACTGGCTCGTACGCAGTCTCGACCAGCGCGCGCGCACCATTCTCAAGGTAACGCAGGAAATCGTCCGGCAGCAGGACGGCTTTCTGCGCCACGGCGTGACCCACTTGAAGCCGCTCAACCTGCGCACGGTTGCCGACGCGGTCGGTATGCATGAATCGACCATCAGCCGCGTGACGGCGAACAAATTCATGGCCACGCCGCGTGGCGTGTTTGAACTGCGCTATTTCTTTACGGCCTCCATTGCCTCATCCGAAGGCGGCGACGCTCATTCGTCGGAGAGCGTGCGCCATCGTATTCGGCAGATGATCGACGCCGAAAAGTCCGACGACGTACTGTCTGATGATGCCATCGTGGATGCTCTGAAGAAGGACGGTGTGGATATCGCGCGAAGAACGGTCGCAAAATATCGGGAATCGATGAATATTGCTTCATCGGTTCAGCGCAGGCGTGAAAAGAAGGCAAGATTGTCAGCTTCCTGATTGCGTAGAGCATTTTGCAGTCAGGTGGCATCACCTGACGTTGCATAAATGCGGTAATACAGACAGATAGAGCGGAAGCGCGAACGAATGTGAGCGCATTTCGCTCTAGCCAAAATGGTTCCACAGATTGCGCTGAGAAGGGACCGTTTTAAATCACCGATTGTACCTCTAGGGCCTTATTCCCGTATTCGAATAGGGGAGAATGCTCTAAAATTTTGGATCTGTAGCGCTGCTCTTTCAGAAAAATTCGATCTCGATTTGTGGAAAGATCAGCATTGCAAGAGGACCAACTGGCAGGAGGACCAATTGACAAGCGCCATTTCACCCAATAGAAGCCCGGCTCGCGTTGCGGCACGTGTCTGGACGCCCTCATTTCCAGGGCTTCCTGATAAGTCGTCAGCGTGAATTGGCGAGATGTCAGCAGAAGCACTTGTGTTTCTACGATCGAAAATACGCCAAAGCAGAATTGAAGCATGTCTCCTCAAAGTAGAACCGGTTTGGGGAGGAAGACATGGGTTGGACGTTTCCGCCGAATGCGTTTTGCAGACAACGTCCGATAATATCGCTGTAATTTCTGGAAGAAATTGCGGTTGTCCATATGTTTGAAGGAAGGGCAATGTGGCGTTCCGGGAAAATCGGGCCAGGAAAACCAGGCCAGGAAAACCGGGCCGGAAAAATCCGGGCAACGGACCAGCTACTGGGGCGTTACTTAAAAGAGCAATGTGCGGCAACCATCCCGTAAAGGGGCTATTGATTGGAGCAGTCACGACTTCGACGGCTTTTTGGAAGGTGTTTCAACGCCTCATCGGAAAGTGCGCCTGGCAAGCGTGCATGCACCATGAATTTAGTTGGAAAACGCACAGGACGAAAAGCATCTTTGATGCTGGTTCGCTTTGCGCTTCGCTCGCCTTGTGATTAGACTGAGTCCTGTGGTGTAACGCAAATGAGGTGTGCCAAATGACTCTGCGTGTATCTGGAAAGCATATGGACGTCGGTGAAGCTTTCACAACCCGGATCATTGATCGGGTGAATGAAGCAGTCGGCAAATATTTCGATCATGGCTTTTCCGGACAGGTTACGGTCACCAAGTCCGGTTCGCGTTACAGTGCGGATTGCACCTTGCACCTCGATAGTGGTGCAACTCTGCAAAGCACTGGCGACGCGCAGGATCCGCAGCTGGCTTTTGAAGCGGCCGCGGACAAGATCGAAACCCGCCTTCGCCGCTATAAGCGTCGTCTGAAATCGCGCCCGGCTACGCAGCCAGATGCGATCTATGATGACGTTGCATATCGTGTTATGGCACCGCTGTCGGAGGAAGAGGAGGATCTTCCGGCGGATTACGCGCCGACAATTGTTGCGGAATCGTCCGTCGCCCTGCGCACCATGTCGGTGGCGTCGGCGGTCGTGGAACTGGATCTGATCGAGAACCCGGTTCTGGTATTCCGCAATGCCGGCAATGATGAAGTTAACATCGTCTACCGTCGCGCGGACGGCAATATCGGCTGGGTCGATCCATCGATGGTCACCCGCCAGGCCGCGCCACGCGCCTGACGGCAAACCTGAAGCGCACGCAGCAGATCGCGATTAGGCGGCCGCGTGCGCTTCCCAAAACCGGGCCGCAAAGGCCTGATTGAAGAAGGAACGGAGAGAATGGATCTTAGTGATCTGATTCAGCCTGGGGCGATTATCCCGGCGCTGAAAGCCAGCTCCAAAAAACAGCTTTTGCAGATTCTGTCTGAAAAGGCTGCGGAACTGACCGGTCTCCCTGAGCGTGAAGTTTTCGAAACAATTCTCCAGCGTGAGCGCCTCGGTTCTACCGGGGTGGGCAATGGCGTTGCCATTCCGCACGGCAAGCTGGCGAACATCAACAAAATAGCCGGAATCTTCGCTCGTCTGGAAACCCCGGTCGATTTCGAGGCGCTGGACGATCAACCCGTCGATCTTGTTTTTCTGCTTCTCGCGCCGGAGAATGCCGGCGCGGATCACCTGAAGGCACTCTCGCGCATCGCCCGTATGCTGCGCGATGCCGATACGGTTGCCAAATTGCGCGGCACACATGACGCGCAGGCGCTCTATTCATTCCTGACAGCTCAGCCTGCTTCCAACGCCGCCTGAGTTCAAATAGTTTCTCGTAGACAAAACCGCCGTTCAGCTTGAACGGCGGTTTTGTTTGTTTGCTCGCAGAAACGAATTGGCAGGGAAGGAAAAAACAGTCCGAGCAGAAGCATATTTCTTCTGCCTCAAGACGACTTGCGGCATTTGTATACGCCACGATCTTCCGTACTGATTTCATACGGAAGCGCGATACCGGCGATGGCCGGTATCGCGTCTATCCTTAGTGCAGCATTACCGTGCGCAGTTCATGGTCTTGCGCGCCTTGTAGCGCGGTGGCGCGGACATCGGAGAGCACGATTGGCTCACCGCTGGCGCCAAAAAGCGCCCAGAGCTCAAGGCCCGGCTCTATCGGTGGGAGGGCAGGGAAGCTGCGGGCAAGGTCATCTGAACGGATCTTGCGCACATAGGCAACTTCACCTTCGCCGAGATGGGCGAATTCATTTTCGGTGAATATATGTCTGTTCATGGTCTTAGCCTCCATTTCGTCGGCATGTCATTTGCGACCATGCCGCATCAGAGCTTCACATTTTCAGTATAGCGGTATTGTGCTGAACAAAAACTGAACAAGCTCAGTCTTTCACCGCTATGCTGATTCGTTTAACCAGCCGTTCGGGTTCGGGGCGGTCGAGATCGATGGCCAAAAGGCCGTTTTTCAGGTCGCAACCGAGAACCCGCATACCGTCTGCCAGGACGAAAACGCGCTGGAACTGTCGGGCAGCGATGCCACGATGCAGAAATTCCCGTTCGGTATCGTCGGTCTGGCGTCCGCGGATGACGAGCTGATTGTCTTCCGTCATGACTTCGAGGTCTTCGCTGGCAAAACCGGCCACCGCCAAAGTGATGCGCAGACGTTCGGAACCCGTCTCGCCGCGCAGGCGTTCAATATTGTAGGGCGGATAACCGTCGCCGGATTTTGCGATCCGTTCCAGCGTTTTTTCCATCGTGTCGAATCCGAGCAGCAAAGGGCTCGAAAACGGTGTCATTCTTGTCATTGCATCAGTCCTTGATGAGAAGCGACCGTTATGAAGAGAACCCTTACGGCGTATCTCCTCGCTAACTGATATGGCTTGTGAAAAGCCTGACTTCAAGGGCCAATCCGGATTCCTTCGTTTCAACTTAAAACGAAGGAGAAGTTCAGGATACCCGGCAATATTAGGGTCAGGACCGATTAATTTGATGGAAATGGCACCTGAAATGACAAGGGCTGCTAGGAGAGACGCGAAGAACGGGGTGGTTTCCCCGGTCAAGCGGTTCGACGCAGCAGATCGCCAGTCATTTCGGTGTCCAGAGGATGTGGTCCATCCACCCGGCTACTTTGTCGAAAAAGCTCGAAAATGAACCACATTTCCTTCGCCTTTTCTCCTCGTATCCGAATGGATGGCCTCACACCATTTTCACCAAATTAATAGGTCCTGACCCCAGGGTGTTGCTATCGGCGTGCTTCTGAAAGCGCTGCACCGAAAGCGGTTGCGAAACTTTCGCGATCATCCTGGGAGAGGAAGTTTCCGATCGCGACACTCGCTTCACGGCTCTCCACGCTCATACCGGTAATTCCGATATCCGGCTTTCGTGCAACCTTGAACCGTATCCAGAACGGATTGAAACGATGCGCAGTCATCTTGCCGGACGCTGCATATTTGCGAATATGCAGGGCAGAGCGGGACACGGAGATTTCCTCACGCGCGCGAGCAGACCGGTAATTCCAGCGAAAAGCCAGATAGATCAGCAGTACATCGAGACCGAAAAATCCGAAGATCGGCCATGCGCCGATGGACCAGAAAAGAATACCGACGAACATCCAGCAGCCGATCAGAGCGCTCATCAATATGGTGAAGCCCGTACGTCCCAGCGAACGATAGGGGGTGAGGAGAGCTTCGAAAATGGGTTTGTCGAACCGATCAGGTTCTGCGCCGTCTGGGTGATGCATAGCATTCAGGTCGTCTGGCAGATTGTCCCGGCCTATACTGGCCTGCGGCAAGCTGCTGATTGTTTTGTCGATCAAGAAACTATTATAGAGACGGAATGGAAAAGGCCAAAATCAAATCGCCTGTGAACGTTTCTGCCGCCACCCGCCCTCAACGTCGGGTGCGTGGTGCGCTTTATACGGCCGATGAAATCCATGAGATATTTCGCCGTTTCTCCATTCAGAGACCGGAGCCGAAGGGCGAGCTTGAGCATGTGAATGCCTTTACGCTTCTTGTCGCCGTGGTTTTGTCGGCACAGGCCACCGATGCCGGGGTCAACAAGGCGACGCGCGGGCTCTTCGCAATTGCCGATACGCCGCAGAAAATGCTGGCGCTGGGCGAAGAGAAAGTCGGCGACCACATTCGCACCATTGGTCTTTGGCGGAACAAGGCAAAGAACGTCATTCTCCTGTCCGAAGCCTTGATCCGCGATCATGACGGAGAAGTGCCGGGGGACCGGGACGAACTGGTAAAGCTGCCGGGTGTTGGCCGCAAGACGGCCAATGTGGTGCTGAATATGGCTTTCGGCCAGCCGACAATGGCGGTGGACACGCATATCCTGCGCATCGGCAATCGGATTGGTCTTGCTCCGGGAAAAACGCCAGAGGCCGTGGAAGCCATCCTCGTCCGGGTCATCCCCGCAGAATACATGCTTCATGCGCATCACTGGCTGATCTTGCATGGGCGTTACGTGTGCAAGGCGCGCAAGCCGGAATGCGAGAAATGTGTGATTGCCGATATCTGCAAATATCCGGCGAAAACCTGCGACATTCCTGCGCCGCTTATCCCCTTGCCGCCGCAGGCGTGAGCCGGGCTTCGCGTTGCGAGACAGCCTTGTGCAGATGGACCATCATCGTTGCCGCAAAAAGCGGTGTCAGCAGATTGACGATGGGGATAGCCATGAAGCCTGCAATCAGCAGCCCGGCCAGGAAGACGGTTACGCTATAATGTGACCGTAGCGCCTTGGCCTCGGCTTCGGAATGATAACGCATAGCGGCAAACTCGAAGAATTCCCGCCCGAGCAGATAGGCATTGATGACGAAGAAGGCGATCAGATTGACGCCGGGTATGAACAGCATGAACAGGGCGACGATGTTGCCGAGGATGACGATACCGAGGAATTTCAGCGAAACAACGATAGAGCGGCCGGTCGGCAAAGGCGTACCGGGTGGATCGTTCGGATAGTCTTCACGCTCGACCACTTCGGCGACGTCATCGAGAAACAGACCTGCCACAAGTGCAGTGACAGGTGCGATCATCAATGCGAGAACAAGCGCCAGACCAAGGCCTGCGACAATAGCGGCAACGATACCAAACCAGCCTGCCCATTCCGGCATGCCGGGCAGTATCTGCTCCATCCACGGCCAGGCAAAAGTAAAAAAGATTTGACGAACTGCCGCCCAAAGACCGATCAGCAGCAACAGCGTCAAACCGAGAGTTTTCCAGAAAACTGCACGCAATTCTGGCGTGGTCAGGCGTTTCAGAGCTTTCAATGCAGCATCCAAGATCATTTTCGACCCAATTCCGACTGTAGACGAAGATGGAAATAGGTATGCCTTCATCTTGGCGCAAGCTGCACTACCCACAATGCGGGAGGCTTGCAGGGTAGCCAAAGGGGTTTCAAACCGCTAAACCGGCACCCACATGACTGCCGCATATCCGGCCCAACGCATGTCGCGGAAAAGTGCATAGCGACTTTTCCGATGACGATCTGTTTTGCCGGATAGGAGACTAATCAAAAGGGGAGCTTCTCGCGCTCATGGCCACATTCGACGTTCTTTGCATCGGCAATGCCATTGTCGATATTCTTTCGCGCACTGATGACTCTTTTCTGGAAACGAATGGAATCGTCAAAGGCGCGATGAACCTGATCGATGCAGAGCGTGCTGAATTGCTCTATGGCCGGATTGCAGGTCCGGCAACAGAAATGTCGGGTGGCAGTGCCGGAAATACCGCAGCAGGTGTGGCAAGCCTTGGCGGACGCTCGGCCTATTTCGGCAAGGTTGCGACCGATCATCTGGGCCGTGTTTTCGCGCATGATATCCGCGCGCAAGGCGTTGCATTCGACACCCGTCCGCTGGAAAAGGGATCGCCGACTGCTCGCTCCATGATTTTCGTGACGCCGGATGGCGAACGCTCGATGAACACCTATCTCGGTGCCTGCGTGGAACTCGGACCGGAAGATGTCGAAACCTCCAAGGTGTCCGATGCGAAGGTGACCTATTTCGAAGGCTATCTGTGGGACCCGCCGCGCGCGAAGGAAGCCATCGTCATGGCATCGAAGATCGCGCACGAAAAGAAGCGCCAGATGGCGATGACGCTTTCCGATCCGTTTTGTGTCGACCGGTATCGCGAAGAGTTTCTGGAACTCATGCGCTCGCGCACTGTCGATATCGTTTTCGCCAATGAGGATGAGGCCAAGTCGCTCTATAAGACGAAGTCGCTTGAAACGGCGATTGCCTCCATGCGCATGGACTGCGCGCTTTCGATCATCACCCGTTCGGAAAAAGGTGCGGTCGTCGTCACACCTGACCAGACCTTGACTGTCCCAGCCATTGAAATCGACGCGCTGGTCGATACGACCGGCGCAGGCGATCTCTACGCAGCTGGTTTCCTTTACGGTTATACGAACGAGCGTTCACTGGAAGATTGCGCCCGTCTTGGTTCATTGGCGGCGGGGCTTATTATCCAGCAGATGGGGCCGCGTCCGCAGCTCAGCCTGCAGGCCGCTGCAGGCCAGGCTGGCCTTGTTTAAGATTTATTCCGGCCTGATGATCCGGTCGCGCTGAAGCTCTTCTTCAGTGCGTCCGGGGCGGCTTTTATAGACGGGCAATGTCCAGCCGAAATAAAGTGCGCCGCCGCGAATGAGAAACGCGGTCAGAGCCGCTGCAATCGCACATATAGCTGGCTCGACCTGCAACCAGGCAAGCAGGACATAGAGACACGCACCGGCAAGCGAAGCCGTGACATAGATTTCGCGACGCATTAGCACGGAAGGCTCGCCCGCCACCATATCGCGCAATATGCCGCCCAGAGTGGCTGTTGAAATGCCGGTCACAATGGCGACGGATGGTCCGAAACCGAGCGCCAGTCCCTTGGCTGCACCTATTACGGTATAGGCGGCCATACCAATGGCATCGAGCCAGAGCAGGACTCGATAGCGCGACTCGACCATGTGTGCGGTGAAATAGACAAAGATAGCCGCCAGCGTACCCGCCAGCAGATAAGTCGGCTCGACAACCCAGAAAACCGGTGCACCGAGGACGAGATCGCGGAACGTTCCGCCGCCAATACCGGTGATATTGGCAAGGAACAGAAAACCGATGATATCGAGCTGGCGTCGCGATGCTGCAAGAGCGCCGGTCGCAGCGAAAACGAAAACGCCTGCGAAGTTCAAAAACTCAGGAATCGTCACGCTGCAGCTCTCCTCCACACTTCCAGTGACAATTTTTCACCGGTTCGCGCCAATAGCAATATGCACCTTAGAGCATAATCCGACCGGAGTGAAACGAGGATCGATAAGATTATGATTAAAATAGAATAGGTTAGACCGCTGATCCGATCCAGTCAGATCGAAATGCGCTCTATCGCAAACTGGACTGCAGATATGAAAAGAGCGGCAGACAAAGCCGCCGCTCCAATACTCATCCGTTATTGCTGATATAATCAGCCATTGCCTTCGGAAGCGCCGTTGTCGGCAGTCGCCTTCGGGCCGCCTTTGGACACACCGACCATGGCCGGGCGCAGAACACGGTCGCCGATGGCGTAACCATCTTGCACGACCTGCACGACGGTGTTGTTCGGCAAATCCGGATTAGGCACTTCGAACATGGCCTGATGGAAGTTCGGATCGAACTTCTCGCCTTCCGGTTCAAGTTTCTTGACGCCGTGACGCTCCAGAGCCTGCAGCATGGCGCGTTCGGTCATTTCGACGCCGTCTGCGAGCGACTTCAGGCTGGCATCGGTCGCCAGAGCATCAGCAGGAATAGCGTCGAGCGCACGGCGGAGATTGTCAGAGACCGACAGCATGTCGCGAGCGAAGTTGGTCACGGCATAGGTGCGCGCATCTTGCACATCGCGCTGGGTGCGCTTGCGAAGGTTTTCCATCTCGGCTGCAGCACGCAGGAGCTGATCCTTCAGCTCGCCATTGTCAGCTTCGAGCATCGCGATCCGGTTTGCGGTTTCATCTACTGCCGCTTCGGCTTCGTCTTCGGCAACTTCCGCACGAGCTTCAGCCTTGCGCGCTTTCAGAAAATCGTCGGCAGCTCGGTTCAGCGCCTCACGATCCCGGGGATTGTTGATGTCGCGCTGCTCAAGATCGGGGTTCTGGGATTTGTTTTTTTCGTCAGCCATAATGCTACTTCCGTCTTGAATATCTTCTGGGGCGGATATCGAGTTTCATGCCAGTAAAATCAAGGTCTATTTTCAGGGACTTGGTTTGTCCCGGCAAATCTCACAGTTACCGCAGGAGCCGGGAAACGATCTGAGCGGTGTAGTCCACCATGGGAACGATCCGCGCATAGTTGAGCCGTGTGGGCCCAATGACTCCCAGAGCACCAATAACCCTTTGCTCGCTGTCGCGATAGGGGGCGACCACCAGCGATGAGCCGGAAAGGGAGAAAAGCTTGTTCTCCGAACCAATGAAGATGCGGACACCCGAACCGGCTTCGGCGAGATCGAGAAGCTGGACCATGCCGTCCTTGGTCTCAAGATCATCGAACAGATGGCGCAGGCGCTCGATGTCTTCCTGCGCATGGATGTTTTCCAGAAGATTGGCGCGACCGCGAACGATCAGCCGCGCCGGTTGATCCGTTCCAGCCCCGCTCCAGACCGCCAGCCCTTGGGCAACAAGTTCCTGCGATAGCTGATCGAGTTCCTGCCGTGTTTCTTCCGTCAGCTTTTTCAATTCGGCTTTGGCTTCGGAAAGCGTGTGGCCATGGATGTGTGCGTTGAGAAAGTTCGATGCCTCGACCAGCTGCGAATTGCTGATGCCGACGGGCAGATTGACGACGCGGTTTTCGACATCGCCGTTCTGCATGACAAGAACAGCCAGTGCCCGTGTCGGTTCGAGACGAACGAATTCGATGTGCTTGAGTGCCCCTTCCGCTTTGGTGGCAAGCACGAGGCCCGCGCCGCGCGACAGACCTGAAAGAACTTGGCTTGCCTCGGTAAGAACGCTTTCGACCGAATTGTTCATTCCGGCGGAACGAACCTGCGCCTCAATGGAGGAGCGTTCCTCCGGCGGCAGATCGCCCACTTCGAGAAACGCATCGACAAAGAAGCGTAGCCCGATCTGGGTCGGCAGGCGTCCGGCTGAGACATGCGGTGCGTAGATGAGACCCAGATGCTCGAGATCGCTCATCACATTGCGGATCGTGGCAGGTGAAAGCGTGTGTGGCAGCAGTCGTGAGAGATTGCGCGAGCCAAGCGGATCGCCATCGTTCAGATAGGTTTCCACAATCAGCCGGAAAATATCGCGCGAACGCTGGTCGAGCGAACTCAAAAGCTGGTGTTCCGGCGTTTTCATCATAATATGGTCGCGAACCCTAGTGTGGCTTTGAATCCGAAATTCGTTCACAGCGCTGTTCCCAGATGATGCGAATTTCGGATTCGCCACACTGGAAATAGCATACGCCAAATATAAGGTCGCAAGTCAAAGCGTCAAAGCCTTTAGGCTATAGTGACAGGCCTCTCAACATCTCTGACGGTTTTTCGGGCAGAATGGCTTTCTATTTGCGACCGGGAAGCCTAAAAAGCCGCACCGGAAAAATGAATCGAGGAATTTTCTATGCGTCCATCCAAGCGTGCGGCTGACGAAATGCGTGCCGTTTCTTTCGAACGCGGCATCTCCAAACATGCCGAGGGCTCCTGCCTCGTCAAGTTTGGCGATACGCATGTGTTGTGCACCGCAAGCCTTGAGGAAAAGGTGCCGGGCTGGATGCGCAATACGGGCAAGGGCTGGGTCACGGCGGAATACGGCATGCTGCCGCGTTCGACCGGCGACCGCATGCGCCGCGAAGCCGCTGCCGGTAAGCAGGGCGGACGCACGCAGGAAATCCAGCGTCTGATCGGACGCTCCTTGCGCGCCGTCGTGGACATGCAGGCACTTGGCGAAGTACAGATCACGGTAGATTGCGATGTCATTCAGGCCGATGGCGGCACGCGGACGGCAGCCATCACCGGCGGCTGGGTAGCGCTTCATGAATGCCTGCGCTGGATGGAAGCGCGCCAGATGGTGCGCGTCGAGAAGGTTCTGAAAGATCATATCGCGGCGATTTCCTGCGGCATCTACGAGGGTGAGCCTGTGCTTGATCTGGACTATGCCGAAGACTCTGTCGCCGAGACCGACAGCAATTTCGTGATGACCGGCAAGGGCGGAATTGTCGAAATTCAGGGAACGGCGGAAGGTGCGCCTTTCTCGGAAGAAGAGTTTGCCAATCTGATGAAGCTGGCTCGCGGCGGCATTGATCGCCTTGTGTCCTTGCAGAAGATGGCCGTCGCCTGATAGGAACGAGGTCTGCTCCATACACCGAGGAGACTTCATCCATGCGCGCAGCACGCATCCTTGAAACGGCGCTCTATGTCCGCGATGTCGCGGAGGCTATAGAGTTCTATCACGGCATTATGGGTCTGGAGCCGGTCGGGAAAGTGAGCGAGCGCAACGCATTTTTCCGGTGCGGCGACGGCATATTGCTTCTCTTCAAGGCCGAAGAGACGTTGAAGCCGCCATTGCCAGAGCACTTGCCCGTGCCGTCCCATGGCACAAGCGGTCCCGGCCATGTATGTTTTGCTGCAAGCCGCGAGGAGATGGAACGCTGGCGCAACCATCTGGCAAAACATGGCATAGCAATCGAGGCCGAGTTCGACTGGCCGAATGGTGCGCATTCGATCTACTTCCGTGATCCATCCGGCAATTCATTGGAGATTGCCGAACCCAAACTGTGGAACTGAAAATGAGAAAACTGGAACAGGGCAAGCTGATCGTCGCTTCGCACAATGCGGGCAAGCTGAAGGAGTTCGACGGTCTGATCGGCCCGTTCGGCTTTGAGGTCAGTTCGGTTGCCGCTCTTGGCCTGCCGGAGCCGGATGAAACCGGTACCACGTTTGAGGAAAACGCCTATATCAAAGCGCTTGCGGCAGCTGAAGCAACGGGGCTGCCAGCACTTTCGGATGATTCCGGCATGATGGTCGATGCGCTTGACGGTGATCCGGGGGTCTACACGGCAAACTGGGCCGAGACGGAAGACGGCACACGCGATTTCGACATGGCGATGCAGAAGGTCGAGAACCTGCTGCAAGAAAAGGCTGCCGTTGCGCCACAGCAGCGCAAGGCGCGTTTCGTATCCGTAATCTGCCTTGCCTGGCCGGATGGGGAGGCTGAATATTTCCGTGGCGAAGTCGAGGGCGCTATTGTCTGGCCGCCGCGTGGCACTACGGGTTTCGGTTTCGACCCGATTTTCCTGCCCGATGGCTATGAAAAGACGTTCGGCGAAATGACTGCCGATGAGAAGCACGGCTGGAAGCCTGGTGATGCTTCGGCCTTGTCGCATCGTGCTCGTGCCTTCAAGCTTTTCGCCGAAAAAGCGCTTAATGTGGAGCCGGCATCCGCAAAATGAACAAGCTGTTTCCCCCTTTGCAGGCAGTAGATGCTGCTCGCGCAAATGCCGCCGGGTCGATCCCAATCGCGCGTGCAAATGGGGAAAATGCGTTTGGCGTTTACCTGCATTGGCCATTCTGTCTGGCCAAATGCCCTTATTGTGACTTCAACAGCCATGTTCGTCACAAGCCGGTCGATCAGGCGCGTTTTTCGGAAGCATTTCTTCGCGAGATGGAAACCTTGCGTGAGCGCACCGGCCCACGCACGATCACCAGCATATTCCTGGGTGGCGGCACGCCGTCGCTGATGCAGCCGGAAACCGTGGGTGCACTTCTCAATGGGATCGCGTCCCATTGGTCGGTAGCGCCGGACATTGAGGTGACGCTGGAAGCCAACCCGACCAGTGTGGAGGCTGATCGTTTTCGCGGCTATCGCGCGGCAGGCGTTAACCGCGTGTCGCTTGGCATTCAGGCACTCAACGATCCCGATTTGCGCCGTCTCGGACGCATGCATTCGGTCGAGGAAGCCAAGGCGGCCATTCGGCTGGCACGCGAGATTTTCCCGCGCCTGTCCTTCGATCTGATCTACGCACGCCCGAACCAGACAATCGAGGCCTGGCGGGAGGAACTGAAAGAGGCCATCGGGCTTGCTGCCGATCATCTGTCGCTCTATCAGCTGACGATCGAGGAAGGCACGCAGTTCTATAATCTCTGGAAGGCTGGCAAGCTGACGACGCCCGAGCCGGATCACGCTGCAGCCCTTTATGAGGAAACGCAAAGGGTAACGGCAGAGCACGGCCTTCCTGCCTATGAAATCTCCAACCACGCGGTGCCGGGGCGCGAGTCACAGCACAATCTCGTCTATTGGCGTTACGGGCAATATGTCGGCATTGGTCCCGGCGCGCATGGGCGTTTCGTGGAAAATGATATTCGTACCGTCACCATGACCGAAAAACATCCGGAAACCTGGCTGGATAAGGTCGAGCGCAATGGCCACGGCATTATCGAAGAAGAATATCTCGATGGCGGACAGGAAGGCGACGAATTCCTGATGATGGGCTTGCGTTTACGCGAAGGCATCGATCTTGCCCGCTATGAGCGACTTTCTGGCCATGCAGTTGATGAAAAGCGACTTGCGAAACTGATCGCGGAAGGCATGATCGAACCGATGAGCGGCAGCATCATTCGCGCAACGCCAGATGGTGCGCTGGTGCTCGACGCGCTGGTTGCCGACTTGGCGGCATAAGGAACTTATAATGACGGACGAAGCAGGCGAGGGGCGACGGGAATATGTGGTTGGCGGCACGACAATGCGCGCCCGGCCACTGGAACCTGCTCTTTATATCGTCTCGACCCCCATCGGAAATCTCGGCGATATGACGCTGCGCGGTATCGAAACGCTGGCGTCCGTCGATATTCTGGCTTGCGAAGATACGCGCGTAACCCGCGTTCTGCTCGACCGCTATGGTATAGCGCGCCGCCCCATCAGCTATCACGAACACAATGCCGCCGAAGCCGGTGAAAAGCTGATAGCGGCTCTGTCAGCGGGCAAAAGCGTTGCGCTGGTGTCCGATGCCGGAACGCCGCTCGTCTCCGATCCCGGTTTCCGTCTGGTGGGCGAAGCGCGCGAGGCGGGCATTCGTGTCGTACCTATTCCGGGTGCTTCCGCCGTTCTGGCCGCACTTGCCGCTTCGGGCCTGCCGACCGACGCCTTCATGTTCTGCGGCTTCCTGCCCTCCAAGCATGGGCAAAAACAGTCGAAGCTTGAAAGCCTCAAGGGGATCGACGCAACGCTGGTGTTCTATGAATCGCCAAACCGGACAGCGGCAACGCTGGCGGAAATGGCCGAAGTGTTCGGGCCGGATCGTCTGGGCGCGCTCTGCCGTGAACTGACCAAGGCCTACGAGACCATTCGCACTGCGCCGCTGGGCGAGCTTGCAGCCGAGTTTGACGGCGAAGATCGCATTCGCGGTGAAGTTGTTCTGCTGGTGGGGCCGCCAACGGGCAACGCCGTTCCGCAAAGCGAGGAAGACATCGACAAGCTGCTGCTGTCGCTTGCCGCTGAGCTGCCGCCATCCAAGGCCGCGGGCGAGGCAGCGCGCATGACCGGCGGACAGAAATCGGTTCTCTATCAGCGTCTCATGCAATTGAAATCGGATCAGCGATGACAGACCTCCGCGAGAAGAAGCGAACTGCTTTCTTTCGCGGACACAGTGCCGAACGTTTTGCTTCCGTGCTTCTTCTTCTGAAAGGTTTTCGGATCGTCGCCCGGCGCTATCGAACACGGCTCGGCGAAATCGATCTGATCGCCCGGCGTGGCAATCTGATTTTGATCGTTGAGGTCAAGGCGCGGAGCAGTCTGGAAGCAGCGCACCTCGCTGTCACGCCGCAGGCCATGCGCCGCATCGAAGCCGCAGCCGATCTCTGGCTGCAACGCCAGCCCGACCATGCCCGCCTGTCGCTGCGTTTCGATCTGATTGCCGTGCTGCCGCGACGGTGGCCAAAACATGTTCCGGCATTCTTCACGAGCGGCAACTACTGATAAGTCTATGTAAATCCTATAAAAATTGTGGGGTATATTTCCGGCATTACGGGAAATTAAAATCCCGTATTCCTCCGTTTTGAGGAAAAGTGATGCTCGCCGTCATTTTCACGCGCAAGCCCATTTCTTATAAAATCACGTCGCTCAACGGATAATGGCACCAACTTTTACAAGACGCATTTCCGCACGCGAAACCAGTATCCACTTTCGCTGGAAATGCTCCCAAGGATGGTGCCGTGTCTCTATCGCAAAAGCGTTTACTGGCTGATTTTCCTGCCTTCTTCCGGGTCTCGGAAGAGGTGGTTGTCGTCGTTGGCGGCGGCGAGGAAGCTTTGAACAAGGCGCGCCTCGTGGCGCAGACTTCGGCGCGACTTCGCATCGTTGCTGAAGAAACAGAACATCATCTGGCCGATTTCATTGCAAACCATGGCGCGGAGCATGTGGCTGTACCTTTTGCGCCCGAACACGTTGAAGGCGCAAAGCTTGTTTTCGTGGCGACTGGCGATGAGGCGCAGGATCGCGCCATTGCCGCTGTGGTCAAGGCGCAAAAAATTCCGGTCAATGTGGTTGACCGTCCCGCACTTTGCGATTTCCTGACACCCGCCATTGTCAATCGTGCGCCGCTGACGATTGCGATTGGTTCGGAAGGGACGGCCCCGGTTCTGGCGCAGATGGTGCGCGCGCGTATCGATGCCGCGTTCTCGCCGCGTCTGGGTGAGCTTGCGCATTTTGCCGAAAGCTGGCGTCCGCTGGTCGAGCGCGCCTTGCCGAAGGGGCTGGCGCGCCGCAGCTTCTGGCGCGGGTTCTTTTCGGGCCGCGTCGCCCATGCCATCGAGAATGGCGACCGGGAGGAAGCACAGAAAGCCGCGAGCGACCTGATCAAGCAGCGCGACAATGCCGCCGGTTATGTCTGGCTGGTCGGTGCCGGTCCGGGTGCCGAAGACCTGCTGACCCTGCGCGCCCATCGCGCCTTGATGGAAGCCGATGTGATTGTGCATGATGCGCTGGTGCCGGAAGGTGTCATCGCCATGGGTCGCCGCGATGCCGAGCGTCTTGCCGTCGGCAAGCGCAAAGGCTGCCATTCCAAGAGCCAGGAAGAGATCAACCGCCTGCTGGTAACGCTCGGGCGGGAAGGCAAGCGCGTTGTGCGGCTGAAATCCGGCGATCCGCTGGTGTTCGGACGCGCAGGTGAAGAAATGGCCGCACTGCGTGCCGCCGGTATCGGGTTCGAAATCGTGCCCGGCATCACTTCTGCCTTTGCCGCCGCAGCCGACATGGAACTGCCGCTGACGCTGCGCGGTGTCGCCTCGTCGCTGGTGTTCACCACCGGCCATGACATGACCGGCGACGTGCTACCGGGCTGGACGAAGCTCGCCGTCTCCGGCGCAACCATTGCCGTCTATATGGGCTCGACCGTCGCGGCATCGGTTGCCGCGCGGCTGATTGGTGCGGGCCTGCACGAAGATACCGCCGTGGCGGTGGTGGAAAATGCGAGCCGGCAGGACAAGCGCCTGTTCCACGGCACGCTGAAAGATTTGCCGGATCTGGAAAGCCGCAAGGAACTTTCCGGTCCGGTCATGGTGATCATTGGCGATGCGGTCGCCGGTGCCGCCATCGACAAAGCCGAAGCGCTGGCCCTCAGGCCGGTTTCCGTCGCAGCCTAAACCCGCAGGATGCGCGGTTAACAAAAGTTTGGAGTTTGGAAATGGTTGTAAAAGTTCTCACTGCAAACCGGCTGATCGACGGGCAGGCTGTGTGGCTCGGTGCCGACGGCTCCTGGCAGGAAACCATCGACGGCGCGCTGGTCGCTCGTCACGTAGAGGCCGTTGAAGCGCTTGAAGACGCGGGCAAGGTTGCAGCAAAAGCCAATCTGGTTGTCGATGTGAACGTGATCGATGTCGAGGAGCGCGAGGAGGGACTTTACCCCATCCGTCTGCGCGAGCGCATCCGTCTTTCCGGCCCGACCATCGTGACCTTTGGCGATTTGCCCCTCGAAAAGCCTGAATTGAAGCGCGCCTCCTGATTGTGGATTTGGACCTAGCCTATGTATCGTTACGATGAATTCGACCGCGATTTTGTTGCGGCCCGCGTTGCCCAGTTCAAGGATCAGGTCGAGCGCCGTTTGACCGGGGAGCTGACCGAAGACCAGTTCAAGCCGCTGCGTCTGATGAATGGCCTCTATCTGCAACTGCACGCCTATATGCTGCGCGTGGCAATTCCCTATGGCACGCTTTCGAGCCGCCAGCTTCGGAAGCTCGGCCACATTGCCCGCGTCTATGACCGCGGCTTCGGCCATTTCACAACACGCCAGAATATCCAGTATAACTGGCCAGCATTGAAGGACGTTCCGCGTATTCTGGAAGAGCTGGCAGAAGTCGAGATGCACGCCATCCAGACCTCCGGCAATTGCATTCGCAATGTGACGGCCGATCATTTCGCGGGCGCTGCCGCCGACGAAGTGGCCGATCCGCGCCCATTCGCCGAAATTTTGCGCCAGTGGTCGTCGCTGCATCCGGAGTTTTCCTATCTGCCGCGCAAGTTCAAGATTGCCATCGTCGGCTCGGACCATGACCGCGCCGCCATTCAGGTGCATGACATCGGCTTGCAGCTGAAGAAGAACGAGGCGGGCGATCTGGGGCTGGCTGTCTATATTGGTGGCGGTCAGGGCCGCACGCCGATGGTGGCCAAGAAAATCCGCGACTTCCTGCCCATCGAGGACATGCTGACCTATGTGACGGCCATCGTGCGCGTTTATAATCTGCATGGCCGTCGCGACAACAAATACAAGGCGCGCATCAAGATTCTCGTCCATGAAACGGGCGTTGAAGAGCTTACCCGCGAGATCGATGCCGAGTGGGACGAAATCCGCAATGGCGAATTGAAGCTGCCGCAGCGCGATATCGACGCCATCGAAAGCTATTTCCGCATGCCGAACCTGCCGCAACGGCCGGAAGGCTGGGAAGTGCTGGCCGTCACGCAGAAGGCCGATGCGGAATTTGCAAGCTGGGTGGCGCGCAATGTCACGCCGCACAAGAACCCGGATTATGCGGTCGTCACCATTTCGCTCAAGCCCATTGGTGGCATTCCGGGCGATGCGAGCGCCGAGCAGATGGAACTGGTGGCGGATATTGCCGAGACCTATTCCTTTGATGAAATCCGCGTCAGCCACGAGCAGAATCTGGTTTTGCCGCATGTGGCCAAGGCCGATCTCGCAGCGGTCTATGATCTGTTGCAGTCGGATGGTCTGGTGACGCCCAATGCCGGTCTCATCACCGACATCATCGCCTGCCCCGGTCTCGATTATTGCGCCCTTGCCAATGCACGCTCCATTCCGGTGGCGCAGCGCATTTCGGAGCGCTTCGGCGACCAGCAGCGCCAGCTTGAGATCGGCGATCTCAAGATCAAGATTTCCGGCTGCATCAATGCCTGCGGTCATCACCATGTCGGCCATATCGGCATTCTGGGCGTCGAGAAGAAGGGCGAAGAGCTTTATCAGATCACGCTTGGCGGTTCGGCGGACGAGTATTCGACTATCGGTGACATCACCGGTCGCGGCTTCTCGTCGGAAGAGGTGGTTGATGCCATCGAAACAGTTGTGGACACCTATCTGTCCTTGCGGGAAAGCCCGGAAGAAACCTTCCTTGCCGCCTATCGCCGCGTCGGCATGGAGCCGTTCAAACAAGCGCTTTATGGAGAAATAAGCCGTGCAGCTTGATGCGGAAGAAAGTGCTGCCGCCGAAGCCCGCCTTTTGGAGGCAAGCCACGGTGCGTCTTCCCCGCAGGATGTGATCGCGCTCGTCACGCGTGAACTCTATGAGGGGCAGATCGCGGTCGTGTCTTCCTTCGGCGCGGAATCGGCTGTGCTTTTGCATATGATCTCGGAAATCGACCCGGCGACGCCGGTTCTGTTTCTCGATACGGGAAAGCATTTTCGTGCGACACTTGATTATCGTCATGATCTGGTGGACCGGCTGGGTTTGACTGATGTGCAGGATATCCTGCCGCTTGAGGATAGCCTCAAGGCGGACGATCCGTTCGGCGCGCTGTCGATGACCGACAAGGATCGCTGCTGCTTCATCCGCAAGGTCGAGCCGATGGCGCGCGCCGTGGCCCCTTATCGGGCCTGGATGACGGGCCGCAAGCAGTTTCAGGCATCGACCCGCGAAAGCCTGCCGGTATTCGAATCGGTCGGTTCGCGCATTCGTATCAATCCGCTGGCGCGTTTGCAGGCAGCCGATCTCAAGGCCTATGCCGAAAAACACGACCTGCCGCCGCATCCGCTGATCGCGCAGGGCTATCGTTCCATTGGCTGCATGCCCTGCACACGGCCCGTGAGCGAGGGCGAGGATCAGCGAGCCGGACGCTGGGCCGGATCGGAAAAGACAGAATGCGGCATCCATCTGTCGGGTCTGTCCGATAGTTTGAAGAATTTGGGAGCAGGTGACCGGAAATGAGCGATATCAACGAAACCAAACTCTGGTCTGCCGAGGGCTTTCGCGAAGACGACTATGTCTTTGCCGACGATCTTGAAACGGCGGGCGATGCCCCGGCAATCATCATTCCGCTGGCCGTCTGGCTCGGACTGGATGAGGAGCGCCGCCGCGCCTCCAATCGCCGGATCGGCGTTTCGGTGGCGCCGGGCGAAGCCATTGATCCGCTTCGGGATGATCTGGGCAGCGTGCCGCTGATCGCCTTGCAGTTTCCGGCCTTTAATGACGGGCGTTCCTATTCCAAGGCGGAGATTTTGCGCCGCGAAGGCTTTGCGGGCGAGTTGCGCGCCGTTGGCGACGTGCTGATCGATCAGGCCGCCCTGATGCTGCGCACCGGTTTCGACAGCCTTCAGGTGAGCAACAAGGTGGCGCAGGGCCGTCTTGGCGAAAATCGTCTGGTCGATACGCCCGGCTATTATCAGCCGGGACGTGGATCAGTACCGGAGGAAGCCGGGTTTGCCTGGCGGCGTGTCAAGGCAAGTTAGGCACATCGCTCAAATTTGCCATTTTTCTGCACGCCTTGATGCGCTAGACACGCCTCACCAAATTCAGGGAGTCGCGGCGTGATCCGGCATATTGTTTTCTTCAGCGTCAAAGAAGGTCAGGATATAGAGACTGTCAAAAAGGGATTGGAGCAACTTGGCACCATTCCCCATGCTGACCTTTTTGAAGTTCTGCCAAATTCCAGGGTCGATCCGATGTGCGACCGCATTGATCTCGTGGTCTATGCCGAGTTCAAAGATGAGGAAGCGCTTTTCGCTTTCAAGAAGCATCCGACCTATGACGCGACGACGCAACTGGTGCGTCCGATGCGCGAATTGCGCTTTTCAGCTGATGTTATGACAGACAAGCGCTAAAGCATTTCCAGCAAAAGCGCGAAGCGGTCTTGCGTGCGGAAATGCGTAAAATAACTACCAGTCGGCCTGTGGTCTTTCCTGTAGCGGCAGGCCGCCGAAAAGATCAGGCTCGCTGGACGTTTTTGCTCGCTCGATATTGAGAAGCTTCAGTTTGGTCGCCGTGCCACCTGCCGCCGAAAAGCCGCCGACCTTGCCATTGGCACCGAGCACCCGGTGACAGGGCACAATGATTGGAAACGGGTTTTTGCCCAGTGCATAACCGACGGCCTGCGACAGACTCACATCGCCGATTCTTCGGGCAATCGCACCATAGGTCGTTGTCTCGCCCGGTTTCAGCTCAAGAATGATTTCATAGACCTGCCGGTTGAGATCGGGTTGGGCATCCAGCGCCAGCGGTGTAGTTGAAAAATCCACATCGGCACCTGCCAGAAGCGCGCGCACACCCTGGATCGCATCGCTGACGAAGGAGGGCATATCGATATCTTCGGCACCGGGGAACCGCTCACTGAGCCGATAGCGGGTTTCCTTCTCGTCAGCATCTCCGATCTCAACGCCCACAATCTTCTGGCCGCGCCAGGCAATGCCGCACGGTCCGATCTCTGTTTCGAAAATGGTGACGCCTGACGATTCCATGGAAGTCATATTAACATGGTTTTGAACGGGACAAATGCCGGTTATCGGGCAACGATAGGAACGTTCACGTGAAAAGTCGCAACAATTGCGAAAAATGGCGCAGCGAAATGGTTGAAGAACGACACGAATAATGATTGTGTGATGGCGACCGGCCAATGCCCTTAAATGGCCAAACGGATTGACGAGAGTTTCCGGCACCTGTCACGGCGGGAGCGGAACCAAGGAATTTAAATGGACGATTACGAGCGATATGCCACAGGGTTGATGATCGTTTTTGGTGCGCTGATTATCGGCGGCCTCATGGCGGCTAACCTGTACCACGGCGACAAGCCGGGCTTTTTATTCGCGCTGGGCGCCGCGGTTGTCAGCTGGTTCGCGGCTTTTGCCGTCCTGTTTGACAAACCACGCGTTTATGGCGTGATGATTGCGGTTGCGATCGGTCTGGTCGCGGCTTCCATTGGTGCTTATGTAACCTGATTTATGAGCCAATTTATTTAGAAAAAGCCCCGGTTTTCCGGGGCTTTTTCGTTTTAGAGATATGGCGAGTAGCACTGGCGCCGTGGCCCATAATTGGGCTGGAACGTATTATCGTAGGCTCGGTAGGAACGATAACGGTTGTAGCACCACCGCACATGCGGGTTACCGCCGCGATAGACCGGTGCCGGACGGTAGCGATAAGCAGGCGGAGGCCCCCAGTAACGGCGATCATAGCGATAGTATGGGCGGTAACGCGGACGATCATGCCGCCAGTGTCGACGATGGTCCCGCCAATAGCGGCGGTCACCACGATAGTCGTAATACTGAACGTTCTGAACATTCGGTGCTGGAGCCTGGGCGGACGGTGTCGCCATCAAAGACGGCTGTGCCGCATTCGCAGTTCCGGCAGCAGCGGACAGTCCCATGCCGAGTGACAAACATGCGGCAAACAGGGAATAAGCAAACCTTTTCATCGGTCTCTCCTCACAGCGCATACCGAAAAATGTGAAACGGCTTTCGGATAAGATGCGCGTAAAATGAACAACACAAATCGTCCCTGAGGTCATTTTACGTCGAACATTGTGGCAGAGCGGTGGCCCTGCGCAGTCACAATTTCTTGGGTCCGGCAACAGATCGGTGATGTGCGGATAACAGGATAGGAAACACTCGGCCTGAATTGACATAAAGATATGTTTATGTCATTAAGCGACTTCCGTGATGTGCGTATAAAGGGCGATTCAGGTTTATGTGTCCGAACAGACCTGCTGCCTGGTAACAGATTGAATATAGGCGGTGTTTTATGGCCTCTTCCCTCGATGGTCTTTTTGGTGCAACGGCTGCGCAGCCGGATGGCTCAGAAGTGCTCGCAGCTCTCACCAAGGCAGCGCGTGAGCGCATCCTGATCCTCGACGGCGCGATGGGAACCCAGATTCAGGGACTTGGTTTTCATGAAGAGCATTTCCGCGGCGAGCGCTTCGGCGCCTGCGACTGCCAGCTTCAGGGCAATAACGACCTTCTGACCCTGACGCAGCCCAAGGCTATCGAGGAAATCCATTATGCCTACGCCATTGCGGGCGCGGATATTCTCGAAACCAATACGTTTTCGTCCACGACAATTGCCCAGGCCGATTATGGCATGGAAGAGCAGGTCTATGAATTGAACCGCGACGGTGCGCGTCTGGCCCGTCGCGCCGCCTTGCGCGCCGAGCAGAAGGACGGTCGCCGCCGTTTCGTTGCGGGCGCTCTTGGACCGACAAACCGCACCGCTTCCCTGTCGCCGGATGTGAATAATCCTGGCTACCGCGCTGTTACCTTCGACGATCTGCGCATCGCCTATGCCGAGCAGATCCGGGGGCTGATCGACGGCGGTTCCGACATCATCCTGATTGAAACCATCTTCGATACGCTCAACGCCAAGGCTGCCGTCTTCGCCTCGGAACAAGTGTTCGAGGAAAAGGGCATCTTCCTGCCGGTGATGATTTCCGGCACGATCACCGATCTTTCCGGCCGCACCCTGTCCGGCCAGACGCCAACGGCATTCTGGCATTCGTTGCGTCACGCCAAACCATTTACCATCGGCCTCAATTGCGCGCTCGGCGCCAACGCTATGCGTGCGCATCTCGACGAATTGTCGACCATTGCCGACACCTTCATCTGCGCCTATCCGAATGCCGGTCTGCCGAACGAGTTTGGCCAGTATGACGAAACGCCGGAAGCGATGGCCGCCCAGATCGAAGGCTTTGCCCGTGACGGCATGGTCAATGTGGTCGGCGGCTGCTGCGGATCGACGCCCGAACACATCCGCGCCATTGCCGAGGCTGTTGCGAAACACCCGCCGCGCAAGCCTGCCAAGGTCGCGCCGCTGATGCGCCTTTCGGGCCTTGAGCCCTTCACGCTGACCGAGGATATTCCTTTCGTCAATGTCGGCGAACGCACCAACGTGACCGGCTCGGCACGCTTCCGCAAGCTGATCAAGGCTGGCGATTTTGCTGCTGCGCTCGACGTCGCGCGCGATCAGGTGGTCAATGGCGCCCAGATCATCGACATCAACATGGATGAAGGCCTGATCGATTCCGAAAAGGCCATGGTCGAATTCCTCAATCTGATTGCTGCCGAGCCGGATATTGCTCGCGTGCCGATCATGATTGACAGCTCCAAATGGGAAGTCATCGAGGCTGGCCTGAAATGCGTTCAGGGCAAGGCGGTGGTCAACTCCATCTCGATGAAGGAAGGCGAGGAGGCCTTTATTCATCATGCGAAGCTCGTCCGTGCTTATGGCGCGGCGGTTGTCGTTATGGCTTTCGACGAAACCGGGCAGGCCGATACCGAGGCGCGCAAGATCGAAATCTGTACCCGGGCCTACAAGATCCTGACCGAACAGGTCGGTTTCGCACCGGAAGACATCATCTTCGACCCGAACATCTTTGCAGTGGCGACCGGTATCGAAGAACACAATAATTACGGTGTCGACTTCATTGAGGCGACACGCAAGATCATGGCGACCCTGCCGCATGTCCATGTCTCGGGTGGCGTGTCGAACCTGTCCTTCTCGTTCCGCGGCAATGAACCGGTGCGCGAGGCGATGCATGCTGTGTTCCTCTACCACGCCATTCAGGCGGGTATGGATATGGGCATCGTCAATGCCGGTCAGCTGGCGGTTTACGATGCCATCGATCCGGAACTGCGCGAGGCCTGCGAGGATGTGGTGTTGAACCGCCGCTCCGATGCGACCGAACGTTTGCTGGAAATCGCCGAACGTTTCCGCGACTCCGGCTCGAAAGAAGCCAAGGTGCAGGATCTGACCTGGCGCGAATGGCCGGTGGCAAAGCGCCTCGAACATGCGCTGGTCAACGGCATTACCGAATATATCGAAGCCGATACGGAAGAGGCGCGCCAGTCTGCCGAACGTCCGTTGCACGTCATCGAAGGCCCGCTGATGGCTGGCATGAATGTGGTCGGCGATCTGTTCGGTGCCGGCAAGATGTTCCTGCCACAGGTCGTCAAGTCGGCCCGTGTGATGAAGCAGGCCGTGGCCGTTCTCCTGCCATATATGGAAGAAGAAAAGCGCCTCAATGCTGAAAAAGGCATTGGCGGTGGTGAACGTCAGAGCGCCGGCAAGGTGCTGATGGCGACCGTGAAGGGCGACGTGCATGATATTGGCAAGAATATCGTTGGCGTTGTGCTGGCCTGCAACAATTACGAGATCATCGATCTCGGCGTCATGGTGCCATCGCAGAAGATTTTGCAGGTGGCGCGCGACGAAAAGGTGGATATCATTGGCCTTTCCGGCCTCATCACGCCTTCGCTGGATGAGATGGCGCATGTGGCAGCAGAAATGGAGCGCGAAGGTTTCGATATTCCGCTTCTGATCGGCGGCGCGACCACGAGCCGTGTCCATACGGCAGTGAAGATTCATCCGCGCTATGAACGCGGACAGGCAGTCTACGTCATCGATGCAAGCCGTGCCGTCGGTGTGGTTTCGAGCCTGCTGTCACCGGAAGGCAAGCAGGCCTATGTTGACGGTCTGCGCGGGGAATATGCCAAGGTGGCAGCCGCTCACGCGCGCAATGAAGCGGAAAAGCAGCGCCTGCCGATCGCTCGTGCTCGCGCCAATGCGCATAAGCTCGACTGGGATAATTTTGTTCCGGCAAAGCCGACATTCACCGGCACGAAGACCTTCGACGATTACGATCTGGCCGAAATCGCCCGCTATATCGACTGGACGCCGTTCTTCCAGACCTGGGAGTTGAAAGGCCGCTATCCGGCAATTCTTGAAGACGAGAAGCAGGGCGAGGCAGCCCGGCAACTCTGGGACGACGCTCAGGCGATGTTGAAAAAGATCATCGACGAAAAGTGGTTCACGCCGAAAGCTGTCGTCGGTTTCTGGCCCGCCAATGCGGTCGGCGACGATATTCGTCTTTTCACCGATGAAAGCCGGAACGAGGAACTTGCCACTTTCTTCACACTGCGCCAGCAATTGAGCAAGCGCGATGGTCGTCCGAATGTGGCGATGTCCGACTTCGTAGCACCTGCCGAAAGCGGAAAGCAGGATTATGTCGGTGGCTTCGTTGTGACGGCAGGTATTGGTGAAGTGGCCATAGCCGAACGTTTCGAACGCGCCAATGACGATTACTCGGCCATTCTGGTGAAGGCGCTGGCCGACCGTTTTGCCGAAGCCTTTGCGGAACTGATGCATGAGCGCGTGCGCAAGGAATTCTGGGCCTATGCGGCGAATGAGACCTATTCGCCGGAAGAACTGATCGGTGAACCCTATCAGGGTATTCGTCCTGCGCCGGGCTATCCGGCCCAGCCCGACCATACCGAAAAGACGACGCTGTTCCGCCTTCTGGACGCGACTGCGAATACGGGCGTGGAATTGACGGAAAGCTATGCGATGTGGCCCGGCTCTTCCGTATCGGGTCTCTATATCGGCCATCCGGAAAGCTATTATTTCGGCGTGGCCAAAGTCGAACGGGATCAGGTCGAGGATTACGCGAGCCGCAAGGGAATGACGATAGAGGAAGTCGAGCGCTGGCTCGCACCGATCCTTAATTATACCCCAGGTGCAGCTCCCGAAGAGGCTGCGGCGTGACAAATGCCGCAACTCGATTAGCTTAATCTCATATACTCGTATTTCTTACAGATGTATTGGGCGCGTTTGACTGGTTTGTAGTTGCTTGTCGACTACAAACCAGTAGACGGAGCTGCGTCGGCTCGGCATTCCATGTTCCAGAACCGTTGATTTATTTGGCGTTTTAGGGCTGGCCTGCTCCATGTAATAGTTAAGTATTTGTTAAAGTAATTTATAATTTAGATCACTGTAATATTTAACCGGTGGAGATGTATGCATTTCTGATTAGTATATAGAGAAAAATACAGAGATGTGTTACTGATTTGTTGGCGTTTTATTTAAATGCTTCGAATTTCAATAATCATCAATAGTTATATTTTTCGTTGGGAAGTCTGCAATGAAATGGGAACAAATTTATGAATCCATGCAATCTGCTGACGATGCCGGACAGCTCCTTGAATATATAGGCACCTATGCCAGGCAGTGCGGATTTGCACATACGGCTTATGTCATGCGCGTTCCCTTGTTGAACGGCGTGGTCAAATGGCTCAGCTTTGGGTCGTTGCCGCAGGAATGGACCGATCACTATACAGCCCGAAAATATGCGGATGTTGACCCATTGGTTCGCAAGGCACTGAACAGCATAGAGCCATTGGTCTGGTCGTCGAAGCTCTTTGCGGAAGCACCACAGATATGGGCGGATGCACAGCGCTTCGGCATCAAGGTCGGGATTTCCCAGCCGTGTTGGGCTGCTCAAGGCGTGTTCGGAATGCTGTCTTTCCTGAGAACTGGCCCGGCATTATCTTCCGGCGAGATTTCAATGTTGCGGCGCCAGATGCAGATCGCAGCCAATCTGCTGCATTTGTCCATGTATGAACATCTTGATGTTCCGACGATGAACTGCGTTTCTGAAGTGAACCTGACAATGCGCGAGCGGGAAATCCTGCGCTGGACGAGTGAGGGAAAGACTGCCGAGATCATCGGCACGATCCTCAATATTTCGACGCGCACGGTGAATTTCCATATCAGCAACGTGCTCACAAAGCTTGTTGCGGTGAATAAGGTTCAGGCCGTCGCCAAGGCCCGCACTTTCGGTCTTCTGTAAATATCTTCCAAGTCCCTCGGCGGTTTGATCCGAAG
The DNA here is from genome assembly GCF_000017405.1 of Brucella anthropi ATCC 49188. Classification (NCBI taxonomy): domain Bacteria; kingdom Pseudomonadati; phylum Pseudomonadota; class Alphaproteobacteria; order Hyphomicrobiales; family Brucellaceae; genus Brucella; species Brucella anthropi. Next base: position 218,918 of record NC_009667.1, read on the forward strand.
GGCATTTTTCAGCGGCTTTCCGGTTTGCGCTTTTTCTGAAACGGGCTACAAATTCATTATCTTTCCCGGAGGATCAATGAATGACTGCTCAGCCAAACTCTCTTGAAGCTCGCGATATCCGTTATCATCTCCATTCTTATACCGATGCTGTCCGCCTCGAAGCGGAAGGTCCGCTCGTCATCGAGCGTGGCGATGGCATTTACGTCGAAGATGTATCGGGCAAGCGCTATATCGAAGCGATGTCAGGACTGTGGAGTGTTGGCGTGGGCTTTTCCGAACCGCGTCTGGCCGAAGCAGCTGCACGACAGATGAAGAAGCTGCCTTTCTACCATACATTCTCCTACCGTTCGCATGGTCCTGTCATTGATCTGGCAGAAAAGCTTGTCTCAATGGCTCCTGTTCCGATGAGCAAGGCCTACTTCACCAATTCAGGTTCCGAAGCCAACGATACGGTCGTCAAGTTGATCTGGTATCGCTCCAATGCGCTGGGTGAACCGGAGCGCAAGAAAATCATCTCACGCAAGCGCGGCTATCACGGTGTGACGATTGCCTCTGCCAGCCTGACCGGCTTGCCCAACAATCACCGTTCTTTCGATCTGCCGATCGATCGTATCCTGCATACGGGCTGCCCGCATTTTTATCGCGAAGGACAGGCTGGCGAGAGTGAGGAACAATTCGCAACGCGGCTGGCGGATGAGCTGGAACAGTTGATCATCGCGGAAGGTCCTCACACCATCGCTGCTTTCATTGGCGAGCCGGTGATGGGGGCTGGCGGCGTAGTCGTGCCGCCCAAAACCTATTGGGAAAAAGTGCAGGCTGTTCTCAAGCGCTACGATATTCTGCTGATCGCCGACGAGGTTATTTGCGGCTTCGGACGGACAGGCAATCTGTTCGGCAGCCAGACTTTCGATATGAAACCGGACATTCTGGTGATGTCGAAGCAGCTTTCGTCATCCTATCTGCCGATTTCGGCCTTCCTCATCAACGAGCGTGTGTACGCGCCAATTGCCGAAGAAAGCCACAAGATCGGCACGCTTGGCACGGGCTTCACGGCATCTGGCCATCCGGTGGCGGCAGCGGTAGCGCTGGAAAACCTCGCCATTATTGAAGAGCGTGATCTGGTCGCCAATGCGCGCGACCGCGGCACCTATATGCAGAAGCGCCTGCGTGAGTTGCAGGATCATCCTCTGGTCGGCGAAGTGCGTGGCGTTGGTCTCATAGCCGGTGTCGAGCTTGTCACCGACAAGCAGGCCAAGACGGGCCTTGAACCAACCGGCGCTCTGGGCGCAAAGGCAAACGCCGTTCTTCAGGAGCGCGGCGTCATTTCCCGCGCAATGGGCGATACGCTTGCCTTCTGCCCGCCGCTCATCATCAACGATCAGCAGGTTGATACGATGGTGTCCGCGCTCGAGGCGACGCTGAACGATGTTCAGGCAAGCCTCACCAGGTAATAATTTGCTCTGGAGCTGTCCGAATAACGGGCAGCTTCAGAGCATAACCCCGTTAAATATCACAAAAATTGTATGATTTTCCGTGACTTGGCCAAAAAGCGGCTTTTCCCAGCGCGCGCAAGTTTGTTCCGGCCCCGCGCGCAAATACGGTAAGTTTTTCGCGCAAGCGAGTTGCAATACGCGATAGGTTTCTTTCACTTTTCCGCATCATTTCACGACAATGCGCGCATCGTGGCTTTTGCCACACCTGCGCCGGATGAAGGCATTCGCCATCCCTCCCGCCAGTATCGAGTCCCCATCCGGTTGCCGGGAGTAAGTAGTCGTGCATCATGCATCCCTGACCAAGAACCTGACGCATCTTCAGCGCCTTGAGGCGGAAGCTATCCATATTTTTCGCGAGGTTGCGGCAAGTTTTTCCAACCCGGTAATGCTTTATTCGGTCGGTAAGGATTCGTCGGTGATGCTGCATCTGGCGATGAAGGCATTCTATCCCGCTCCGCCGCCTTTTCCCTTTCTGCATGTTGATACGACATGGAAGTTTCGGGAGATGATTGAGTTTCGCGATGCGCAGGCGCGTGAAAAGGGTTTTGAGCTGCTCGTGCATATCAATGAGGATGGCGTGCGCGAGGGGGTTGGCCCCTTTAGCCATGGATCGAATGTCCACACTCATGTGATGAAGACGGTCGCCTTGCGGCAAGCGCTCGACAAGTATAAGTTCGATGCTGCTTTTGGTGGCGCCCGTCGCGACGAGGAGAAATCGCGCGCCAAGGAGCGCATCTTTTCCTTCCGTAGCGCGCAGCATGGTTGGGACCCCAAGAACCAGCGTCCGGAAATGTGGAAGATCTACAATACGCGGGTTTCCGCAGGGGAGTCGATCCGCGTCTTTCCGCTGTCGAACTGGACTGAGCTCGATATCTGGCAATATATCCTGCAGGAGAATATCCCCATCGTCCCGCTTTATTTTGCAGCGCATCGTCCGGTGGTCGAACGTGACGGCATGCTGATCATGCTCGACGACGACCGCATGAAGTTGCGTCCGGGCGAAACGGTGGAAAACCGACTGGTGCGGTTCCGCACGCTTGGCTGCTATCCGTTGACCGGCGCTATTGAATCCAGTGCGGCTGACCTCTCCGATATTGTCGAAGAAATGCTGATTGCCCGTACATCCGAGCGGCAGGGCCGCGCCATTGACCGTGACGAAGCCGGATCGATGGAAAAAAAGAAGCGCGAGGGCTATTTCTGATGAATGCGATAATCAAGCCTGTTGCGACCAATGCTGTAGTCAGCGACTTCCTGGCCGATCAGGAGCGCAAGACACTCTTGCGCTTCCTTACTTGCGGATCGGTGGATGACGGCAAGTCAACGCTCATCGGACGCCTGCTCTATGACACGAAACTGATCTTCGAGGACCAGCTCGCATCGTTGAAGAACGACAGCCGCAAGTTCGGTACCACGGATGACGATTTCGATTTCGCATTGCTGGTTGACGGTCTGGAGGCTGAGCGGGAGCAGGGCATCACCATTGATGTCGCCTATCGCTTCTTTTCGACACCACGTCGCAAATTCATTGTCGCTGATACACCCGGTCATGCGCAATATACGCGCAACATGGCGACTGGTGCCTCGACAGCCGATCTTGCTATCGTGCTCATCGATGCTCGTCAGGGTGTACTGACCCAGACACGACGCCATTCCTTTATTGCCGCTGCACTTGGTATTCGTCACATCGTTCTGGCCGTGAACAAGATCGATCTGGTCGATTTTTCGCAAGAGGCTTTCGAGCGCATCGTTGCCGATTATATGAGTTTCGCCAATGAATTAGGCTTTGTCAGCATCCAGCCGATCCCGCTTTCGGCGCGTTTCGGCGACAATGTCACCCTGCCGTCGCCACGCATGGACTGGTATGAAGGGCCGCATCTGCTCGAACATCTGGAGACCGTGCGCATCGACACGGAGGCAGCGGCCAAGCCGTTTCGTTTTCCGGTGCAATATGTGAACCGGCCCAATCTCGATTTTCGCGGCTTCTCCGGCACTGTGGCATCCGGTTCGATCAGCGCTGGTGATGCCGTGGTGGTTGCCAAATCAGGCAAAACCTCCCGCGTAAAACGCATCGCCACCTATGACGGTGATCTGCCACGTGCTTCCGAAGGACAGGCTGTCACACTGGTGCTGGAGGACGAGATCGAGGTTTCGCGCGGCAATATGCTGGTCGGGACGGAGGCCCGGCCCGAAGTTGCTGATCGGCTTTCAGCCAATATAGTCTGGTTCGGCGAGGAGGCATTGCATCCCGGCCGTTCCTATATCCTGCGTACCGAGACTGATCAGACGCCGGTAACGATCAACGAGATCGTATACAGAACCGATATTGACAGTTTCACCCGTCAGGAAGCATCCCGCCTCGACCTCAACGAAATTGGACTTTGCCATCTCCAGACGGTGGATCAGATTGCGTTCGATCCTTACGCGGATAATCGTGTAACCGGCGCGTTCGTCTTGATCGACCGGCTTACCAACGCGACTGTGGGCGCTGGGATGATCGATAGTGCTCTTCGTCAGGCGACGAATGTGCATCTGCAGTCCTTCGACCTCGACAAGCAGACACGCGCAGCGCAGAAATTCCAGAAACCGGCTGTGCTCTGGTTTACGGGGCTGTCAGGCTCCGGCAAATCCACCATCGCAAACCGGCTCGAACAGCGGCTCCACGCGCTTGGCAAGCACACCTACCTGCTGGACGGTGATAATGTCCGTCATGGCCTCAACAGCGATCTGGGCTTCTCCGATGAGGATAGGGCGGAGAATATCCGCCGTGTCGGCGAAGTCGCCCGATTGATGACCGATGCGGGACTGGTGGTACTGGTCTCCTTCATCTCGCCATTTCAAGCTGAGCGTGATCGTATTCGCGCTCGCCTGCCTGAAGGTGAGTTTGTCGAGATATTCGTGGATACACCGATTGAGGAATGCATCGCGCGTGACCCGAAGGGGCTCTATGCGCAGGCTTTGCGTGGCGAGATCAAGGCTTTCACCGGGATCGATTCTCCCTATGAGGCGCCAGTTTCACCGGAATTGCGCCTGAGCACGACAGGTCGTGACGTTGACGAACTCGTCGCAGAAGTAGAAAAGTATCTTGCCGAACGTGGTATCATCGGCAGTTATGGCAGCGATTCCTGGTCAATCTGAGCAATGAAGATTTCAGCCTCCCCGAAAGCCGATCCGAACGACGAAGCAATGCTGGCCGTCCTGCAGGAAGCTGCACTCGAGGCGGGGCGCGTTATCATGAAGCACTATGCCAATGGTTGCGCGGTTCAGAGCAAGAAAGATTCTTCCCCGGTCACGGAAGCAGATCGTGACGCGGAAGCCATCATTCTTGCGGCACTCGCTTCCGTTGTTCCGGATATTCCGGTTGTGGCTGAAGAAGAAGTGGCAGCGGGACGTTTGCCTTCACATTTGGGGCGGCGATTTTTATTGGTCGACCCTCTCGACGGCACCCGTGAGTTTCTGTTGCGAAACGGCGATTTCACAGTGAATATCGGCCTGATCGAGGATGGCGCTCCGGTTCTCGGCATCGTTTATGCACCAGTTCGCAATCGCTTGTTTATTGGAAACAGCAATGGTGCTGAAGAAATAACGACGACCAAAGATCATGCAATCGGAACAAGGCGCGGGATAGCGGTGCGTGTTCACGGGCCAGAGCGGGTGGCCGTCTGCAGCCGGTCACACAAGAACCCGGAAACGGAAAAGTTCCTGAACGACAACAGGATCAACAGCTGTGTTTCCATCGGTTCGTCGCTGAAATTCTGCCTGATTGCCAGTGGAGAGGCCGATATTTATCCACGTTTCGGCCCGACGATGGAATGGGATACGGCGGCGGGCGATGCCGTGTTACGCGCCGCTGGTGGCCTCACCACGACTTTCGAGGGAACGCCGCTCTCTTATGGTCAACGCGCCAATGAAGGTGTTGCGGGTTTTGCAAACCCCAATTTCGTGGCTTTTGGCGGTGGTACGAAGCCTGTTTTTGCTATGCTTTAATAGATTTTGGAAGCAAACGGATAGCGCCGTCCTGCTCTCATATGCAACTCGTCTGAAACCATTTCCAACTTTTGGGGTTAGGCATTAAAAAAACGACAGGATGCTCTTGCAGCTTGAAATTGGGGGCGTTATAAGCCGCCTCAATGGTCAAGACCACGTGGTCACGGAGTGTAGCGCAGCCTGGTAGCGCACCTCGTTCGGGACGAGGGGGTCGGAGGTTCAAATCCTCTCACTCCGACCATCTTTCAAGTCATTGATAGGCTTGGACAATTCCCGATTTACTGATTTTCTTGCATATTTTACTAATTCGCGCCACGGACCGATTACGGACCGAAAGGCTCATTTATTGATCAGAACGCATTGGCCGCATCCTTCTGGAATAGCGGCGATACATGCGAATAAGTCCTTTCGAACTCTTCCACTGTCATACCCAAAGATGCTGCTGCCTGGTGGGCATCTACGCCAGCTTGTGCAAGCCAAGTCGCCCTTGTGTGGCGCAAGACATGCGGTGTGACATCTTCCCCTAAACCAGCCTCAGCCCGCACCGAGCGGAATGCCTTATGTGGCTTGGTTATCTTCTCCCCGTTGAAATGCACGATATGGCGCAAGCTGACAGTCTTTGCCTGCTCGGCACTCCATGCTTCGTCCTTCGCCTTCCAGTAACGAAGGAACCGCAACAAGCGCGGTGGTATCTTTGCCGGTGGCTTGCGCTTGTTATGGGCTACCCGCTCACCCATGGCCTTGCGGTAGATCACACCTTTATCCAGATCAACATATCCGCCTGTGGTATTCGGCATCCATTGCAGCCCCAGAATGGGCGATAGGCGCGTTCCGGTATATGTGCCGATCAGAACAAGCCGGATGATGTGATCGCACTTCTGGAGCCTCCTGGCGGCTTTTATAAGCGCTGCCACTTCATTCCGGGTTAGCCATCGTTCCCTCGGCAGGCTCTTGTCTGGCAATGTTACCGCCGGTACGACATCCAACCCGTATTCCTTGTGATAATGATTTATAGCAGCGCGCAGGACTTCCAAATCCCGCCTCGCGCCGCTCTCTGTTTTCCTATGATCGGCAAACTCTCTGCATCTCTTGCCGCGTATTTCATTGATTGCATCCGCACCGAAGAAGTCATTCAGCCTGTTGACGGCTGCTTCTGTTTCCCTTGGCCTTGAAGTGCGGATGGCCTTCTCATCGAGATAGACCAGCAAAACATCACCTATCGTGATTGCAGCCGAAGAACCTCCCCTGACTGGCTCATATTTGGACGTGACGTATTCGCGGAGAACTTGCTCTGCCCGTTCAGTCTCATCCTTAGCGCATCCTGTGCTGATACGCTTTTCTCCGTCTTTAATGAACCAAGTCCCGGTGTCTGATCGGAACCAGAGCCTTGCGGGGCTTCTCTTACGCGACATCTTTCAATCATCCTTCTTATGCCGTTACGCGTCACAAAATCCTTGTTTGCGATGCGGATGATTTCGAGGTTTCCCTTTGCCGCTTCTGTCCGCAAAGACGATTTCGTCAGCCGCCCAGAAAAGAATATCTCAACAGCATCTGCAAGCGAGATCAGTTCGTCTTCGTCTAGGTCTGCAATGCGCTTCTGTGCTGCGCTCATCGTATTTACCTCTCAAAGCCTCCGGTGCCCGCCCTTGGTTGACGTTGAAAAGTAGAACTCCCTGATGCTGGTATCACTTTCCCGCCTCCTTCCTTTCGGCTTCTCCCGCCGCTTTCAGCCACTTCTCCCGCGAGACAATCACATCGGCAAACACAAGGTCCTCACGACCGAATACATGCTTCAAGGCCCATCTGACGCGCGACCAGAAAGACGATTGGCGTGAGGACAAGATTTCAACGTTCAATGTGCCGTCTATATCCTCATCCGGGCAGACACGGACCAAATGATCAGCGCTGAAACACCGGCACGGAATATAATGGTAGTTGGGTTCGTACATCCTCACTCCCTTTCCCGCAGTGCGGCGCGGCCTGCTTCGGTGAGTTCCCAACGACGCGGGTTCTTCATAACCACGGCCAGCCCAGCCTTGCGCATTTTCTGACGCACTCGATCTTCCTCACGATCAGCGAGACGTAATGTCTGGCCGAACCATAGCCGTTGGAGAAAGTCGCGATCTCTGCGATCCAGACGGCTCATTCGGAACCGCCTTTCAGGGCTTGGCGACCTTCCACGTCTATGCACGTGCAGCATTCAAACTCAGGGCACGTGTCATCAATAGCCATACCGTCCCAATCCATGCAGTAATGCTTGTGATTGCCAGTTAGCGTCCGCATGCGTCGCTCTTCTATGTCCAGAAGCTCTTGCTCTGTATCGGTCAGCTTCATTTGCTCTGCTCCCCAAGTGCGGATGCGGCGAGCATGGCGCTCCACGTCCTATCTGGGTTGTAGCAGTGAACGTACCCGTTCGCTGTCATTACCTCTGTCGGCTCCTGTAGAGCTTCGCGGATGGCGAAGATTGCAGCCTTTGCAGCAGTGACATGCTCTTGCCAGTCTCTATCCACGCGCTGCAATTCGATGGGCATTGGGTCGCCCATGCTGCCAGTTTCAAAGCAGATGACCCGCGCCACCTTCTCGACAAGCGCTTCGTGTTCCTTACTCGGCATTGCTGGCCTCCTTTGCGCGCAAGAGGGCGATCAGAAGTGCGATGGACTGATTTGCACCTTTGCCGCCGAATGTTTCATTTGGGGTTGGTTTTAGAAGGATAGCGGCCACGGCGGGCTTTTCTTCACCCATGTACCATTCATCTATCCTGATCCATGCGGGATCGCAGACACGTTTCGCCAGCGCGATAGCGGCGTCTACAGAGGCGGTGAAGAAGGGGGCAGACCAAGACTTGCCGTTGCCAGACCATGTTGCTGCGTCATAGTGCATTTCTGGTCCATCAACGTCATAAGTCCCGAAGCTTTCACCAAACACCTCTTGCGGAAATCCGAAAGTTTCGGCTATGAGGCCGTCCACTTCCCTGTCAGGCGCGTCTAGCTTGGAGAGACGGGTAATGAGGTCGGAGGTCATAGCGCACCTACATAGAAAAGAACTGCTCGGATGAGGTGATAGCTGAGGTAGAACAGCGCCCCGCCAGCAAGCGCGAACAGGGTTGCCAGCCCGACAAAGGACAGCCAGATGAGCGGCGTGGGGTCAGGATAGCGGCTCATGACGGCTTCCCTCCCAGCGCTGCGCGGGCTTTGTCGCCCTGATCATTCTCAATTGAGGGTGGATAAGCACGAAGGACTGTCCCGTCGTCTTCAGACTTGAAATAGCCGTCATTCCATTTTGACGGGTCTGCATAGAACGACAGCGCCTTTTCAGCCGCCGCGAGCTTGGCTTCGAGGGCTTCCACCTGTCCTTCAAGTTTTGCGCCTGTAACATTCAATACGCCGTGCGATCGGCACAGATCGGCGTTGATCTGCTCCAACTCCTTAATCCGCGCAGTGAGTGCTGCGTTGTCGGCTTCGAACCCTTCGATAACGTCACGGCGTTTTTCAAGCAGGTGCAAGCATTCTTCGACTTTTGCCGTCGTTGACCATCCGGCTTCAAATTCCGGCATAATCTGCGCGCCGTCATCGTCGCCTTGACCGTCCATGAGCATTTCTTCAATGTCGTCCAATTCGCGAATGCGCTTCAACTGACGCTCAATTACCTCCTGCGCTTGATTTGGAGTGTATGGAACGTCATCAGGCGCACCGATGACATTGATCAGAAGATGCGCAAGCACTTCCTCGGCGGCGGTCCATTCATCTGGATCACACGCCATTGGCAAAGTGCTATCTCGCAAGCGGGCATTCTCCGCCCGTTCCGCCGCCAATAGCTCCTCAGCCTGCGAGCGGGTTCCATTATTAGCCATTACTTCCTCCCGTGATTAGCGTGGAACCCAAGGCACTTCTCAGCGACTTTTCTCGCAAGGATAGCGTCTTCTCGTTTTTGATATGCGCCGAGATGGTAATCGACGCCCGATGATTTGATCTTGGATTGCCATTTACCGGTGCTTTTTTGAAAGTAAACGCCCGTGGCTCCAGACTTATTATCACTACGTTGCCGTAGGTTTTTATTGTTTGTTGCCTGGTCGGTCTCTCTGAGATTTTTCCATCTGTTGTCACTCGGGTTTCCGTTGATATGGTCGACGAGAAGCGGCCATTTCCCAGTCATGTAGAGCCAAATCACGCGATGCATCCCGTACATTTTCCCGAGTATTCGTGCTTCGATATATCCTTTAGAGAGACGGCCTATTTTTGTCCCGGCATAACGCTTGTTCCATGCGTTGCAGCACCATTCCGCATCGCGCGAGTTTCCTTCAAACCACTTGCTATCTCGGATTTTCCATAGGCAAATCCCGGTTTTTGGATCGTAGTGCATCAATTCGCGAATTTGCTCGGCACTCAATTCACTCGCCATGACGGTCGCCTCCTGATGGGTGGGTTTCGCCGCGAGCTTTGGCGAGGGCCTTGGATAATACTTCGATCATCTTCTTTTCGTGATTACCGAGATATTCACCGTCTTTTCCTCCAGTTAGTTGGAGACGAGAAAGGGCAACGTTGGCAGCCTCATAAAGCTCCGGTGCTGCGGCGATCAGGCGAGCATTGGCTAGAGCCTCTTGTCGCGGCATCATTCCTTCTGCCGGAATGCCGACATGAACATGGGCAATGAATTGCCATTCGTATGATTTCAATCCAGCCTGAACTATCGAATAGCAATCGTCGCCCAAAGGGGTTTCCCAATCCCACGGTCCCTTCGTATATTTTGTCTCAGCCATTGGCATTCTCCCGGCGCATTTCGCGCATATGATCAGCGTGATCTTCTTCGGCTTGCTTGATCTGCTCATTAGCTTCTGACATGAGCCAAGCCTTGAGGCTGTCGCTCTCTGAAAGGCGATCTTCCAGCCAGTAAGTCAGGTTCAATTCCTGCTCGCCGTCGAAGAGTTTTACTTCATCGATCTCGACAGTTGCTTCTTCGGCTGGATCGATAGCGGTGGCTGGTCGGTACTTGCTGACCGAGAATTTGACCTTCATCGTAAGCTCGATGTCGGTGCCGCAGCTATCGCCGCTGATTGTGATGCCCTGTGTTGCGTTGAGCTTCCCCATCACGCCACCTCACTGCTTGGAGGGGTGTGGAGAGTGTAGAGTGGGATCACCTCAAAACCACGGGCGGTCAAATCATCGGCTGCTTTTTTGAGCCGAATAAAGTCCCATACTTCATAATCATTCTCGCGAACCATCCATGCGGCAGGGTATTGCTGTCGCACTTCCCCCTCGCGTCCTGCTTCGTCGGGCTTATCCGCTACTGGATGGAGGGCGCGCTCAATAATCGCTTCCCATGCTTTTCGGATTTCTTGCTGTACTTCGTGGTCAAGGCCTCTCAGCTCATCCCCGCCGCGAAACACATCAATCAGACAATCATCGCCTCGGTCGGAGAATAACCATTTCAGGAAGCGACGGCCGCGCAAGTCTTTGAACAGCGCATCAACTATGTCTCCCGAAGACACCGCCAACTCAGGCGCTGCGGAAGGCTCGGCGTCGAGCGAAACAACAATCTGTTCTGCCTCGGCCTTGGCTTCTTCCTCGCTTGAAAATCGATCCAGCATCAGGAAGCCATACTTTCCTCCATACATTGACCAAGTCTTGCTATCGCTTTTCCATACAGCGAACGATCCGTGACGAGTATGCATCTCCCACCGGAGGCTCTCCCAACGGTCAAAATCAAAGCCACCGCGACCAAAAACGATTGTGTCATCAAACCTGATGAGACGAGTATCAACCCAAGGATCGGGCTGCGCTACGGAAGTCTCAAGCGCGGAGAGGATGCGAGCAGAGAAATTTTGAACATCATTTTCAATAGTTGCTTCGTCCCATTCGCCTTCTGACTGCTCGGTGATGAGTTCGCGCAGGATTTCGTTCAGCTTCTTCACCCGCACCGCTGCGAGGTGAGGGAAGGCTGCGGTGAGGGCGGTGCGCATGACACGGTAGTTATTGACGCTGATGGACTGTGTGTATTCCATCGGAACGTTCATCTGCTTTGCCATAGACAGAAGTTCTTCATGCGCAGCGTTCGCTGCCGCCTGTACTGCCTGTTCTGGGATGGTCATGGGCGCACCTTCGCGTTCCGAATGATGACAAGGGCGGCTTCGTCGTCGCCGGTGATGCGTGACAGGGCGAGGGCAACGCGGCAGGGATCAATCCCGTACTTGGCCCAAAACTTGACCTCGTTCATGGAATGCTGCTCTCGGTGCAGTTCTGGCGCGAGCGGGATTACCCAATCGTCGTCTGGCTTCTCAGCCTTCCCGGTGTCTCGCTTGCCATACTCTGGCGCAGCGTACCGGATATGAGCGGCTTCAACGCCATACTGGCCAGTAATCACGCATGGCAGTGTTCTGATCCAAGCCAGATGCTTGCCATTCTCACGCCGTGGGCGCTTCTGGCCCTTGGATGGTGACGTGCTGAACGCCGTGGGTTCTCTACGTACTGCGAAGGCGGCCATTAGTTCACCTCCGGCAGATCGTTGATCTGTTCAGCGTTGAGCTTCGACAGGTTGGCAATCCGCGCCTTGTCAAACTCCTCTTCGCCATCCATGACTTTCGCCAAGAACATCGACACGGTGTTCACGCGGCCCATCGTCGGCAGATCAACCCATTCCGGTGCGGTCTGTTTGACGACACGGTACTGGTTGCGCATGATTTCCATGTCGCCGCCGATCATTGCCGAGGCGATAAGCATGTTGACCGAGTTCAAAACCCAGGCATCGGCGTCCGCATCGGTAAAGGGTGGTTCAGACGCACCCTGTTCGCCCGTATCCGGCTCGCTGGAAAGCGTCTTAAGCTGGTTGGTCACAAACTCCCGATTGAAGCCTTCACCGCTCTCAGCGCCCTTGGATATGGATTTGGCATGGGCCAGACGTTCACCGACATCACCGCCGCCCGCTTCCATCTGGTCGGAACGCATTTGGTCAGAAGCTTCGGCAACTGACTTGAGCGTGTCTTTCAGGTTGGCAAGACGGTGCTGATCAGCCTTGTCGAGACTTCCCCACCATGTGGAAAGAGATTTCATCCCGCCGTTGGCAGCCTGCATCCCGGCGCGCTTGGACATCTCGAAAGCTTCATCAATGTCCTTGCCGGTATCACTCCAGCTTCGAACGGCCTCACCAATCTTTGGCGTGATCTTGCTACCTTCAGGGAAGGCGTGAAGCAGGTCTCCGGGGCATTTCAGGATAGTCGGGATATGATTGCCTTCCGCCAACATAAGCGAGACAGTCATTTCGTAGATGAACATCTTCTCCTGAACGACGACAAATCCTTCATTCACGATCTCGTTCTTGCCGTTCGCGCCCTTGGCCTGAACAACCTTTTCCTTCACACGGCAGCAGAAAATCAGGTGGGCGCGGGTTTGCAGAAGCTCGTTCATAAGCTTCTTATGGCCAGCCTTCGGTTTCGCCCAGCAATGGAGGCCGGGGCGCTTGCTCGACTGCTCAATAGCTTCAGCCTGCTCCAGAACGCCGCCGGTGCCTTCCCACTCGTGAGAAATGCTGTCGATGATGATGGCAGTGTACCCGGCCTTCTCGAAAGCCTTGATCGCTTCGATATACCGTGCTGACGTGAATGGGGGATCAAGATCAATCACGTCAAAACCGCCCGCAACATCCGCATAGAAGCGCGAGCGTTTGTTCTCGGTATCAATAAAGCCGATCTTGCCTTCTGGGCCGACAAGGCCGCGAGCATAGAGGAGGGCGCTATAGGTCTTGCCAGAGCCGGAAGGGCCAGCAATCGACGTGAGCGTGAATGTCTTTTCGCGTACTGCGCGTTCTATTCTCATGATTATGCTGCCTCCGCAGGGATCGAAGGTTCATTTTCGATCTGCTTTTCAAAGAAATCGGATGGGGAAGCGGTCAGTCCGGAACCGTAATAGGTCGGCCACACACCAGTGCTTAGGCATTCAGCCAGAATATCCAGAGCGGCACGGTTTTGACGTGCGCCAAGCCAGACATATTGAGCGTCAACTGGCTTGATATTGTAGGCGTAGGGCCGCTTGGTCTCGACAAACAGAAGCACATGATCAGTGACCCGCCGACGTGTCAGAAGCTCCAGAGCAGAGCCAGCAAGGGCCATCTGCATGTGATAGTTGAACTTCTTGATAGAGGTCAGGCATCCGCGCTCGCTGGCGTCTGATGTGGTTTTCAAGTCGGCAATCACCTGATCGGCTGGTAATGCATCCGGGCGAGCCTTGACGAATATGCCAGTAGTCGGATCGCGAACGATAATGGTCCTCTCTACTCGACCGTCCAGATGTTCGATAAACGACCGATCATTGGCTACTCGATCAGCAATTCCTTCAATGATGACCAAATCATTCGGCTCAAGAACCGTCTTACCGTCCTTCAGCTTCTGTGATCGCCACGTCTTGGATGCTGTTGTGCGCCAGCTATCGAACTCGGCAGGCCGAACCACGTATTCATCACGGAAGCCGTCTTCACCGAGCAGAAGCGTATGAATTGCTCTGCCAAGCGAGAAATGATGCTTTTCTTGCTGTGGCGCACGATCCGGGTTCAGATAGCTATTGTCCCAGAACTTCAACGGGCAGCCATCAGGCGGCGCAATCTCGCGCAAGCCACTGGATGAAATCGACGGGCCAACGCAGCAATCCGAGTGATAAACGCTCATCGGTATTTTTGCGTATATCCCTTGCTGGCTGATCTTGCCGACATCCCAGGTGAGTTCGTCCTGATGCAAGGTGTCAGTCACGATCACCTCCACGGGCGGCGAGCATGGCGTCGGCATAAGCATATGCCGTACGAGCTGCACCTAATCGCTTTGCCTTATCATTCGGAGCAATCTCCGTCATACCTCGAATGTGTTCCCAGATATGGTCGCTTGCCAGCATTCCAGCCAAAGCGTGAGTTGCTATGAAATCACGAAGCGACATGCCGGTTTGAGCGATGCTAAAGTTACCGTCTACGGTTTCGTGAAAAGGGCGCGGAAACGCAGGCCCACCTGTCTCGATCTTCGACATCACGCGGCCTCCGAAACTTTCTTGCTCTTTTCAGAAAGTGCTAAAGCCAGCGCGTCATCGAATGTGTGGGCTATTCCGCTTTCGCATAGCCATATTCCTGAGCTGTCAACCCAATGCACGTAGACAGAGACTTTTTTAAAACCGTTAGAGGTGAATACCGTGGTGCTGATCGCATTAAGCCCGTGCTCGGCGCATATGTTCCGAAGTATTTCTTCCACATCACTCTCCCGAAAAATCTGCCAGCCCGACTTCCAGAGCGCGGACGTATTCAGCGTCTATCGCTGCCCAAAGCTTGGCGGCTGTGTCGATAACTGGCTGGGTAAACCGTGGGCGCTTCTCATCGCCCTTGGCTGACTGGCGGCGCACATAGCCGCTTACTTGGAGCAGGGCGGTCATCTTGGACTTTCCTCTCCCCATCCGCCGCCGGTGTAGTGAGGGTCATCACCGCCGTGCATGTACGGCTCAAAGTCATCGAATTTCGATGGAGCGTAATCACCCTTCGCCATCTGACGAACTGTTCGTCCCGAAGCCGCATAATGTGGGCCAGACACCCCGGTCCGCCGGTACTGTTTGAGTGCCTTGCATGATTTTGAGCAGAACTTGCCCCATCCACGATTTACGTCTGCTGTGCGGGCCTCGAACGGCTTTTTGCAGCACTGGCATTTTACCGTTGTCATGTGCGCCATATTGAGCCTCACACTTTCTCGGCCAGATACCCGGCCCATACTGCAAACGTTGCGATGAAGGTTGAAACGGCGATGAAGCTAAGAGCGTCTTCGATAAGGTCTTTCACGGCCTCGTCCTCTTGCTCTGGCACAGCGCGATAAAAGCGACGATCAGTGCCATGGTGATTAGGTGATCGAATGGGGAAATGGTCATGATTTTGACCTCACCATCAGGTGACAAACCCAGAGAACGACGATCCAGCCGGTCTCGATGAATTGTCTGCCCACTTCGTGCTCATAAATTCCGTTGGCGATCAGGGCGATAAGCAGGGTCATGCTTCACCTCGCGCTTTGGCGAGGGCGGCAATGCCTTCAACGAAATCAGTGTCATCAATCATGGCACCGTTATCGCCAGCGAACTTTCGGAGGTGATTGATTTCCTCTATCGCTGCTTCCAGAGCCTCATAAAGATCAGGTGCCGCGGCGATCAGGCTGGCGTTGGCCCGGGCGTTTGTTATCGCCCCCTGATGAACGTATGCTATGGTTATCCATAGGCCGTCCGTTCTAACCGGAACACTTTCATCGCCACGGGGTTGCCATGCCCTCCATGGCCCCGGAGTGAACTTTGTCTCAGTCATTTCACCCTCCGCTGGCAGACAACTTCCGTGGTCATCAGGCGAAGCGCCTCGTAAGGCCCTGTCTGATATGGCCGGTGGATAAGATCGTTCGCGTGGTTCACAATGCCCTTGCCAACGAACTCGCAATCTTCACGGTCCCAGAATGGTCCGATCTGCTCGACTACCCGGTTTTCGATCAGCACAAACCCAACGTGCGGATCGTGCGGTCTAGTAGCTGGCATCACGGACAGAGCCGTGGAAATCATCAGTGCAGAGAACATTAAGCCGCCCTCCCATGGACGTAATCATTGATGCGTTCGAAGGCGTCACTGGTCATATCCAGCAGGTCATCTGCGCGGTTTGCGCGGTACTGCGAGCGTTCCAGTGGAGACATTGCGGGTAGGTCGCCAAAACCCCGGTAGAGGTCGATCAGGCGCATTTCGGTATCGCAGCGCTGTTCGACGTACTTGCCAAGCAACCGGCGAACCTCAAGCCCGCTATCACCCTGATCCTTCAGCGTAAAACACGTCAGGCTGATCGAACCGAGTTGGCCAACAAGAGCTTCCAACTGCGCGATATCGTTCTTCAGAATGGCTTCGATTTCGGCTTTCGTGGACATCGTGGTTTCCTCGGCAATCGGTGGGAAACCGCCCTTCCGGGCGGAAACCGGAAGGCTTACAAGCCGATTGTTTCTTGATCGCAGTGGAAGAACTCAACGCCAGACGCATTTGCTGGACGCGGCACCATGATTTTCATCATGCGAGCCGGTATCAGCTTCCCGTTCTGCTGATCGTCATGCTTTAGGGCATCTACAATGTCGATTTTGAAGGCGTTCATTTCGGGCGTCTCCCAACTCTGAGGTTTCTCGCGGGACAGATCGGCGTTGGCTTCTTCGTGAACCGCTTTGATGACCCTATGTAAGCCATGCCTACCTACATTGTCAAACGAAAAAAGTAGGCATGACCTACAAAAAAATTTGACACGCGATGTAGGTAGGGACTATTGGTGAAGAAATCGAAGCAGCGACGAGGGTGCAATTCCCTTGCTGATGAAGCTGCAAGCGCGGGGGTCGTAAGTCCTACGGTGCTGTCAGAAACAGAGGACGGGTGGCCGAGAGGCGCTCTAGCGTGTGTCCCATTCCCGGCTCCGGCCTTCAGGACATGCTAAACGATCCCCCACCTCTGGGAAGGCTTTTGTCTTTCTGGGGGTAGGGGGGTCTTTAGCTGGAACCCTTCCCCCACCAACCTTCAGAACAAGAAATCAAAGATAAGAACTGAAACGTAAGACAGTATGCGTTGAGGAAAAACGCGCAACCAGCCCAAAGCGGCGTAGGAGGAACTGATATGAACTACCGTATTATGTTCCCGATCGCGCTTCTAACGAGCGCAGCGTCGTATCTCTGTATGAAATACGGTTACTTGTTTTTCTGATTTTCTTCGTCTCGGATCATTGAGGCAACACTTTCAATCAAGAAGCCAAAAACGATAACTGACATAGGAAACACGATAAAAAACCAATGATATTGCGATCTGAAATCCGCAACATTTTCGGGCAGTGATTGATTTTCAGAAATGAGACGTTTCGCTTCAATTAGAGCGTGTTGAGCACCGACATAGTATGCGGCAGCAAGGAAAGAGATACAGACGGCAACCTTCATGGTTGCTCTACTGGCCTGCTCGTAAAACTGGGGCCATTTGTACGCAACGGTGAAGGACGCACCAATTACTGGTACCGCAATGCCAAGAATTGCCAAAACCGTCCCGAGCATCGCGCCCCCGTCTGCCTATTCGCCCTTAACCCGTTCCCAATCTTCCGGCGATAGCGCCGCTTTCAAGCAACTCCCGCCAGCGCAATGAAGTGCACAGATACGACCTGGTCGTGATCGAAAGTCAGTTCCTTCGGCGGGTTGAACTGTGAAAGTACAAGCTCTTCGGCGTTGTGACGAACAAAGCGCTTCACGTAGGCGTGTGGCGGTTCGTGCTCATCAAACTGGATTTGAGCGACGACATAATCACCCTTCTTCACCCGGCGGCGTGGATCGACAAAGGCAACTTCGCCATCCTCATAGCGCGGAAACATGCTGTCACCGGATATTTGAACGCCGTATGCACCCGCAATTTCCGCGATTTGCGGCGGTGCCATTACCTCATACAGAATAGTACCGTTCATCAGAAACTGCCCGTCGATCCCGCCAACTGCCTGACCATAGACAGGAACCATTACGCCAGCACCGGTTACTTTTTCGCCAATGGTGGCGTTGGGGGCGTCGGTCATTTCGCGCTTCGGGTGGCCACTTTGCTTGACGGCTATTCTCACTCCATCTGATATCGGCGGCATTCCATGGCCGGTGATATACCATTCGGCGTCCCCGCCAAGCAGTTCCGTGAGACCGATTAACTTGTCGCTGCCGGGCTGCGTTGTATTATTTTCCCACTGGGTCACAGAAACGCGAGCTATGCCGAAATGATCGGCAAGCTGTTGTTGCGTAAATCCTTTTTGGGTCCGTGCTCGACGTATTCTATCGCCAATTGTTTCCATAGCACCGTTGTAAATCCCGCCTACGTAAAAATCACCTACATATGACGCTTGACAAGGTAGGTAGGTATATCCTACAACTGCCTACCATGATCGAGATTGTCGCAAAAGCAGCAGAGGAAGTGGGAGGCGTCGTTGCGCTAGCCCGCGCCCTCAACATCAAACACACCGCCATGTACTCTTGGAAACGTGTTCCTGCGGAGCGCGTTCTCGAAATCGAAAGAGTGTCTGGCATTTCCCGCCATGAGCTGCGTCCCGATCTGTATGGGGAGAAAGCATCGTGAACATCATGCCATTGCAGACGGATATTGAAGACATCGCGAATGTCGAACAGCAGATCGAGCAGCATGCGCAGAACGTCGAGCGTATTCAAGGGAATGCTATTCTTGAGATCGGCAGAGAGTTGAAATTTGCTCAGGATCTCTTTCGGTTTAATCGAAACGAAGGTGGGTTCACTGGTTGGCTTGCAACTCGCCTTCCACATATCAATCAAAGGGCCGCATATCGCGCCATCCAAAGATACGAAGGCGTTGAAGAGTTTGACGAATTTGTCAAACTTTCTGGTGCCGCTTTGGACGAAGTAGTAAAAGCAGAGCCTGACATTCAGGCGATCATTGCCGAACGAGTTGAAGCTGGTGAGGTATTCACTGCCGCTCAGGTCAAAGAACTGAAACAGAAGGCTGCGCAAGAAGCGGTTGATCGCCTCAATTCCGAAGCTGATCAGGCTCGGAAAGACCTCGAAGAACTCAAGAAATCTGCAACCGATCGCGACATCAGGTCTGCTTCTGAGGTTCGGGATTTGCAGCAAAAGATTTCTGACCTCACCGCGAAAATCGGTGAATTGGAAAAGTCCGCCAAGGATTACCAGAAATCCCTCCCGACGCCGACTAAGGCAAAGGAACAGGCAAAGGCCACAGGAGTGGCTACGCTCGCGAGTGACGGGAAATATTACTCTGGTGCATCCGAGGACGAAAAGCGCGCCAGCGACGCATTTCTGAGCGTTTTCAGCGCAGCAGCGAGCCTCTCCGACAGAAAGCATTCGCCTGGCGTCGTAGCTATCGGATGCCCCGCTGAGAGCAAGGCGCAATTCGCCTCTTATTGCGACAAAGCAATCGCCTACCTCAACGAAATCAAGGATGTCATCAATGGTCAGTAAGCTAGACTTGAAGCGCCTTAACACGGCGATTGATAAAGAAATTTCCGATGCTGTCGAAAAAGATGGAGAGGCAAAACATAGCCTCATCAAGTCAAAGGTGACTGCGGAATTTTCGGAAGTCATCAAGCGGATCAGCGACGAACTTGCCGACAGAAAAATCGGTGACATGGTCACGAGCCATTTGCGTAACTGGACCTTTATCAAGAAGGACGGTTCGAGGCAGCTTTCATTGCCTGGCATTCCGCCGACAATTCTTGAGCGCATGCCTGTACTTATAACAGTTCCGCCAGAAGAAGAAGGGGAAGAGACGCGCCACGTGTCTCTCAAGTCGGCGACCGTTGGAGAGCTACGGCGCTTCGAAAAATTCATCGCCGACATGCGTGACAACATCAACAAAACTGCCGATGCCGCAGGCTTCATTAAGCGGTCTGTTGAAGGCGTTGATGACGATATTCGTCTCATTGATGCACTCCGCCATCGTGGGAAATACGCCGCTTAACCCATTGCCTGCCGGGGACACCTCGCCCCCGCCTGTTACTCGGTAGGTAATAAGCCCGGAGATTTGATCTCCCTGACGGGTCTCCGGGCAACCCATTTCACGAAGGACAAGACCGATGAACATCACCGGAAAGGATCGAAGGGATTGCGCTCTGCCAAGATGCTCCCCTTCGGCTTTCGTGGTGAGTTTTCAGGCCAAGTCCACAAGACGAGCTGAATGCCAGTGTCAGTTTTCCAAGCTTTCCGGGCAATCCGCTTCATCTTCATCACTTCAGTTCCTCTGTTCTGAGACGGTTTCGTTACCGCCCCTCCACGGTTCAATAATTAGCCGTGGAGCGACCCAAGATGTTGGAAACATCGTCCAAGAACGTGGATTTTTCACCCAAGCGCATTTCGCAGGATCGTACCTCAATGTCTGACGCTGAATTAGCTGCCGACCTTCTGGATGAACTGATTGGCTATCGCGGTGTTCGCGAGCCGATCAAGGCCATGCTCGACCGGGCATACGACAAGCTTTCGAAGAAAAGCCAGAAATGGACGCGCCGCCGGGTGAGGGCAATTTTCAACAAAGAAGCAAACCGTATCGATAACCGCGAGATAGCGGAAATGGAGGCGGTTATCGCAGAGAGGAAGCGCCATGCGGAATACAAAGAAGAGACCGCCCGTATTGCTCAGATGGCTGTCGCTGCACAGACGAATGCGTCTCGCCGCTATGCTCCGAAACAAGGCCGCGAACTTATCTGAGATCGTCTGCCCGGAGTTGGCCGATTACCCGACCCTTGAAGAAGAGTTCAACATTCCAGCACCGGGAGAAGTGAAATGAATGCAGGACATAACGTCGATCAGGAAAAGCTTGACGAACAGCGCTTCCTCAACGGTTTCCGCGAGATTAAGGAATTGAAGTCTGACATCGGCGGAACGATGGGCACGATCAACGGTGTCTATAAGACGCTGAAAGCTGCCGGGTTCACCAAGGCCGATGTGAAGTGGGCGTTTGAGCTTGAAGAGAAGGACAGCGGCGAAGTCATTGAGACAATGAAGCGCCGTTTGCGTATAGCGGCAATGCTAGGCCACGGTCTGGCTCGTCAGATTGATCTCTTCGATGAAGACCGCACACCGCTTTCCGAGCGAGCATATCTCGAAGGCATGGCAGCCGGTCGTCTCCGCAAGGAAATGACGAACCCTCACGATCTCAGCACCGAAGCCGGTCAAGAATGGCAGCGCGGATTTAACGACGGTACGTCGCTGGCGAACATAGATCTTTCATCTGCATTAGACGAAGCCCACGGCGACACTGACTTCCCAGATGAGGAGGCAGCGTGATGGCGACAGTTTTCGAGCGCATTCGCAACGTCCTCGTGGAACTTCTTGGTGTAGAGACAAGTGCCGTAACCCCTGAAAGCACCTTCGTAGGTGACCTAGGATGTGACAGTCTTGACCTAGTCGAACTCGTCATTGTGATTGAAGATGAGTTCAACGTCGAGATTTGTGATGATGAAGCAGAATTAATCGTCACCGTTTCAGACGCTGTGAGAGAAGTTGAACGACTGGTCGGGGAGGTTGCCTAATGCTCTCCATGACCCCACGCCAGAAAGAGGCATACGACTTCATCCGTTCATTCATCGACCAGAAGGGCTACGGCCCTTCGTATGAGGAAATCCAGGAAGCACTTGGCTTGCATTCCAAGTCTGGTGTCCATCGCATCATTGAAGGGCTTGAAGAGCGCGACTTGATCGTCAGACGCCCCGGTATACGCCGGAGCATCGCACTGAAACCAGCCTTCAACGCTGACTATCACCTTCGCCGTGTCCTCTCAGCGCTCGACGGTACTCAGGTATCGGATCATGAGCACGTTTTGGAAGCAGCGCGGTTTCTCCAGGAGGCTGCATAATGTCTCGTGAAGATAAGGAACTCGAAGCCAAGATCGTCCAGATGGTCAAGGATGGCGTGAACCAGAACGAAATCCGCCATCAATTGAAGATCGGAAGCAAGAAGCTTCAGGAAATCGTTCGCCGGAATGGTCTCAACACCGGGAAGTTTTCAGCGGCTTGGTCCGAGGAAGAGCTAGAGATTGTCGAGCGCCTGCACCGAAAGGAAGGACTATCACCGGGCAAGATATTCAAGACTGGTCTCCTTCCCGGTCGCAGCAAGGCGTCCATCGCCACACGCTGCTACAACACCACCAGCCTTTTGCGAAAGCAGGAAAGGGCTGCCCCCAGCATTTCGAAAGAGCACGAAGCTCTTATGCGCCAGTCCATCCCAGACGATACCCGCTCCAAAACAGCAAGGATCATGGGTGATCCGCTACCGGGCCGCAGCGCGCTAGACATGCGGAGGGCAGCATGAGCCAACGTGTCGGAAACGCCCTCATCGTCACCGGCTGTGTGCTTTTAGCTCTGGCTTGGATTTTCGCCCCGGTGGCCTGCGTTATGGGGAGGTATTGAATGCAATCGGAGAGGCCGACACATAAGCTTTGCATCGATCCTTCCACGAACGCCGGTTATTGCCTGCTTGTGCATGACGAGGACAAGCCGGAGAGCGAGCGCAGAACACAACGTGAGCGACTGTTCTATGGCTCATGGGATTTAACGCGGGATCGCGACGGCAATAAATGTTCTCGTCATGGCGATTACTATCTCAACCTCTGGGATAACGTGGTCAAACTTCTGCGGAAGCACGACATATTTGACAGCAAGGACGTGGAAATCATTTTGGAAGCCGAGGCTTACGGCGCGGCTCGTTCTGAAGCGTCGGCGCGGCTCTCTGGCGGCTGGATAGCAACTGTCAGCATGATCGCAGCACGAAGAGGTTTCCCGTTACCAAGGACCGTGAACACTGTTTCATGGCGCAGCTTTTTCATTGGCGTCACCCAAGCACCAAAATGCGTTACTGACGGACTAGAAGGTCCGAAGAAGACGGAAAAAGCCAGGCAGTGGCTGAAAGATCAGGCCGTAGCAGCCTGCAAAGCGCGAGGGTTCGAAACGATTGATGATAATGCTGCCGAAGCAATCGGCATTCTGTTTTGGGCGCTGAATGGCGGGATTATCCGGCAGGAAAAAGCCAGAGCAGCCAAGAAAGCCAAGACCAAGGCGAAGCGTGATCAAACGAAAATGAATTTGCAGGTGGCGGCATGAGTGCAGTCAGAAAAATGGATTACGAGCAGCCCGCACAAGCAATCTGCAACTACGAGGCAGAAGGGGCGGTTATTGGAACACTTCTGCTCAACAACGACGCTTTCCCACTGATTGCCGGTATCCTCCAGCCGGTTCACTTCTACGATAAGTTCTTGGCCGAGATATTCGGCGTCATCACCGATGTCATCAAGCAGGGCAAGGTTGCACAGCCAGTCACGATTAAGCCCTTCCTTCCGTGGGATCGCAACATTGATAGCGAAACGACAGTTGGACGGCTAGTCGCCCGGTGCTGCGCTCAACACGCTCTCCCACCTGCAATGCTTCCACAGGTCGCCCAAATGCTGGTCGATCTTTCTAAGCGTCGTCAGATCATTGCCATCGCACAAGATGTCATAGCCGAAGCCCAGAACGTCAGCACAGAAAGCGACCCTGCACAGATTGGTGAGCGCGCAATTTCCGAAATCAGCAGCGCCCTTTCGGATGGTGACGATATCTACGGAGCGGTATCGTTCGGAACGGCTCTAGATGATGCTCTTGAGGACACGAACAGGGCATACAGCGGCAAACGCGGAACCGGCATAGGTTATCGCTTTCGACCCGTGGAAGAGCTTATCGGGCCAATGTGTGGCGGCCAGCTTATCATCCTGGGTGGAGCAACCAAGCAGGGCAAGTCCGCACTGGCCGGTCAGTTGGCAATGGGCGCTGCGGCTGAAGGATTTCCAGTCTGGTTCTATTCCGGCGAGATGTCAGCGAAAGAGCTGGCGATGCGTGAAAGCAGCCGTGAAACGAAGGTCACTGTGAACCGACAGAAGCGTGGCAAGGTGAACGAGACCGATTTCGAGCGCCTGATGAACTTCCGCAACGCAAACCGAGAGAAGCAAATCTACATCCAGCAGAAGCGTCTCACACTCGATCAGATTGAAGAGCGCATCCGGTACTTCGTGTCCAAGAAAGGCAAAGGACTGGCCGTAATCGACCATATGGGCCTGATCGACAAGAGCAAGGATGAAAAGAAGCTGGCCGATTGGGAATTTGGACAGATCGTAACAGCCAGGCTGAAGCAGATCGCCAGAGAGACGGACATTCCGATTATCGGCTGCGCACAGTTGAAGAAGAACACCTTCACTGACTATCGACCGACGATCAATGAGAAGTTCTTCCATCAGCTTCTGTCCAAAAAGCCACGTTATTCTGACCTGATAGGCGCAATCGAACGAGACGCCGACCATGTGTTGATCCCGTTCCGTCCGGTGGTTTTCCTCAAGGAGTACGAGCCGTCCACCCATTCCGACCTTCATGAGCTTTGGCAGGATTTGGTCGATCAGAATGAGGACAAAGCCAAGATATTCCTCGCTCTGTCACGTGAAAGCCAGTGGCCGCGTGATGTCGAATGCGGCTGGCACGGTCCTACGACCACGTTTGTCGATCTGGGCGGCATGAACGAGCCGGAACTTATCAAGCGGGAAGTCATCGACAATCCAATGGGGTTAGGCTTTTGAACCATTTCAGCGCGTATGTCAGAGAAGTCCCCGGCGGCTATTGGGCAATGCTCCGCTTCGCCCGCGACGGCAGACCAAAGCCCGTAATGGGAGAGGGAGACAAGCCCATTGTGTACCGATCCAAGCTGGAAGCCACAGAACGGGCGCTACAAGACCTTCTCGCCTATATGAACACCGAATACCTACGCTGCGGTGAAACAGCATCAGCGGCCCGTACAGAGGCAGAGAAGCTATTCCCGTCACTCCAGCCGATACGGAAGAACGGGAAAGTCATACAAGTTGAGAGAAAGAGGGCAGCGGCATGAGAAAGCTTCGTGTCCTCGATCTATTCAGCGGCATCGGTGGCTTCTCTCTTGGTTTGGAGCGCACGGGTGGCTTTGAAACCGTGGCATTTTGCGAGATCGAAGAGTTTCCGCGCCGCGTATTGGCGAAACACTGGCCAGAGGTGCCTTGCTATCATGACGTTAGAGAACTCACAGCAGCCAAGCTTGCTTCCGATGGAATTGCCATCGATGTCATCTGCGGCGGGTTCCCATGTCAAGACATCAGCACGGCGGGACATGGCGCTGGCCTTGAAGGCGAACGTAGTGGCTTATGGTCTGAGTACGCCCGACTTATTGGCGAGTTACGACCGAAGTTCGTCATCGTGGAGAACGTCGCAGCGCTGCTTGGTCGAGGGATGGGGCGAGTTCTCGGAGACTTGGCCGCGATCCGGTATGATGCGGAATGGCACTGTATTCCGGCTTCCGCCATTGGTGCCCACCACAGACGAGACCGCCTTTGGATTGTGGGCTACCCCTACGGTCTGTGGGAACTACAACCGCAAAGGGGCAAGCAAGACGAGCGGCGACGGTCTGGCAACGCAAGTCAGGAAATGGCCGACACCAAACGCTGGAGATTACAAAGCGGGGATGTCGAATGCACCCGGCCGGCAACAATCATCCCTGCCGCGTTCAGTAGGTATAGTGGAGGGAGTGAGTTCGGGGAAGCGTGGCGGACTGAACCCAACGTGGGTCGAGTGGCTTATGGGCTTCCCAATGGGATGGACCGAATTAAAGGCTTAGGCAACGCGGTTGTCCCTCAAATCCCTGAATTGATCGGTTACGCGATTATTGACGCTATCCGTGAAGCACAACAAGGAGAGGCGGCATGAGCGACAATGTGAACCGACCTGCCCATTACACTGGCCACCCAAGCGGTATCGAATGCATCCAGATCACGGAACACATGGGCTTTAACCTCGGCAATGCTGTTAAATACATCTGGCGATGCGATCTGAAGCAAGACGCGATTGAAGACCTGGAGAAAGCCCGTTGGTACATCGACCGGGAAATCAAGAAGCGCAAGCGGGCATTGAGGGTCATAGATGGCTAGGCACCACTGCGACATCTACAAGGTAGCAAGGCAGTGCGGCGTCACCTTGCGGGCAAGCTGTGACCATTCACCAACCAGCCGTAAACCGAGGGAATGTTTCTGCAAGCCCACCTTGCGGGAAATAGGAAGAGAGCACGGCGAGGAACATCTTCGCCTTGTTCTGCAGTTGATGGTCGGGACTGTGGCTAATTCGCGGGAACTGTTCGCAGATATGATCAAGGCCGTGTCGTCGGTGCTGGTCAGAAACCCGGAACTGGTTAGGCGTCGGACGCTGCTGGATGACTTCGATGCCATTGATCTCGGCAGCCTGCGCAGAAAGGCAAAGGCCATGAACTGCGGGTTGCCTACTTCCCATGTTTTGCGTGTGCTGATTACGGTAAAGTTCTATCAACCAATACAAGGTGATTTGCTGGATTGGATAGGAGAGGCGGCGTGACGCAACAAACAATGCTCGAGCGTGTTGCTAAAGCTCTATTCGAGGATGAGTGGGATGATAAATCTTCCGAGCAATGGGAGAGTGCGGACGCTGATGAAAGGAAAGCATGGTTAAGATCAGCCCGCGTAGCTGTGGCGGCGCTGCGGGAGCCTACCGACCTAATGGGTAATGGCCTGAATAATCTTCCGGGTGGATACAGAGCCGGTTCTCACAGTGCTTCCGATATATGGCGGGTTATGATCGACGCTGCGCTTGAGGAGAAGCCCGAATGAATTACCAAGCGTGGACATATGAAGCGGTGAGAGATCGGGTCGTAGAAGCCGCACAGACGCTACTTGCTTCTCCAGCCGATCTTGGACCAAGGGCAAAGCAGGGCGCATTCAGCGACCTTGTGGCCGCCGTGATCCAGACCGAATACGACAGAGCACCATCCTACAGGCGCATATTGTCAGCCGGTTCACTGAGCCGGATGGAGGAAACTTGGAAATGGATAAACGACTATCTGGAGGAGGAAGATCGCAAGCTGGTTTACGATTATGGCTTCATAAAAAGCCGGAAAGGTCTCTATCTCGACCGTTATCTTGAGAAAAACGACATGGTGCGCCGAACTTTCGAGCGTCGAATTAAGCGGTGTTGTCAATTAATTGCAGACAATCTGAACCGATTGTACTCTGTTCGGTTTACAGAGAGGCTAGACGACGTGTCGCAAATCGAGGTAGATATCGTGACAACAAAGGTATCGTCCGAGAGTTGCGTTCGTGGGGCAAATCACTTCATGACGCCGGACGCCAAGCCCAAGAACATCCCTTCTCTTCATGAGAAAATGAAACCCGCTGCATAGCGGATGGGCACCAATATGCGGGTGCAAGTAGCAGGCGACCGAATGTCCAACCGGTTGCAGGGAGGTGCAAATCCTCCCACAGCGACAGACATGGTGAAAGTCATGATCGCCAAGAGAGCAAGACGCATCGCTGACAAGCTGCGCATGAAGGCGAAAGCCAAGCGTGTTTACCCGCGAGATGAAAAGGCACGGAACGCCGATCATCTGAAATGCTGCTCTTGCTTCATGTGCGGCAATCCTCGGAAGTGGTGGAAGCAGAAGACCATTTCGGAGAATATGGCCGACGACTGGCAGCGCCTACAGCGTGACTGGTCGAAGGTTTACGGATAGAGGCAGCGCCTCAACGGAATGTGCGAGACGCGGTGAATGCCAGGGCCGTCCTCCCCGCAAGGGTGTAGAGTTACCGAGAGATTTGGCGCTCGGCGCACACAGAATGCGATCTATGGGCTATGGGTTGGCGGGTGTCTCACCGATGCCAACGTGTTAAATGCCCGTCCTTCTGAGGGTGAGACTACCATTAGGGGATCGCATACATGACATGGCCGTCACCTCTTCCTTTGCTTATCGATAGCGCAAGGGTACGTGGCGGCTTTCTATTCGGTGCCAGCCAATTCGTCACCTAATGACATAGGGCAGACTGGTTAAATGTGGGGCATGCGCCAAGCCGATAACAGAACGGCAGTTTGACGGATAGTAGAGGAAGCGCAGAAGCCAGCGACCGTCAGACCTTAATGCTGCGCCCGTTCTGACCAATAAACCGGATAATCCGGTCTTTTCAGCCGTCGCCTTCGGGTGGCGGCTTTTCCATTTCTGAGGAGCGACACTCCTTTCACTAGCCCACCGGGCGGCTAGACCATGGCTTTCACTCGCGGGTGTAGAACTCAACACTGGTCGCTCCGGGGAGAAATCTCTGCATATAGCGGTGTGAAGTGGGCAGGCCCGGAAGATACCAACAGAGGAACGGATATGCGGCAATCGGAAATCGACCGGGCTTTGGTGCTCCTTTACCGAAGCAACAATGCCCACGACTACGTTAACTTCGTTCGTCCTATCGATGCGATGGACAAGCTGCCGATGGTTGGCCTTGAGGAATACTCGGTCATGCTCGAGCGCTTGCGGGAAGATGTTGAAGCGGAGATAGCCCGACGCCGGGAAGCTGGTCAGACCGTGTATTCCGTCGAGTACTACGAGAGCTTGAAGGAAAAGGCGTGAGCCATGCCCAAGCCCATCCAGTTCATGCAAGCCACATGGCAGGACATACTCGGATCGAGGCATCTCCATCGTGCAGCAGTGCTGCGCGGGAATATGGATATTGCTGATGAGATACGAGAAACCATGCATAGCTGTCTAGACGCCTACCTGGATCACCAGACCGAGGCAGCAGTAGCAGCAGAGCTTAAGGCGAAGGGGTAGAGGCATGGCTAATCTGTTAGGCATCTTGTTCTTCGCGGTCGATAGGTTTTTCGACAGAGCAATGGAGACAGTCCGTGAGCGGAATGAGCACCGGCGCAAACGGGACAGGGATGCTTATGTGGCGTGGCTTAAGTCAATGGGCCCGGATGAAGTCGCCAAGTCAGGCCGGATTGAGGATGTGATCCTGGCCAAGCAGATACGGGTAGCCAAGCGTGGCTAAGATTAAAACTCTCAAGCCTCTCGTATCCACGATGAAGCCAAGGCTGGGATATGCCAAGGGGAATGAGAGAGAGCGCAGCCAGTACCGTGACAGAACGCAGGCATGGCGCAGTTGGTATAAGACCAACAGATGGCAGAAGCTTAGATGGTCAGTGCTTACCCGTGATCTGTTCACCTGCTCGATGTGCGGGAAGATAGAGACAGACACCAGTCAGCTAGTCTGTGACCACGTAGACCAGCACCACGGCGATGAGCGAGCATTCTGGTCAGGACCATTCCAGACCCTGTGCAAGCCATGCCATGACCGAGACAAGCAGAGGATGGAGCGGAGAGGATGAGCGGGATCGAATTCACGGCCACAATTCAGGCAGACCCGGATAGCTGGGCGTCCTTTATGGAGTGGATAGAAGAGGCACAACGCAAGCAGCTTGACCGCATTAAGAAGACATCCCTGCTAAGCGGTATGGAAGTCACAGTCAGTATGGAGGAGTTCGGCTATGCGTGGTCGCCTGTCTATTGGCATGAGTATGACGAGCCTATCGCATGGGTGCACAACGAAACTGGTGCAAGAGTGAACGGCTCCAAGATGCCAGATCAATGAAATCAAAGGCATAGGGGGGGGTAGGCAAAGTCCAAAACCCCTCTCGCCGCCAGACCCGCGTCCACCTCATCAACACGATTTTTTTTGGAGCACCGATTTTCAGCCATGGCCGGTAACAAAAACAGCGGTCGTCCCGAATTTGCGCCAACGGACGAAGACCGCGAGAAAGTGCGCGTTCTCAAGGCCGGTGGCATGACGAACGAGGCGATTGCGGAGGTTATCGGCGTTTCAGAGCCTACCTTGCGCAAGCATTTTTCTTACGAACTGGACATTGCGACCGCAAAAGTGCGGGCGGACCTCCTGATGGCGCGGTATCGCGCTGCCATGGGCGGCAATGTGCAGGCTCAGAATAAGATGATCGAGCAAGTTTCGGCCAACGCTGCACAGCGGAAAATCGCGCCTGAGAAGGAAGAGAAGAAGCCGAAACTTGGCAAGAAGGAAGAGCAGAAGCTGGCTGCTCAAAGCATCGGCGGCAAATTCGCTCCTCCCACCCCTCCGAAACTGACGGTAGTAAGCGGATAAATGAACGCTAACCCTGTGTGGAGTACAGCCTGTCCCGATTGGGAACGGCGCATTGTCGCTCGTCAATCGCTGATCACCTTCGATCCGCTATTCCCAGATGAGGCTGAAGCAGCCCTAGAGGTGTTCAAGGCGCTTCGGGTCGTTGATCTGCCGAAGGTGTATATCGAGGCGACGGACAGTTACGAGCACCCGACCTTTGGCGAAGTGTCAGAGGAATGGGTATTCGATTTTGTCCGTGCGGTGTTCGGTGCGTATGACGCCAGCAACGCGAAGCGTCTTATCGAAGAGTTCTTTTTGCTGGTCAGCAAGAAGAATGGAAAGTCAACCATTGTCGCCGGGATTATGCTAACGGCGCTGATTAGAAACTGGCGTCATTCGGCTGAATTGCTGATCCTGGCACCGACACGAGAAGTTGCTGATAATTCGTTCAAGCCAGCAGCAGACATGGCGCGGGCAGACAATGACTTGGTTGATCTGCTGCATGTGCAGGACAACCTCAAGCAGATCACGCACCGGCTGACAAATGCCACGCTGAAGGTCATATCGGCAGATGCGTCCACGTCTGCGGGTAAGAAGGCTGCATTCGTTCTTATCGAGGAGCTTTGGCTCTTCGGAAAGAAGAATGGTGCGAGCGCGATGTTGCAGGAAGCCACCGGCGGGTTGATATCCCGCCCAGAAGGCTTCGTCATATACATTTCTACGCAGTCAGATGCGCCACCGGCGGGCGTGTTTAAGGAGAAGCTGGAATACTTCAGGAATGTCCGCGATGGCCTCATAGACGATCCTCGCAGCCTGCCGGTGCTATACGAGTACCCGGAAAAGATGGTCAAGGCTAAGGACTATCTGAAGCCGGAGCACTTCTACGTCACAAACCCGAACATCGGTAAGTCTGTTCGGCTGGATTGGCTGTCTCGCAAACTCGCTAACGTGATGAGCGGACAGGACGAAGAAGGCGACACGATCCAGACCTTCCTTGCCAAGCATCTCAATGTTGAGATCGGCATGAACCTTCGGGCCAATCGGTGGCCAGGGGCTGACTTCTGGGCGAAACGCGGCGACCAAGCGATTACTCTGGAATACCTGTACGACCATTGCGATGTGATTGTGCCGGGGCTGGATGGCGGCGGATTGGACGATCTGTACGGCTTCGCGGCACTCGGTCGCCATAAGGCAACGCGGGATTGGCTGCTCTGGACCCATGCATGGTGTCACAAGGGCGTTCTTGATCGACGCAAGACGATTGCTGACCGGCTGCGTGATTTTGCCAAGGCGGGCGAACTGACCATTGTCGAGGATGAACTGGACGACATCAGCGCAATTGTGGAGATCATCGCAGAGATCAAGCAGCGTGGCTTGCTGGCGGCGGTGGCCGTCGATCCGGCGGGACTTGGCGAAATGATTGAAGCCTTAGACGAGATCGGAGTTACCCAGGAAGAGGGGCTTCTGGTCGGCGCTCCACAGGGCTACGCGATGATGAATGCCATCAAGACGGCAGAGCGCAAGCTGACCAACGGGACGCTGAAGCATTCCGGGTCAAAGCTTATGTCTTGGTGCGTCAGCAATCTGAAAATCGAGCCTACAGCCACGGCGATCCGCGCCACCAAGCAAAACGCTGGCGATGCGAAGATTGACCCGGTGATGGCGCTATTCGACGCGGTGACGGTGATGAGCCGGAACCCTGAAGTGAAGCGCGAGAAAACCTATCAGATGATGTTCGTCTGATTTCACTGACAATTTGAAAGATGGAGGTCGGTCATGGAAATGACGCGGCGCGCCTATTCGTGCATCGAAGTCAAAGCGGTGAACGAGGAACGGCGCATCATTCGTGGCGTGGCGACCAGCCCAGCCGTTGATCGTGTGGGTGACATCGTTGACCCGATGGGCGTCAAGTTCCAGAACCCGCTTCCTCTGCTCTGGCAGCACAAGCACGACAAGCCTATCGGCACGGTCAAGTTCGATGCGCCGACCGAAAAAGGCATCAACTTCGAGGCTGAGTTGCCGGTTGTGTCAGAAGCTGGAACGCTTCGAGATCGGATCGAAGAGGCATGGCAGAGCATCAAGCTAGGCTTGGTGCGCGCCGTATCCATCGGCTTCCGGCCCATCGAATACAGTTTCATGGAAGAAGGAGGCATTCGCTTCATCGAAAGCGAAGTGTTCGAGCTTTCCGCCGTGACTATCCCGGCCAACGAACAGGCCGTGATTTCCAGCGTTGGCAAGAGCTTGGACGCGGATGCCATCGCGCACATCAAGAAATTCGAGTTTCCGACCGAGGAAAAGCAGGCTCCTGCCCAGATGGGCAAGAAGGTGCATGTGGCTCGCTTGGCGGCTGCGGCCCATGACCGGGTGCAATTCACCATCAACAAAATCAATCGTTAATGGAGGTAGCAATGGCTACTTACGCTGAACAGATCGCCGCCTACGAGAACAAGCGAGCGGCAAACCTCAAGGCCATGGAAGACATCATGGCCAAGTCGGCAGACAAGGGCGAAACTCTCGATGCTGCACAGCAGGAAGAGTTTGACGGTCTTCAGGCTGACAATGACGCAATCGACAGCCATCTGAAGCGCCTGCGCACTCTGGAAAAGGCTGCGGCTGAAAAGGCGGTTCCTGCTGCCGGTGGCCGCGAAACCGACGGCGCACAGGCTCGTTCCGGTGTTGTCGTGGTCCCTCGCACTGAAAAGCTCGACAAGGGCATTGCATTCGCTCGTATCGCCAAGGTGAAGGCTCTGGCTAAGCTCGACGGTGAAAGTGTCCGCACGGTCGCAAAAGAGCTTTACGGCGAAACCTCGTCTGTCTTTGGCTTCTTTGCCAAGGCTGCCGTACCAGCTGCGACGACCACTCATGCAACATGGGCCGGTCCTTTGGTTGGTGACGAAACGTCGGCTTTCGCTGACTTCGTTGAATATCTTCGCCCACAGACCATCCTTGGCCGCTTCGGTGCGAACGGTATCCCATCGCTTCGCCGTGTGCCGTTCCGCGTCCCGCTGATCGGCCAGACTTCCGGCGGTGAGGGTTATTGGGTAGGTGAGGGCAAGGCCAAGCCGCTGACCAAGTTCGACTTCGAGCGCAAGACGCTTGAACCGCTCAAGGTCGCCAATATCGCGGTTGCCACTGAAGAAGTGCTTCGCGATAGCTCACCTTCGGCAGAAGCAATCATCCGTGATCAACTTGTTGCGGCTCTCCGCGCACGTCTCGATACGGACTTCATCAACCCGGCCAAGGCTGCGGTTGCTGGAACGTCACCTGCATCGATCACGAATGGCGTGACGGCTATTCCGTCGGCAGGCGGCACGGCTGACGATGTTCGCGCCGACATTCAGAAACTGTTCGGTGCCTTCATTGCTGCGAACAATGCTCCAACCTCCGGTGTATGGATCATGTCGGCAACTGTGGCTCTGGCCCTGTCGCTGATGCAGAACCCGCTCGGTCAGGCTGAGTTCCCAGGCATCAGCATGAACGGCGGCACCCTGTTCGGTCTTCCAGTGATCGTTTCGGAATACGTTCCGGTTGTAACCGGCTCGACCGATCCGGCTGATGACGGTGCATATGTCGTTCTCGTCAACGCCTCGGACATCTACTTCGCAGACGATGGCGATGTGGCTGTTGATCTGAGCCGTGAAGCGTCTCTGGAAATGGCCGACAATCCGGCTCACAACTCCGGTACGCCGACCCCAGCACAGCTTGTTTCCATGTTCCAGACGAACAGCGTGGCCTTCCGCGCTGAACGTACCCTGAACTGGATGGCTCGCCGTGCGAACGCGGTTCAGGTGCTCTCCGCCGTCAAGTGGGGCCAGTAAGCCAATAGGGCGGGGCGCATTGCGCGCCCTGCCTACTCTTCCATGGAGAATGCCATGAAGCACCTTTCCTATTTCGACAGGGCGATGAAATCCCCGGATCGTCGCTATCTGCGCATCTTCGAAAAGATGGGCTACCGGGAAGAACCGAAGCCGGTTGAAGAGCCAGCGCCGAAGCCAAAGGCAAAGCGAAAGGCGGACGATCATCAGGACGATGACGAATGATCGGCTTCATCGGTGCAGCGGAGTTCATTCAATTCATCGGTGATGGCGGCGGCGGGTCAATCGATCCCGCGTTTCTCGTCACTGTGAACGGTGAAACTGTGACGAACAGTGGTGCGCCGGTCACGTATGGAACGGACATAGACCCCGCTTTGCTGGTGTTGAACGATGGTTCTGTCGTCACGAATAGCGGTGCGATTGTTCTGAACGGAGAATAAAAAATGGCTGAATTATCTACGCTCGGATCGGTCATCAAGACCGCTTACGAAGGTGAGGCGAATACCAACGCCTATACCGATGCCGAAAAGACGAAGCTGGCAGGTGTCGCCGCTGGTGCTACCGCACTGACAATCGGCACCACGGCAACAACGGCTAAGGCTGGAAATTATCAACCGACGTGGGCGCAGGTGACAAGCAAGCCGGTGGGCGTTGCTGTCCCAGATGCCGCCGAAGGCACGGAAGTGGCCACGATTAACGCACTCCTCGCCAGCCTTCGCACTGCCGGTTTTATCGCCACCTAAAAGGGGCCAACGATGAAGATTTTTGGCTGGGAAATTGGCCGCGCAAAGTCGCTTTCGCAGCCTACCGCAAACCGTGGCGGGTGGTTGCCTGTCATCCGCGAAAGCTTCAGCGGCGCTTGGCAGCAGAATGTAGAGATCAACCGTGATCTGGCGCTGACCTATTTCGCCGTGTTCTCGTGCATGACGCTGATTGCCAGCGATATATCGAAGCTCCGCGTCAAGCTTATGCAGCGCGGCGATGGTGGCATCTGGCAGGAAACTCAGAACCCTGCCTATGATCCTGTCCTGCGCAAGCCGAACTCGATCCAGACCCGCATTCAGTTCTTCGAGAATTGGTTGTTGTCGAAGCTATCGAACGGCAATGCTTACATCCTGAAGCGGCGCGACGGGCGGGGAGTGGTGACAGCGCTCTATGTGCTTGATCCGCAGCGTGTTCAGCCTTTGGTGTCCGAAAGCGGCGATGTGTTCTATCGGCTTTCGACCGACAACATTAGCGGTATAGAGCAGGATGTGGTCGTACCGGCGCGGGAGATCATCCACGACCGTTATAACTGCCTGTTTCATCCGCTCATTGGTCTCTCTCCCCTTACGGCGGCTGGCCTTGCCGCGATGCAGGGTATTACCATCCAGAGCGACAGCGCCAACTTCTTCGCAAATAAGGGCGTTCCTTCCGGGGTTCTCACCGCACCTGGCGAGATATCACAGACGACAGCGGACCGCCTGAAAGAAGAGTGGAACAAGAACTATTCCGGCAAGAATGCTGGCAAGGTCGCGGTGCTTGGCGATGGGCTGGACTTTAAGAACATGGCTTTCAACGCCACGGATAGCCAGCTTATCGAACAGTTGAAGTGGACCGCCGAAATGGTTTGCTCCACTTTCCATGTGCCGCCGTACAAGATCGGTATCGGACAGATGCCGACCTACAACAATATCCAGGCGCTGAACATCGAATACTACTCGCAGGGCCTCCAGAAGCTCATTGAGGATGCTGAAATCTGCCTTGATGAAGGTCTGGGCATGAAGGACGGCATCGGCACCGAGTTCGATCTGGACGGCCTGTGGCGGATGGACAGCAAAACCCAGATGGAAGTTCTGGAACAGGCGAAAAGCGTTATGACGCTGGATGAACGCCGCAGACGCATCGACTTGCCGAAGATGAAGACGGGCGGCGATACCGTCTATCTCCAGCAGCAGGACCATTCGCTTGAGGCCATCGCAGCCCGCGACAAGCAATTGATCCAGCAGGCGGATAATCCGCAACAGCCTGCAAATGATAATCCAGTTCAAGCCGAAGCCGACAAGGCCATGATTGAAATTCTCAAAGGGTTTAACCGATGACATTTGATGGCAAGGCTTTCGGCAAGGAAATCGTCGCTGTGGTTAAAGGGTTCGTCGCTGATGAACTCAAACCGCTCGTCAAGCGACTTGATGACCTGGAACAGCAACTCAAGAGCCTTCCGACGCCGAAAGATGGCAAGGACGCCGACCCTGAAACGGTTGCCGAATTGGTGAAGTGTCATGTTCAATCTGAACTTGCCGATATCCGGGCCACAATCGAGGCATGGAGCGCGCCGGAGCCTGACCGTGAGGTTATGCGCGGTATGGTCGAAACCGCTGTCAGTGAGGCGATTTCAGCGATACCAGTTCCGAAGGATGGCAAAGACGGGCGGGACGGTATTGACGGTAAAGACGGCCTGCCGGGCGAGCGCGGCGAAAAAGGCGAATGCGGGGTCGGCGTTGCCGGTGCGTTCATCGAGCGCGACGGCAGTCTTGCAGTCACCCTGTCAAATGGCGAGGTGAAGAACCTCGGCCCTGTCTGCGGCAAGGATGGCGCACCGGGGCAGGATGGCAAGGATGGGATCGGGTTCGATGATCTTGATCTTGTCGAGGATGCCTCCGGCCTTTCCCTGAAATTCGTCAAGGGCGATACCGTCAAGTCGTTCCCGCTGCCAGTGGTGATTGATCGCGGTGTTTTCCGAGACGGTCAGACGTATCAGAAGGGCAGTGGCGTGACTTGGGGCGGTCGATACTGGATCGCGCAGGAAACCACGTCAGACAAGCCAGATGGCGGCAAAAGCTGGCGTCTCGCCGTGAACAAGGGCCGGGACGGCAAGGACGCGAAGAAGGTAGGTGAATAATGGCCGATCTGGTTTCGCTCCAAGAGGTCAAGAATGGCCTTCGCATCGATACCGACGATGATGATGCACATCTGAACCTACTCATTTCTGCCGCATCTGGTCGCGTAAAAGCCTATCTGGATGTGCGGGCCAATGAGGTCATTGACGATGACGGCGCGACGACTGATGCGCGTGTGAAAGCCGCTGCGATCATGCTGGTTGGCTACTACTACCGCAATCCAGACCAAGACCCTGATCAGGATTTTGCAGTGGGTATGCTGCCCAAGCCGGTTTCGTCCATGCTGTACCAGCTCCGCGACCCGATTGCGAGGTAAGCCATGGCAGACAACCGCTCCGCAGGAAGCCTTTATTACAAGGTCGCGCTGTATAAGCGCGAAATGGTCTCGGATGGCATGGGCAATGAAGTAGGCCAGTGGGTCGAGCAGTTCCAGACCAGAGCCGAGTTCATCCACCTCAGAGGCGGTGAAAGCGTCCTTGCCGCTCGCCTTCAAGGCAAGCACACACAAGTTATCCGGGTCCGCAACTCGTCCAACACGCGCCTGATATCCACTGACTGGATGCTTCGGGATGTGCGCACCGGAAAATCGTTCAATATCAGAGATATAGAGCACGAAGTTAACCGCCAGTTTATTTCGCTCACATGCGAAAGTGGCGTAGCTACGGGGTGATGTCATGGTGGATGGCATCAAAGCCCTTGAGAAACGGCTGACCAAAACGATACCGGAAGCAATTCGCAAAGCCGCTTCGGATGCGATGGAGAAGGGCGCTCAGGAAGTCGTGGACATGATGAAGCGCCGGGTTCCGCGTGACACTGGCGAGTTGGCCAGTACCATCGGCTGGACCTGGGGAGATGCGCCGAAAGGTTCCATGGTGATCGGTGAAGTTCAGAACCGAAAATACAACACCATGCGCATTGTGATCTTTGCAGGCAGCGAGAAAACGCGGGTCGGCAGCCGAAATCAGTTTCAGCTTGCACGGTTGCTTGAGTTCGGAACCCAGGAAATGGGGCCGAAGCCCTTCTTCTTTGGCTCATGGCGCGCAAACAAGAAACGTGTCAGGTCAAGAGTAACGCGAGCTATCCGAGAAGCGATTAAGAGGGAAAACGGCGCGTGAATATCTCCGAAGAGCTTCAGCGATACCTATACGCGAAATTGCGCACCGTCCCGGAGGTTCTGACACTTGCAGGTGGACGTGTTTATGACCGCGTACCAGACAATGCGACGTTTCCATATGTCAGCTTTGGGCCATCGGACATCGTAGATGATGGGGCCGAATGCATTGAAGCAGAGACACATACAATCCAGTTGGATGTATGGTCGCGGGCGGTCGGCAAGGGAGAATGCAAGAACATCACGGATGGTGTGAAAAAGGCGCTGATACGGGATACGCCAGCCCTTTCCGACAACGCAATTGTCGAAATGACAGTTCCCTATTGCCAAGTCGTCACTGACCCCGATGGCCTGACCTCGCATGGAATTATCCAAGTCGAGATAAAAGTGGAGATAGCGTGATGGCATGGGCAATCTTCAAGGTCGAATGCAACTGGTCTCGGCCACAAAGTCGGTTCTCATTTAACGCGAAGGCGTCACCAGAGCCGCAGGAACGTCCGCAGGACTTCATCGATTATTGCGTGTCGAACGGCTGGGCCACCAAGGTTCAAAGCCCATCACGCGATGAAAAACGCGCTCTGAAGAGCCGTAACCGGGCGAAATAAGCCCATTCACCTGAAACCGGGCCTCAAGCCCTTTTAAGGCTGGCGAATAGCTGGCCCGTTTTCGCATGGAGAAAGCACATGGCTACCAAGCCGATCACAGCCGCATTCCCTGATTTCATCCTCGAAGTCGAGACCGAGACAGCCGGGACGTTCACGAAGGTGTGCGGCCTCACTCAGCGCGGCATCAACCGCCAGCACAACATGCAGACTACGGAAGTTCCGCAGGATTGTGACGACGAAAGCCTACCTTCCGCTATCGAGCGCGCTGTGCAGTCCTCGGAAGTGACCATATCGGCAAATGGCATCTGGGCAGCCCAGAGCCACGAAATGATGATGGACTGGTGGTACAACGGTCAGGTGAAGAATATCCGCATCCAGCACGTCAAGGCGGCTGTCGGTGATACGGAATATGAAACCGGGCCTGCCTACCTTGTCAACCTCAACAATGCCGTCGAAAAAGGCCAGAAGGTCAGCGCTGATATCGAAATCCAGTTCGACGGCGTTCCGACCCGTACCGCTAAGGTTGCTCCATAATGCGGCCAGCCCGTTCATTTGTATGGCCCGCCGGTGAGCATGATTTCTGTCTCGGTATTGGTGAGCTTCGGGCGCTTGAACAGCGCTCGGATGCCGGGTGCTTCGTCATCCTCACACGCCTTCTGACATCTCAGTGGAAGATTGACGATGTTCTGCAACCGATCCGGTTAGGCCTGATCGGTGGCGGCATGGATGAGCGCGAGGCGCAGAGAACCATCGACCGGGCGCTAGAGATAGCCAGCCCGTACAGCCTTGCCGTTCCTGCTGCAACAATTCTCCATTCCTTCCTGATGTGGGATGAGGAGGCGGATCAGCCGGGGGAGTTAAAGGCGGGGACGGAAAAAGCAGCGCGCCGCTCCCGAACGGAAAAACAAGATGGTCCCAGTTCTACATGACTGGGGCCGCTCTCGGTCTGTCGCCTCGGCAGATCGATGACATGACGCTGTGGGAATTTAACTGCTGCGCAACTGGCTTCGCCAAGGCGAACGGCGCGGAAGACAAAGCACCTGATTATAGCGACGAAGTTCTGAGCGAACTCGGCATTGCCGGGTTCGAATGACGACTTGGAAGGATTGAACCATGGCTGACGATGCTGCCGCCTTGCTCATACGCATTGAAGCATCTCAGGCTAATGTTGAGAAGCAAATGGCCTATATTGCTCGCCGTGCCGCCAAGGAAGCGCAGAGCGTTGAGGATCGCTTCAAGAAGGCGAACGATAATGTTGCCAAGTCCTTCAAGGACGGAAGTGACAAGGCTGTTATGTCCATCGGCGCAACCCGTGCCGCCACTGCCAACCTGTCTTTTCAGTTGAATGACATCGCAACCAGCCTTTCCGGCGGTGCATCGCCGTTCACTGTCATGATGCAACAGGGTGGACAGGTCGCGCAGGTCTTTCAGGGCAGCGGCGGCGTCATCAATGCTGTCAAGCTCTTGGGCGGCGCGTTTGCCTCGGTGCTCAATCCGGTATCTCTCGCATCCTTCGCCATTATCGGGCTGACAGGTGCGGCATATCAGTACTTCAGCAGCCTCGGCAGCGACACCAAGGACGCGGAGGAAGTGCTTAAAGGCCACTCCGAACTTATCCGACGCATCAAGGACGCCTACGGGGAGGCGGCAGCCGGTGCGGATGAGTATAACGCCAAGAGCCGCCAGATACTGGCATTTGATATTCAGGAGCGCATTCGCGAGTACAAAGACACAATTGCTAGCGTTGCGAGTGACCTGAACGAACAGCTTTCCTCGATACCAGCCGGAGAGTTTGAAGGCGCGACCTACACCATTCAGGAGCTTCAGGGCGCGCTCAGCAATCTTCGAGAAGGCATCAAGAACGGCGATCCCGATATCCGAAAGTTCATAAATCGCCTGATTGATATCGAAAACCAGACTGGTACGCCTGAGAGCATCAAGGCAATTATCCGGGAAATCATCAACTCTGGTAAGGCAGGCGAGGAAGTCCAATCCAAACTCGAAACGCTAACAGGCGTGATTACGGGCGTTGGCACTGCGGCAAAGCGGCAGGCTGACAATGTCAGCGCTTTTACCAAGTCCGTGCGTGAGCTTGCAAATATCGCAATCCCAGCACTTTCCGAAATGGAGAAGGCCGAGAAAGCGTACAGCGATGCGCTCCGCAATGCGACCACTCGCGAAGAGCGGGATGATGCATATCGAGCGTTTCAGGCGGCACAAGAACGCATTCGTGTAGCGCAGACGATACCGACGCCCGGTCAGCGCCCGAACCCGGAAAGCTTTGCCCCAGAGCGTGAACGGCGCGCAGGAGGAACTCGCAGCAAGAAGGTGAAGGACAGCTTTGATGAGCTTGATGATATCGTTGCGAAGTATGTCCGCGATGTTGTGAAGGCGGAAAGTGGCGGGCGCGCCAATGCGAAGAACCCACTTTCCTCCGCAACCGGCCTCGGCCAGTTCATCGAAAGCACTTGGCTTGATCTGTTCAAGAAGAATTTCCCTGACCGCGCCAAGAATATGTCTGATCAGACCATCCTTGCGCTGCGCAATGATGCGGAGATTTCCAAGAAGCTGATTGAGGCATATGCCCGCGAGAATGCGGCTATCCTTCGTCAAGCTGGTGTATCGGTCAATGAAGCTGCGCTTCAGCTTGCCCACTTCCTCGGCCCGAAAGGTGCCATCTCGGTTCTGACTGCGAAGAGCGGCACGTTGGTTAGCCAAGTGCTGCCACAGTCGGCCATATCGGCAAATCAGTCGATCCTAGGCGGCGGTAAGACCGTTGATGACGTGATCGCCTACGCACAGAGCCGTGTGTCGGCCTACGACCAGATGAAGGAAGCAGCGCGGGCCTACAAGCTTGAACAGAAGGAGTTGAACCGGGAGGCGAAAGAGTTTGCCAACCTGGGCAAAGACCTCCTGGGCGGCTTCATTGATGACCTGCGGAATGGCGCGAGCGCTTCCGAGGCTTTGGCGAATGCGCTCCAGAAAGTTGCCAGCAAGCTTATCGACATCGCGTTGAACAATATCTTCAGCGGCGGCGGCTTGTTTGGCGGTGGCAAGGGTGGACTTTTCGGCGGCGCTATCATTCCCGGCATTCTGCATAGTGGCGGTGTAGCCGGTACGCACGGATATGGTCACGGTCGCGCAGTATCGCCTTCGGTCTTTGCCGGAGCAAAGCGCTACCATACCGGCGGCGTTGCTGGCCTTCAGCCAGGAGAAATTCCGGCCATTCTCCAGCGTGGTGAAGTTGTCCTTCCTCGCGGTGCAGGGATGGTGAACAAGGCGAGAAGCACGGAAACCATCAACGTTGTTCTGCGGGATGACAGTGGCCGAATGGCCCAGATTGCCGATCAGCGCATTCAGACTGCATCAGGTGCAATTGTTCAGGTTTCGGTGCAGCAAAGCGCCAAGGCTGTTCAATCGAACTTCCCGACAATGCTAGCCGACGCTCAGGCAAGGAAGATGTAATGAGCAAAGAAACCGATGGTCCTGATATTCTTGACGATAGAATACGCAAGGCGGCTGGGGCTATTGTAACCTTGCCGAATTGTCGAACTCCAAGACATCGATCAGGTTCCGAAACATGTCCCTGCCTTTGTCGGAGGTTAGCGTCTCTTTTTGCCGCCTTAATACGGCGGCGGTAATCTCTGCAAAACCTCTGTCGTGTTCTCGTATGGCGTTACAGATCGCATTCAATGCGGCTGTCATGTCGGTGATGTAGTCAGCGTCGTCTTGATGCATTGCCATGGTCTCATTTTTGAACTGCCGTCATATTGATAGATGGCGGTTAAAGTTTCGCTACGAGGGTCATCATGACAATTCTCTGGCCTCGTTCGGTTCTCAAACCGAAGCGCGACCCGTTCAATATTGCCCCGCGTACACTCGCAGGACCTTCCAGTGTATCGGGCGTGACGCAGGTTACGGCTTCGGACGCAGGCATCTGGAAGGCGACGTTCAGCGACATCATTATTCGTCGTGGATCGCCTTCCGTTCTCGCATTTCGGGCTATTGCGAACCTGCTGGAAGGCCGTTTGCGTCCGATCCTGGTTCCTCGCTGCTGCGCTTATCAACCGTTCGATCCTGGCGGCAACGGCGCAGCGGATAAGGTGCCTCATTCGGATACAAGCCCGTTCAGTGACGGTGGACTGTACCGCTCCCGGTCAATCGATATCAGACTGACCAGCAACATTCCGTTGCGCGGGACGACGGCCAACATATCGCTTGTTACGGCAGGCCAATTGCAGCCGAGCATGGATTTCTCAATCGGAGAACGAATGTACCGTATTCGCACGGTGCAGATGACAGGCGCAAACACGGCGACAATCACCTTTCGACCGCCCGCCCGCGAGGCAGCGCCAGCCGGAAGCGAACTGGAGTTCGATTATCCAGTGTGCCGGATGCGATTGGCCTCCGATAGTGAAATGGACCTCGACCTTGATCTGATTTCGCAGTGGTCATTCCCCTCAGTGAATTTCGTGGAAGATGTCTGATGGCTTTCTTTGATCCGACGCAACTGGCCGAGTTCGCCAAACATGAAGTGAGGCTGGATTTCCTTGTCGAGTTCCGCTTTGCGTCCGAGACAATGCGTGTCTGGAACGGCAACACGGCGCTGGAAACCGGCGGCAACCGCTATGAACCGATGTATGGCTATGGCTCGATTGACGGCATCGGCATGGCTTCGACCACTGCCGCGCAGAACGTCACGTTCCAGCTTTCAGGCTTGCCGGATGCGACACTGAACTTCCTCGCCATGGCACTTGATGCAAATGATGAGGTAGATCAGCGCATTGTCGTTATCTCGATCCAGCTTTTCGATGAGGAATGGCAACCCCTTGGTGGTCCAGCACCGATCTGGTGGGGTTTCATGCAGCCGCCACGCATCAGCCGCACCGAAATGCAAGGCACAGAAGGCGCTATTCAGTCGATCAGCATGACCGCTGAAAACGCATTCTTCAACCGTTCACGACCAGCATATGGCCGCTATACCGACCGAGACCAACAGCGCCGTTCGCCCGGTGACAAGTTCTGTCAGTTCATCGGTTCGCTGCTCTTCAAGAGCTTTAAATACCCCGACTACGTTTTCCTGTTTGGAATTGGGCTTTCTACGATGCTCGCCCTTTCGGGTGTCGATGGGCTTGTACAGCGCGTCGTGTAAAGACCATCCATATCGCAAACGGCTGAATAATAGTCTAGCGTGATTTACGCTTATGAATTCGGCCTCTGATTGGTGTGCCTATGGCCTCTTCTATTGTGATGCCTTTGTAAATTCGACGCCTAACAGTAGGGTAGTATGCGCCGTAATAATCGCATGCCTCTTTTAGCGTTACGTGGTTCCCCTCAACAAGAATGGTAAGCACATTGCGTCTGTTTCGATTTTGCTCTCTTGGTAGGGCCCACTTGCAATTCCCCGGCTCGTAGTTCCCGTTATTATCAATCCTCTCTAGAGAGTGGACATGGGACGGCTTTGGGCCCATGTCTTCTAGGAAATTGGCGTAATTCTCAGACCATTGAGCGCAAACTGTAATGCCTCTGGCACCGTAATTCGGGAAGTTGTGATTTTTGGGGTTGACGCAACGCTGCATCATGGAGCGCCACGCTATGAACTCCGAGCTTTTCTTCCCTCTGGGGGCTAACCCATGTTTGATGTTCCTCGCTACTAACTCTTCACGCTGAAGACATCCGCAACTGCGGGATCGTCCACGAATAAGGTTTCCTTTTTGAACTAATCGCTCTGTTCCGCAATCACAGCGGCATAGGAGCATCGGGCTTTTGCCTTGATAACCTGCGCTTTTAAGCACGGTGTATCG
This sequence comes from Brucella anthropi ATCC 49188, assembly GCF_000017405.1. Taxonomy (NCBI): domain Bacteria; kingdom Pseudomonadati; phylum Pseudomonadota; class Alphaproteobacteria; order Hyphomicrobiales; family Brucellaceae; genus Brucella; species Brucella anthropi. The sequence goes on from NC_009667.1 coordinate 263,097, forward strand.
GTGAAATTTGCGACCTGTGTAATCCATTTAGCTCACCTATAACCCCATGTGAAAGACTATCATAATCATGTCCGATATGCTCAAAAATTTTCTTTCAGATGAGGCCAATAGGCCGTTTTCTTGGGGATTTTCGGATTGCGTCTCAACGGTGGATCGATGGATCAGAACATGCACTGGACTGTCGCCGTTGGCGTGGGTGGATCGCGAGTATTCGGACGCTGACGGGGCGGCATCGGTCTTATCGGATCGAGGTGGGCTAGCTGTTCTGGTCAACAGAGCCATGCGCTCACAGGGGTTCGTCAAGACGGATGCGCCGACAACCGGCGATGTCGGTTTGATCTTCCATAACGAAAAGCTCTGCATGGCAATTCATGCCGGTGACTGCTGGTTCTCGCACGATGAGCACGGCTTCATCGGTGCGCCATTAAACGCTGTCTGGAAAGCTTGGAGAATTAAATGCCAGTAGCACTTTCCGGCATCATTGCGTCTGTGGTGGGCGCTGGAGCGCTTGGCGCTGCCTTGCAGACAGGTCTTGCCCTGATCACGCTTGCCGCCGGTACGACGCTCGGCAGTCTGGCTATAGGTCTGGGTATTTCTTACCTGGCATCGTCGCTGTTTCGTCCAAAGCAACCAAAGCCGGAAGATGTGCAGCAGCAGGTTCGCCAGCCTACGCCGCCCCGCATTCGCCACTATGGCCGCGTGAAAACTTCCGGTGCCTGGATATTCGCCGAAACCCAGAGCGGCGGCTTCTTCAAGGTTCTTGCCTTGGGACAAGGCCCATTCGATGCCATTGAAGAATACTGGCTCGATGACCAAAAGATTGATTTGCTGCCGGATGGTTCACCGACGCCGCCGAGCAAATGGCGTGAAGGAACGACCGGCAATCCTCTCTTGCGCATCCAATCCCGGCTGGGCGCACCAATCGAGACGGCATACGGTGAACTAACTTCAAGGTTTCCTCAATGGACGGCAGCGCACCGGGGAGACGGGATAGCATCCCTACTGGCATCACAGTATGCAGTAGGTGACGAGTATTATCTAAGCCTCTTCCCGAACGGCGTGAACACGAACTATCGCGTAGTGGCTCGCACATCTCTCGTCAAAAACCCGGTCACTGGTGCAGTCGCATGGAATGATAATGCTGCCGCAGTCATCCGAGACTACATGACGCACAAGGACGGGATGAGGCTGCCAGAAAGCCTCGTTTCAACGCCACTGGCTCAGGCTGGCTGGGTTGCCTCGTACAACCGCGCCGCTGAAGCCATTCCTATTGCTGCCGGTGGCACCGAACCGCGATATCGTCTCTGGGGTTCATACAGCCTTGATGAGCGGCCAGCCGACGTTCTGGGGCGAATGCTCGGTTGTAGCGATGGAAGGCTCGTACCAACGCCGGATGGTGGCCTTACGCTTGATATCGGGGCATGGTCTGAGCCAACAGTCATTCTGACGGCTGACGCAATCACAGGCTTTAGTGACGTCGGTCGTGGCCGTGACGTGATGACGACGGCTAACACGATCCGGGCGACGTTCCTCGATCCAAACCAAGATTATCAGGCATCAGACGCCGACCCATGGGCCGATGAAGCCGATGTTTCGGAACGTGGCGAAGAAGCCAGGGACGTTCAGTTCAATATGGCTCCATCGCACAGCCAAGCACGGCGACTGATGAAGCTCGAATGGTTCCGTGCAAATCCGAATTGGGTGGGGACGTTCAATACAAATTTGATGGGCCTTGCTGCATTCGGTGAGCGGCTGATACGCATTCAGTACCCGCTATTCGGCATCAACAGTGTTTTTGAAGTCCTTGATTTCAAATTCATTCTTGGTGAAGGCGGCATACTGCAAGGTGCGACCATTCAGGTTCAATCCATGCCGCAAACTGCCTACCAGTGGGATACCTCGCAGGAAGGCACAGCGCCGGTATCGGATGAAACAACGTCAGACGATGACTTGCCCATACCAGACGCGCCGGACGTGACCATTATTTCAGGCCCAGCGGCGGAACTGAGTTTTCCGCCCACAGGCAACATCCTGCTGAACTACATGGTTCGCTGGAAGAAAACGGCTGATACCGAATGGCGTGTAGCCGGGCCGCTCGAAAACGACGCGGAGAGCTTTGAAACGCCTACGCTTTCGGCGTTGACCGAATACGAGTTCCAATTGGCCGTTCGTACCCAGAAGGGCCGTGTAGGCGCTTACTCGGCCAGCACGATCAAAACGACGCCCTGACCAACCTAACAACCTAAGAAATTCACACCCTGCTTTGGCGGGGCGTTTTGCCATGGAGCATTCGCATGACCGTTCGCACGATTGACGAGATTTTCCGTGATTTCGTTACCGATGGCGTTCCCGCGTCCGGCCCATTCAATCCGCACAAGCCGGATATCCGCGACACGTTGAAGGCTCTGACCGAGGGGGGCGATAACTTCCCGGATAACCGCGTCATTCGTCTGAATAACGCTGACGAAGGCACGGCCAATAACATCGTCGTGACGGCTTCGGTGGCCATTCCAGCGGCGGCGTATCAGGTGCTTTATATCCTGAATGTCACACAGGAAAACACGGGTCCAGTGACCGTATCAGGCGCGATCAATCGCGATCTGGTGACCAACCTGAACCAGCCAATTGAACCTAGTTACCTTGTTCCGGGAATGGCTCTGTTGTGCATTGATACGGGGACAGAACTCCGTCTACTTTCTTACGGTGCTGACGAAGCTATTCTTGCGGCAGCAGAAGCGGCGGCGGATCGGGCCGAAGAGGCAGCGGCGGCGGCAGAAGCGGCAGCAGGTGGCCTTTTGTCGAGCTTTGCTAGCCGGACCGATGTTCAAACTGCTAACATTCCAAACCTTGTGTCGTATGTCCGAACGGCGGGTTATGCGGCTTCGGCTGATGGTGGCGAAGGTTTGTATAAACGATCTTCCTCTGAACCCACTCATGCGGGAAAGGTACAGTCAGCAGACGGGGCATGGTGGGAACTAGACATGCGCAATGGCGTCAATGTTCTCCAGTTCGGCGCTAAGGGAGATGGTGTCACGGATGATTATCAAGCCATCCAGAATGCAATCAATGCGCTTTCAACGATAGGTGGCATTGTTCGTTGCCCACGCGGGACATACAACCTTTCCGATGGCCTATCGATACTTCAGAACACTGCAAACTGGCACGACACGAAACGAGTAAGTTTCGTCGGAGATGGTGCTGGATTGACCCGATTTTATTACACGGGTGCGGCTGCAGACAAAGCCGTGATTGATTGGAGCACTAGTAACGCCCTCGACACAGACGGAACGTATGGCAATTCGTGGGCCAGAATAGGAGGTTTCTCCGTTGAGCCGCGCAGCGCGGCCAATTATGGGGTCCGGATCACCGCAAAGTCTTGGTTCGAAGCTGACGATATTAAAATTCTAGGAGCTGTGGAGAAAAATTTCTGGTTCTGGTCAACCGTCTCATGGTCTGGTCGGTCACTGAGGTCATATGGTTCAAAGATCGGTATGCATGCGGAATTGAGCGATGCTCCGCTTGCCTACAGCGTGCCGAATAATATCACATTGATTGACTGCACCCTCGGGAATGCGACCGTCTGGGGAATGTATGCCCGTAATTGTGGTCCGATCAATCTCGTTGGCGGATCAGTGGAAGGATGCGGCGCACAAGGTGTCGATGCTTCTGGCGGTATCTATATTATCCGTAACGACCTCGGCATCGGCGTTGAAGCAGTTGCGATGAATATCCACGGTACGTACTTTGAGCATAATGCCGGTGGCGCAGATATATACGTTTCTCAGCAATCAAACACGTATCCGGTTGTCGTCAATGATGTTGGCGCTAACTTCAACCGTGTGGATAGCGCAAAGTACACTACGAATAATATCCGTATCGAGGTGCTTGGTACATCATACGGTCGTATCAATGTAATGGGTGGTGGCTTCAACTATGGCGGTTCATACGCTCCGAATGCGAGCCGTCGCTGCTTGGCTATTACAGGAAACACGGGCAACGTTGGGAACTCGATCAACTACGATAAAGCAACGGTTTTCCGTTCGGCTACTGACGGCCCTTCCGACTTGAACGGCAATTGGGATATTCCGCAAGCACGGGTATTCGCGGCATGTCGCGTCAACGACACTGGCGCTATTGTGCGAAAGCACAACGTCGCCTCAGTGACGAAAGGTACAGCCGGTTCCGGGCGGTACACCATCAACTTTAACTACCCGGCATCTTCCGGATCACCACAAGTTGTTGGCGCAGTCGTCGGGGGAGCCGGTTCGGTTGCAGTTGTTGCAGAAGCAGCGGCATCAGTAACTATCGAGGTGCGAAACGCAACCGGAACGGTCACCGATCAATCATTTAGCGTTGCAGTTTATGACGCCTGATAGAAACTTACGCGATTTTCGGAGTTACAACACCTGGGCGGCGAATAGACAAGTTCAGTTCGCCGTTCTCACTGTCAACATCATTTCCATCGACGACGCCAAGCACGACGAATTTTGCTGGCTTTGGTGAATGCCGCGACCATGTGAACGGATACTGTTGTGACGCCAGCAGGCCGCTAGCGCTGATGTCTGCTTCTTCTACGTCATTCTCCGGGTCCAGTTCACGGAACACGTAAAATGCAACTGTTGCGACAATCGCGCCGAGGATAAAAGCAAAAACCAACAGCATTATCTTTCCGCCTTCAAAATGCGTCGTGCCAAGCGACCGCTGAACCTTACTGGTTTGGTTAGCCACCAGCTTTTTGATCGATAAACTTGTTGCAGTTTAGCACGATAATAGTCTCTTTCGTCAACAATTGACGGGTTGTGGTGGTCCTGTGCGGGCAACAAATGCACCGGCATTTCGCTGGACTGCACCAAGGAAAGCTGATCAATGAAACTCGATACTGCCGCTTCCAGAGAAACCTTATCTCTTAGGCCCGGTGCCGATGTTCGGATGCCGTCACGGCCTTCCAGAAGTGACTTATAGAACAGAATACCGGGGAACTCATGCGGAAGAACAATGGCATTCTTGCCGTCCTCAATGATACCAGTAAGGCCCATCTCTTGAGCAACGATAGGAATGCAGCCTGAAAATGCGGCCTCAAGTGGAAGTAGACCAAGGCCCTCCATGTGGCTTGTATCAAGGTAATACGACACTTGGCTGAATAGTTTTGCCAACTGCGCCGATGTCAGATTGCCATGACATTTGGCTTTATCCATAATGTCCCATCCCTCGGTTTCCCCGAAAAGATGGATTTCAAAACCAGCCTTCTGTGCCATTGCGAGGTTTGCGCAAAGCCGACCAGTGCCTTTTAGGTCGGCTTCGCGAATACATGCAGCTAACGCTTTCGGGCTCCGCTTTGCACGTTCAGATGCATAGAAAGCGAGTTTCGAGGGACCAAGTGGTATCTTGATAGCCTGAGCGCCCATAGCTTCGACATATTGCGCAAGGTATTCAGAGACAGCAACATTAACGTCATATGAATTGTACCGCTTCAGCATGGCGACCGCGTGTACGCCATTGGCGAAAGCGGCCTCCGGACCTTGAACAAAACAGGCCAGTTTTGAGCCATAGTGCGAAGCAAGAGCTTGGGCGTGATCATGCGAATTGTAGCTTGTCGCAAAGACATACTTCACGCTGGCAATCTGGTTGATCAGGTCTTGCTTGTCCATGAACGGGACATTTTGCAAATGTGTATGTGCGTACATCAGATCGCACTTACCGAACGTATAGACTGCTGCAGGAATGCCACGTTGATTTAATTCGTCAACGAAGTTCATTACAACAGATATGCCGCCGCTATTTGCATGGACGGCTGGCAATACGAAAAGAACTTCGAGCTTTCGGGTAAATATGTATCGATGTTGGACGGTTCGCGGGATAGCATGGCGGTTTGACAGGCTAAGATCGGCCTGAGTTTTAACCATCTGAAGGTATTGCTTGCGCCACCTTCTGTAGAAGGTTTTCTGATTGGTATCATTGATCTGTTTTAGATCATTGTCGATGCTGAAGCTTGGGCTGTGGTTGCTGTGGAACACAAACAGATTATCGATAACAATGTTTCGATATCCTCTTTTCAAACTACGGAAATGAAGATCGGTGTCTTCCCAGTAGCCGTTGCCATAGATGGGGTCGAGCAATTCGGCATCATTGAAAAACGCGCGTCGAATGCAAAGGAAAAAGCCAACGACTGGCGAACAATTCGGGTAAACCGGGGGGATTGTAGAAATTGCTCGATCAACATCAATCCAGTGCTGACCCGGAGCTGGCTTCAATACCAAGTTCGTTGCGTTCGTCGTCAGGGGGCAGGCAAGACCAATAGTCGGGTCACTTTCAAATGCAGCAAGAACCCGCTCAGCCCAACCAGCAGGCAGGATCGTATCCGAGTTGAGCAGTACAACGACATCACCTGTCGCCCGTTTGAATAGATCGTTGACGTTTCCTAGGAAACCGAGGTTCTTTTCACGCTTGATGTGATGGAAAAGTTCATCCCCTTCAGTCAGATCATCAATTAAGGCGGTAGTCATAGCATCGGAATTATCATTCCCGATTACGATCTGATCAACAAAAGAGCGATTGGTATTGTCGCGGAGTGACTTAAGCAGAAAATCTACTGCCTTCGGCGCATTATAAACAGGTATCAAAACAGTGATTTTCGACATTGGCCTACGTTCAAACGGTTAAAATCGCTATGGGTTCTAAGGCGGCTGTGTCTTTCGGTCAATTATCGTTCTGTGAAATATTATGTCAGAAATCACCGAGGAACTCACCGGCTTCGTGAAGTTCGTGACCCGACCGTATTTTGTCGGGGTTTGGCAGCTGAAACGGCTCAAATGTACCGTGTTTTCTCAGTACAACATCAAACGACAGCCGAAAGTCATAAGTTGCGATATGTTCCAGAGTGCATTTCGATTGCCAGTAGTCGCGATAAAGCTGTTGAAGAAAATTGGGGGTAGGGTTCCACTTGTGACTGAACTTGCCCTTGTCCTTCCTGCTATCCCATGTATAGCGCCAGTCAGGAACAACAATACCGATGCCGCCACCCGGTTTAATGACATCAAGCCAGTGATTTACCGTTTCTACGGGATTGGCGACATGCTCAAGCATGTGCAGTGCAACGATGTAATCAACGGAGTTCGGCTTAAATGGGAGATCGTCTGAAAGTGAAAGGAGTGCCGTTGCAGTCAGGGCAGCATGTTCGCCAGCCCCTGTTCCGTAGTGGTTGGTCCGCATGATATCTACAGGTAGCAGGTAGGGCGAGATTAATCTTGCTCCGCATCCAATGTTCAGCCCAACGAGTTGATCAAGCCCGTAACCCTTCGGGGCGGCGCGAAGTGCCCCTTCTTCCTCCGCCTTCATTACTTCAGCAACTTCGTCGCCAATATAGAGAACCATAGTCCCAGTCTTTAGCGCGAAATATTCACGCTGCTTCCGAGAAAATGACTGCAATAATTCGATGTTGTCAGTGATGACAGGCTTCATTCGTCTATGGACATCCTTCAACAAACGATCAGGTATTTCGTCCACATTCGAATGAAAAAAAGTACGTAATCTCCCAGTAAGGTCGAGCATATCCCCTCCATGCTCTTGAAATCGATTGGATCGATTATTTGGTGACCATTTGGTCACAGCCGCTGGGGTAAATCAACTGCTCTTAAATACCACCACTTTGGCCGCCGAGTGAGGCGGCTTTTTCTTTGCCGAAAGGAAATCACCTTGGATATGCACCTTGGCGATACCCGCCTCTTGATTGAGGCAGGTCGAAAGCATGGCCTATTGCGCAATCAGATGGCCTACGTTCTCGCGACCGCCTATCACGAGACGGCGCATACGATGAAACCGATCATCGAAAAGGGCGGCGAAAAGTATCTTCGGTCAAAGAAGTACTGGCCATTCTTCGGGCGCGGTTACGTGCAAATCACCTGGCGCGATAACTACGAACGGGCTGGGAAAATCCTTGGCGTCGATTTCATCCGAAGCCCGGAACTGTTGCTGAAACCGGAATATGCGGCACCGATCATCATTGCTGGAATGGTCGAGGGCTGGTTCACCGGCAAGAAGCTTTCAGATTACATCACCTTGCAGAAGTCCGACTTCAAGAACGCTCGCCGGATCGTCAACGGTACGGACAAGGCCGAACTGATCGCCGGATATGCGAGGGACTATGACAAGGCGCTGCTGGCCGAAGGCTATGGGGTCGAGCAGGTCGTTACCGCTCCGGCTGCGGAAGTGGTTCCCGTGCCAGTCGAGGAAAAGCCAATCTCGAAATCCTCCCGTTTCTGGACTTGGTTCGGATCGGGCGGTGGCGCTGCGGTGATGCCGTTTGTCGATTGGAAGGTGCAGATGGTCATCGTGGCTGCGATCATCCTCATTGCGGGATATGCAATCTTCACCATGCCACAGGCGAGGGCCAAGCTTGAAAAGCTGGTTGATGCGATATGACCGCGGTATGGGCGCTCATCCCAACATGGCTGAAATACTCGCTCGCTGGCCTCGCTGCTGCCGCCCTTATAGCTGGCGGTAGCTATCTCGCCGGAAAGCTATCAGGCAGGACCAGCATCGAAACCAAGATCGAAAGGCAGAACAATGAAGCCACAGGCAAAGCTCTGGACGCTGCTCGCTCTTATGATGAGTGCATTGACGCTGGCGGGGTGTGGACATTCAGGACCGGCAAATGTGAGCGGCGTCCGTAATGTTCTCGGAACCGATCTGCTGGGCGCTCGCGGGGCAACCGAGGCAGACCAACGAAAGATCGACCGCACCATAGTGCGCGGCTGTGCTGGCGGCGTCTGGTCGAAAGACGAGTGTGCTATTCACGACAAGAAGTAATAGGGGCAACCGGGCGGATGGATGCAACGAACATGCCGGACACTGAAAACGATCTTCGCTCACGTGTGGTCAATCTGGAGCATACGGCTGCCGCCAACGTCCAGAGGCTCACGTCAATCGAAAGCCGTCTCGTGAAGTACGATATCGATGATGCGCGCAAGGATGAGCAGATGAAGACCATTCAGAACCAGATAACGTCACTCGACAAAAAGTTTGACGATAAGGTGAATGGTATCGCTAGCTCTCTGAAGTCGATCAACATGTATATCATCGGCGGGATTATCGCCGGGATCATCGGCTTTATGCTGAAGGGCGGCTTTCACATACCGGGGTGATCACTCATCCGGTGCCGTTCCCGTTTCGCCCTGATGAATAGCGATGGCTGCCTCAACCATGGCCGTTGCTGCGTCAGTCCGGTCCCAGCCCGCGGCCTCGGCAGCGTCCAACGCTTCGACAAGCATCGCGGCAATCATTTCCTGCAAATCCATATCCCGGTCAGGATAGTCGCCTTCACGCTTCGGATTGATCATGGCATCCTCCGTTTGATATGGAGAATAGCGCTCTGATTTGCGGCGTCCAGATAGATCGGAACAAATCAGACACGCGGACCGAATGCGGACCGTTTAATCAGTCCGAAGCCGGACAGACGGTGAACACTCGATATGCGTCACACCAGAAACCTTGCGTTTCATCGAAGCATCCGCCGTTCGGGACGAGGGGGTCGGAGGTTCGAATCCTCTCACTCCGACCATTTTCCTGAGAGCGAAGGCTCCTCTTTCATCCGATTTTTAGTATCAGACAGAGTATATCATCGCCGATGATGGGCAATTGCTTGTGTGTCAGGCGATGCTTTTTTCCTTCAGAGCATCAGTATTGGCTACCTCCTAAACGGATACTGTGGTAAGTGCATTTTCGAAGAGCATTGGCGCATTGAGGTAGACTTTGCCTAACTAATACCGGTCTCAACCCAGTTTCACCTATGCGACCTGACAGCAGAGAGCTGTCGGGCGTGTGAACTTGTTCATTGGGTGGTGGCTAGAGACCGGTTTGGCATTGTCAAATGTGCCGGACAGCTTGCGCTGTCTCTGCTCTTCAGCCACTTGAAATATCGCCATACCGCGCCCGGATTGGGCACCTCATTCGCCATCTTGGTGAACTTCCAAAATGGAAGACCGAGATATTATGAGCGATACTCTTCGGGTGCGGTGGATGATCACGCCCAAAACTGCCCCCCAGCCTTGGATTGCGTGCAGCGGATGCGGCAAGCTGAAGCCTTTTCAATCAAGTGGAAAGGTTCGGTTGAATGCCAACGGTCGCAAGCTTGATGCGTGGCTGATCTATAAATGCCTGACATGCGACAAGACATGGAACCGGACGATCTTCGAACGACAGAATATCCGCGAGATCAATCCCAGGATACTGGAGGCAGTTCATTCCAACGATCCGCAATGGATTTGGGTCGAGGCGTTTAATATGCAGGCACTGAAACGGAAATCGCAACGCGTCGATGAGTTCCCGGAGTACGATGTTGCTAAACGTATCGTGTGTGGAGCTGCCAGCTGCAAGGCAATCGAGATCGAATTGCAAATTGCCCTGCCGGTCAGCATTCGCCTTGATCGTCTGCTTGCAGCTGAGCTTAAATTATCTCGTGCTCGCCTTCAGGCACTTAGCGATGGAGGTGTAATTCGGATTGTACCGGATGAAAACGACATGCTGCGACGACGCCTCAAAACCGGTGTCATGATCTCGATAAATCCGGGAGAACCGGGTCAAGAGACTGGTTGGCAGTCGCTGCTTACGGCAGTCACGTCCTGACATAAAAAGGAGGCCCGTTTTCGGGCCTTCTATCATCCTCAATGGGTCATGATTGAACGTTGTTGCGCTCACTTAGTCCGTTTTCCCGAAAACCGACATGCGCATGAACTCCCCATCATATTGGGCGAGGGCGACCACGCGTTTGCGATCCAGTATCTCCACTCGGTTTGAGCGAAACAGGATCAGCCCTTCCTCGCGCAGGTCACGCAGCATCCGATTGAGATGTATCGGTGTCAGCCCAAGAGCATCGGCAAGCTGATATTGCGTCAGCGGGCAGTAGAACGAATTCGGATCACCCATTCCGCACGATTTCACGCGGTCGGAAAGCTCCAGAAACAGATGCGCAGTTCGGACGAACGCCGCGCGGCATCCGATATTGGTGAGATGTTCGATCAACATCGACCGCTGCCGCGCCAGAAGTTCGATAAGGATCAGACTGAGACGTGGCGCGCGTTCGATAGAAGCTTCAAGTGAGGCAAGCGGAATCTCGAAAGCCGACATAGGCGTAATTGCCGCGATTGTGTTGTAGCTGTAGCCATCGGCGGTTCGGAGTCCGAGAAAATCGCTTCGCATGGGAAAGTCGATGATCTGCCGCTCGCCGCTTGAAAGATCGCGATATACGCACCCCCAGCCGGACCGCACGAGATGGATGCTTCTGACACGTGCCCCCTGTTCAATGATGGTGGCATCGGCCGCATAATCGTTTTCGATAACAGTGAGAGAAGAAAGCGCATCTGTTTCCCGCGCTTCCAGCTTGGCAAGAATTGGAGGTGCCTCCAATAAACCAATAAGCGCTTCAATCGATGGGTCTGTGATCTGCTTGCCACTATGCATTTCTAACCCACTAGAGCGTATCCCGAAATTTGTGAAACAGCCTTTCGGAAAAGATGCGCGTCAACATGAACAGTTAGGGCGCTCGTTCGATTCAATCAAATCGATATGCAATTTAAAGCACTTCCACCATACCGCATGGCGGTTTTGCGCGGAAATCGAATAAACAACCAGTTGAACATTTCAGTTGGAAGTCTGAGTGCCCCTGAGCTTTGGAACGCGCAATTGCCCCCCTTTGCGCTGACGAATTCAGTAAAATCGAAAACCAACTAAACGAAAGATATAGAGGCTATATCCTACCTCTCTCCAAGTCGTTCTTATGGACGGTCATAAATTTTCTGCATTGCTAACATAAGTTAATGACACGATTATTTCCCGATAGCAATATTTACCCCAGTCAAGGCTACAGGTCTATCCAGACAAGCACCGGAAATCACTCGTCTCTGACGAAAGTAATAGTTGGATGCATAAACATAGAGCAACTTGAGTAGCGCCGGGAGTATCACATGTTGGAAACAAGAGGGGATAGCCTTTGGGCTGCTTCGGAAAGCATGGGCGACAGGGGAAACGCCGCAAGCATTGAGGCAGCACGTGGTCGGCGTTTGTTGCTCGTATGCAAGAGCAATCTTGAGCGGCAGTGCCTTTATAACGGGCTTGTGCTGAACGGACTCAAGCTTCCCGTGGAAACACAAGCGGCGGTTGAACTCGCAGATCCAACGGACGATATTGCTGTTGTTCTGATCAATATCGGCTCAAAGCGTTTGGCCGATCCGTTTTTTTCGGAGAAGTTGCAGGCTGTGATCGAACTCTGGCGTCCGGTTCCGGTCGTTTTTCTCGCCGAACGCGAGGAGTGGTCCCAGGTTGTGCGCGCCATGGAAATCGGTGCTCGTGGCTACATTCCCACTTCAGTCGATATCAAAGTTTGTGTTGAAGCCATCCATCTTGCCACCGCTGGCGGTATGTATGTTCCGGCCTCCATGGTTTTCCAAACCGCGCCGACCGATATCGACGACGATGTTTTGGGTGAACTGCTCACGGCACGAGAAATCGAGGTCGTCCATGCCATCCGAATTGGCAAATCGAACAAGATCATCGCGTTCGAACTCGGTATGAGCGAAGGCACGGTAAAGGCACACGTGCATAACATCATGAAGAAAATCGGTGCCGCGAACCGCACGGAAGTAGCGTGCAAACTGCACAGAATGTACGGCGAGAAGTTCGATTTCGACTGACTATTTCGATTTTCGTTGGTCTGGCTCAGCGCCTGTTGCCCACAAAATATGGAGGGGCGAACTGGTGATCCGCTCCTCCATAATAAGGATGGATGTTCTTTTGTTGGGCTCTCAGTCCAGTCTCCCCTGAAATACCAGCCTTCCAGAGCCTGATTACATACTCGATCTGCTACGCTATAACGCTACTCATTCCCCACATTCTTCGACCAAAGCCAAACAACATCATTAAACGGCTCGATGGTTTTGTTTTTTAGTTACATCGAACCGGGATAAATGCGCTATGCGAAGTTTTTACCATACCGGTAACTCTTGCTTTGCTTCAGTCTTTCGTGTGCAAGAGATAACTGAAAGAATACAACTGTTCGATTTTCAGTGAATATAGATATTGGATTCTCTATTAGCGATTAGGTTTATGAGAGTTGCATCGGGCCGTTCGAAGGGGCGGTCGAGCTTTAGACATTGATCGGTGAAATATGCGTTTCGTTTGAAATGTAAACGAATGTTTATACTTGAATTTATGCTGCTTTTGTTGGCCATTGGGCGAAAGCGACAAATATCGAAAATTGCTGAAAAGCGAATGCTATTCGAAGCCATTCGAACTGAAATGGTTGCTTTCTATTGAAAAAACGCGAAATTACCCGAACGTAATCAGAATAATGCCAGATCCGGGATAAAAATGCAGCTCACTCCCCGTCACAATGCAATTCTTGAGCTCGCTCGCAAGCAAGGGCAGGTTCTGGTGGATGATCTGGCTGCGGCTTTCGAGGTGACGCCGCAGACGGTCCGCAAGGATTTGAATGATCTTTGCCGCGCCCGGATGTTGCGCCGCATCCATGGGGGTGCGCTCTATCCATCCGGCGTCGAGAACATGGAGTATGAAGCACGACGCCGCATCGCCGCGCATGAAAAGGAATCGATCGGGCGCGCTGCCGCAGAAATCATTCCGGACGGTGCTTCCTTGTTCATCAATATCGGCACCACAACCGAAGCCGTCAGTCAAGCGCTGGTCGACCACAACAATCTGATGGTCATCACCAATAATATCAATGTTGCCAATACGTTGCGTGTTCACCCCTCTATAGAGGTGGTGGTGGCAGGTGGCGTCGTGCGCCCGTCTGATGGAGGGATTGTTGGCGAGGCCGCCGTTGATTTCATCCGCCAGTTCAAGGTCGATTACGCAATCATCGGCGCTTCGGCTATGGACGAAGACGGTGCTTTGCTCGATTTCGATTTCCGCGAAGTGAAGGTGGCGCAGGCCATCATCGCCAATGCCCGGCACGTAATCCTTGTGACTGACGCCACAAAGCTGGAGCGGACAGCTCCGGTGCGTATCGGCCACATATCGCAGATCAATACCTTCATTACCGACCATTGTCCGTCGAACCAGTTGCGGGAGCTGTGCCACGAAAGTGAGGTAGAGCTGATTGAAACCCTTGGAGAAAGCCGGGCGGCAGAAAAACAAGCATAGTTTCGTTTATTTTCGATTTGCTTTCGTATGAAATGATTTATATTCGCTTTGGTTTTCGGAGAGTGGTCTTCGGGGTTCGCCATGGCGCAAGAGAAACTATTTGATATTTTTGTAATCGGCGGTGGCATCAACGGCTGCGGTATCGCACGTGATGCGGTTGGTCGGGGATTTTCAGTTGGCCTTGCCGAGATGAACGATCTGGCAAGTGGCACCTCATCGCGGGCAACCAAACTCATTCATGGTGGATTGCGCTATCTGGAGCACTATGAATTTCGTCTGGTGCGCGAGGCGCTGATGGAGCGCGAGGTGTTGTGGGCCAATGCACCCCACATCATTCATCCGATGCGCTTTGTGCTGCCTTATCATAAGGGCGGAATGCGCCCTGCATGGCTGTTGAGGCTCGGGCTGTTCCTCTACGACCATCTGGGCGGGCGTAAAAAGCTCCCCGCCACGCGTACGCTTGATATGCGCTCGGACCCGGCTGCGCAGCCCTTGAAACCGCTTTTTACCAAGGCATTCGAATATTCGGACTGTTGGGTGGATGACGCGCGTTTCGTTGCCTTAACTGCCCGTGATGCAGCGGATCGCGGAGCGATAATCCAAACCCGAACCAAGGTCGTGGCGGCGCGCCGTGACAGGGAATACTGGACCATCACGCTCGAAGATACCGGTACACATGAGCGCGAGGAAGTTCGGGCTCGTCTGCTGGTCAATGCTGCTGGTCCCTGGGCAGACAAGGTTCTGCAGGATGTCGAAGGAGATCGACAGCTTCACAATGTCCGGCTTGTTCAGGGCAGCCATATTGTGGTGCGCAAGAAATTCTCCGATCCCCGTTCCTATTTCTTCCAGAACAATGACGGGCGTATCATATTCGCCATCCCCTACGAGGATGAGTTCACCCTGATTGGCACAACCGATCAGGACTATCAGGGGGACCCGGCCAAGGTTGCGATCACCGATGGTGAGACCGACTATCTCTGCGCGGCAGCCAGCGAATATTTCAAGGAGCCGGTCAGACGCGCGGATATCGTCTGGACCTATTCCGGTGTGCGCCCGCTTTATGATGACGGTGCAAGCAAGGCGCAGGAAGCAACGCGCGATTATGTCCTGAAAGAAGACGCACCCGATGGGCTTGCACCTCTGATCAACGTTTTTGGCGGCAAGCTGACCACTGCGCGGCGACTTGCCGAACATATGCTGGAGAAGATCGAGCATAGGCTGGGGCAAAAAGGTGCGCCGTGGACCCATGCTGCTCCGTTACCCGGTGGTGATTTCGTGGATGTCGAGTTCGAGCGTGAGCTGCAGAAGGTGAAAGTTGCATATCCTTTCCTGACGCCTGCTCATGCGCGGCGCCTGTTCCGGCAATATGGAACGCGTATTCGTGTTCTGCTTGGGGAAGCCACTTCACTTGCCGACCTTGGACAGCATTTCGGTGCCGATCTTTATGAAGCCGAAGTGCGGTATCTGCTTGAGAATGAATGGGCGGTGAGCGCCGAGGATATTTTGTGGCGGCGTACGAAACTTGGTCTTCGCCTGAATGCGGCGGATGTTTCCTCGCTTGAGGAATATCTGAAGCCTGCTCGCGTCGCCTAAGCCCTCTCAATCTGTAGCCGCACTTGCCAGTTGTGTTTTGAGCGGTCATTATCCTCCCAGACAGCGGGTTCCAGCCTTCCTGGGAGGAAAAGATGGGCACACCGCAAGACCGAACACATGCCGATCTGATTCAATCCGCGATCATGACAGCGGGAGGGGCAGCGCGATCTGCTCTGGTCGCCTCATGGCGACGCTCGTCGGAACTGCACGGGCTTGATCCTGCCGAATTGGGGTCGGTGCGCACCCTTTCCGATGGTGAATTCAGAACCGCTCATCAACGTATCGAACGTCTTGTCAGCATAGCGCAAGCCAGTATGGATCGCCTTTATCTGGCCGTCGGTGGTGTGGGTTGTTGCGTGCTTCTGGCTGACAGCGAGGGCGTTCCCGTTGAACGTCGTGGTGCGCCGGGCGATGATGATACATTCTATCGCTGGGGGCTTTGGACCGGTGCTGTCTGGAGCGAACAGAGCGAAGGCACGAACGGGATCGGCACCTGCATTGTTGAACAGCGCCCGCTGACAATTCATCGCGACCAGCATTTTCATACCCGTAATATCGGGCTTTCCTGTACGGTCGCCCCGATCCATGATCATCAAGGGCGTTTGATGGCAGCGCTTGATGTTTCCTCGTGCCGCGCCGATCTGACGGAGGCTTTTGCGCAGCTTATATCTGTCGCTGTGATCGATGCTGCACGGCGCATCGAGGCTGAAAATTTCCGTCAGGCTTTTCCCGAGGCTCGTATCATGCTGGCGCCAAGCCCCGACAGAACCGGCGGAGCACTGATCGCGGTCGACAAGGATGATCTGGTCATCGGCGCCACACGTGCGGCGCGTCTGGCAATGGGGCTTGACGATGCCGCTATTGCAGTTCCGTTGCCTGCAGCCGATCTTCTCGGCTGGCATGCTGACCCTCGTGAAGATATGGCAGAGTCAGAGCGCAGCGTTATTCTGCGCGCTCTTGCGCGCGCAGAAGGGAATATTTCGGCCGCAGCCGGCCTTTTGGGCATCAGTCGCGCCACGCTTCATCGCAAGCTCAATCGCCTGAAGATCATTCGTCCGCACTAATCACCAATAAGCGGGCCCAACTGTCTCAATATTGCGACACATAACCTTGCGAGCTTGAATGCGCGGGATGACTCTTTCGTGCTGCCGCGCGATCCTCACTCATGAAACGCTGTAGGAGCAGCGTGGTTTTGGGAGGAATGTCATGAACAAGGTTGAATTCAGCCGGACCGTGAAGCCGGCTTTCGCAAAACGCTACGGAAACTTCATCGGGGGCAAATGGGTCGAGCCCAAGTCGGGCCGCTATTTCGAGAACACTTCACCGGTCAATGGTCAGGTGCTTTGCGAAGTAGCCCGCTCGGATGCCGCTGATGTCGAAGCGGCTCTTGATGCAGCGCATGCCGCCAAGGATGCCTGGGGCAAGACGAGCGCGGCTGAACGCGCGCTCATCCTCAATCGCATTGCTGACCGGATTGAGGAAAACCTGCCTGCGCTCGCTGCCGCCGAAACCTGGGACAACGGCAAGCCAATCCGCGAAACCACCGCTGCCGATCTTCCTCTGGCCATCGACCATTTCCGCTATTTCGCCGGTGTGATCCGCGCTCAGGAAGGCAGCATTTCCGAAATCGACCACGACACGGTCGCTTATCATTTCCATGAACCACTCGGCGTTGTCGGGCAGATCATTCCGTGGAATTTTCCGCTTCTCATGGCGACATGGAAGCTCGCTCCGGCACTTGCGGCGGGCAACTGCGTCGTCCTGAAACCGGCTGAACAGACACCGGCATCGATCCTCGTGCTCATGGATCTGATCGGCGATCTTTTGCCCCCCGGTGTGATCAATGTCGTCAATGGTTTTGGTCTTGAGGCAGGCAAACCGCTCGCGTCGAGCCCGCGCATCGCCAAGATCGCCTTCACCGGCGAAACGACGACGGGTCGATTGATCATGCAATATGCCAGCCAGAACCTCATCCCGGTTACACTGGAACTCGGCGGCAAGTCGCCGAATATCTTCTTCAAGGATGTCGCAGCGGAAGACGACGATTTCCTCGACAAGGCCATCGAAGGCTTTGTGATGTTCGCACTCAATCAGGGCGAAGTTTGCACGTGCCCAAGTCGCGCGCTCATCCATGAATCGATTTACGACAAGTTCATGGAAAAGGCGCTCAAGCGCGTGAATGCAATCGTGCAGGGCGATCCACTCGATCCTGCCACGATGATCGGTGCACAGGCTTCCAGTGAGCAGCTGGAAAAAATCCTGAGCTATCTTGATATCGGCCGCCAAGAAGGTGCTGAAGTGCTGGCAGGTGGCGAGCGCAATATTCTGCCGGGCGATCTGGCTGGCGGTTATTACGTCAAGCCAACCGTATTCAAGGGCACTAACAAGATGCGCATTTTCCAGGAGGAAATCTTTGGACCGGTCGTGTCTGTTGCAACCTTCAAGGACGATGCGGAAGCGCTATCGATTGCCAACGATACGCTTTACGGTCTGGGTGCCGGTATATGGACGCGTGATGGCACGCGTGCCTATCGCTTCGGGCGTGCCATTCAGGCCGGTCGTGTGTGGACCAATTGCTACCATGCCTATCCGGCACATGCGGCATTTGGCGGTTACAAGCAATCGGGTATCGGTCGCGAAAACCACCTCAAAATGTTGGATCACTATCAGAACACCAAGAACATGCTGGTGAGCTACAGCCCGAAGAAACTGGGTTTCTTCTAGCCGAAGCTGACCCCGGAACTGCAATACGGAGAAAACATCTTCGTATTGCGCTCAATCAAGGGATGGAACCGTTCCTCATGCCAGTATTGCGTCGAGCATAACGGTTTCCAATACCCCTCCCAAGGGGGCCTGGGCGGAAACGCCCGGGCGACCTTCTTCTAGTGCCTCCGGAAAGCATTCAGTTTTCGACATTCATTTCTTCCCTCCCCCAGGAAGCCAGCTCAGTTCGACAACGAAGGAGAAACTTCATGGCAAAGACAATGAAAGCCGCTGTGGTGCGCGCATTCGGAAAGCCACTGACAATCGACGAAGTGCCAATACCCGAGCCCGGACCGGGACAGATACAGGTTGCCATCCATGCGTCCGGCGTTTGCCATACCGATCTGCATGCAGCCGAAGGCGACTGGCCGGTAAAGCCCAACCCGCCATTCATTCCGGGGCATGAAGGCGTCGGTTATGTTTCGGCTGTCGGTAGCGGTGTCAAACACGTTAAGGAAGGCGACCGCGTCGGCGTTCCATGGCTTTATACCGCATGTGGCCACTGTCGTCATTGCCTGGGCGGCTGGGAAACACTCTGCGAAGAGCAGCTTAATACAGGCTATTCGGTCAATGGCGGCTTTGCCGAATATGTCGTTGCCGATCCGAATTTCGTTGGTCACTTGCCGAAGAACATTGATTTCAACGAAATCGCGCCGGTTCTCTGTGCTGGCGTAACGGTTTACAAGGGCCTCAAGGTAACCGACACCAAGCCCGGTGACTGGGTTGTGATTTCCGGTGTTGGTGGCCTCGGTCATATGGCGGTGCAATATGCCAAGGCAATGGGGCTTAACGTTGCCGCTGTCGACATCGACGACAGAAAGCTTGATCTGGCGCGGAAACTTGGCGCGACGATTACCGTCAATGCCAAAACGCATAATGATCCGGCGGCCTATATCAAAAAAGAAACCGATGGCGGTGCGCAAGGCGTGCTGGTTACGGCTGTTTCGCCGATCGCATTCGAACAGGCCTTGGGCATGGTATCGCGTGGTGGGACTGTATCTCTAAACGGTCTGCCACCCGGTGACTTCCCGCTCTCAATATTCAACATGGTGCTGAACGGCGTCACCGTGCGCGGCTCAATCGTCGGTACGCGGCTCGATCTGCAGGAGTCGCTGGATTTTGCTGGCGACGGCAAGGTCCGCGCTACCATCCGCACGGAGAAGCTCGAAGATATCAACTCCATCTTCGATGATATGCGCCAAGGCAATATTGAAGGTCGCGTAGTCGTGGACCTGACTCAATAGGCAAGTTGGGCTAATATTAAGAGAGGGCGGTGAATTTCCGCCCTTTCGTATCATGGAGGAGGATATGGTTGAGGTAGCTCCCGGCGACGGCAAGGGTCAGGTTAGCGCCACGGCGGCAGCGCTTGACCTCATCCGTGAATTGCAGGCCGAATATGGGCCGATCATGTTCCACCAGTCGGGTGGTTGTTGTGACGGGTCATCACCGATGTGCTATCCACAAGGAGAATTTATTGTCGGCGATACGGATGTAAAACTGGGCGAAATCGGTGACGCTCCGGTCTATATCAGCGGCCCGCAATATGACGTCTGGAAGCATACCGAACTCATCATCGATGTCGTTCCGGGGCGCGGAGGCATGTTCTCCCTCGACAATGGGCGCGAAGTTCGGTTTCTGACGCGTTCGCGGGTCTGTTCGGTTCCCTGATTTCTCTTTTCGTTTTGTGGCGAAGCGGTTAGTTAGATCGGAGAGGGAGGGAGACGATCCAACATGGCCGCAGCAGGAAAACGAGCAACCATTCATGATGTGGCACGCCTTGCCGGTGTGTCGATCAAGACAGTTTCACGCGTCTACAATGACGAACCGAATGTGCGCGAAGCCATTCGCGAAAAAGTCAGGCAGGCGGGGAGTGAGCTCCGTTACCGTCCCAATGCTGCAGCGCGCAACCTTGTTGAACGGCGTTCTCACCTGATCGGACTTTTCTTCGAGAACCCCAGCGCCAGCTATGTCACCGAACTGCAGATGGGCGCACTGGAACGGCTGCGCGACACGCGATACCGGCTGCTGATCTTCCCCGTCGAAAATCGCGAAGACATCCGTGGTGCGCTGATCGAAACAGCCCACGCTTCCGGTCTCGACGGCATCATCGTGACGCCCCCCATGTCGGACGATCCTGAAATTCTGGCCGAACTGACGGCTTCCGCAATGCCATTTGCCCGTGTCGCAGGCGACGCGAACGTGCACCCGACCGATAGCGTCACGATCGATGACGAAGCGGCTGGCGTCGATCTGATGGAGTATCTTCTGAAACTCGGCCATCGCCGGATTGCGATCGTGATTGGCGATCCAACCCATCGCTCGGCAGAGCTGCGCCTCGCGGGCTATCGCCGCGCACTGGAAGAGGCGGGGATCAAGCGCAATCCCGATTATGAGGTACAGGGTGGCTTCAGTTTTGCGAGCGGTCTCGCTGCCGGAAAGAAGCTGCTTTCGCTTGAGGAGCCACCCACCGCTGTGTTTGCGTCAAACGACGATATGGCCGCCGCCGTCATGCAGGTCGCCTATGACCGCAACATTGCGATACCTGATCAGCTAACGGTGGTTGGCTTCGATGACAGCGCGATTGCCAGCATGGTGTCGCCGCAGATCACCACCGTCCGCCAGCCGATTTTCGAGATGACCCGCGATGCGGCGGACATGCTTCTCAACCAGATCGAAACCGGTCACCTGTCAGCCTCCCGGCGGATTGAGTATAAACTCATCATCCGCCAGTCATCGGGAAAAGCGCCGGTATAGGCCTGTCTAACTCTGTGCTGGACGCGAGGGGAAGAACCGCTCGCGAGCGAAATTGCTGCCGAAGATCATGTCATATTGCAGCATCTGATAGTCACGCAGGAGAGGAGGAAATGGCGGCCTCTGTTGCCAGCCTTCCTCGACTTTCTCCGAACGGTCGAAAACCGCATGATTGTCAACGACCTGGTAGCGCTCATGCAACTGACGCAGGAAGCCTGTGTAATAGGGATGCTGCATACCCGCCATATCCAGAATGTGCAGGGGCAGGAAGGCAGGGCTGATCGTACCGGTTCCCCGCTCGGCGCCACGTTTATTCGACCAGAGAACAAGCGGCGTTTCGTGTTGCAGCATCATATCGGCGGCAGGCGCTGTGCGGCTCGCGACCCGGTTTGCCATGAGCCCGGTCTCGACATAGACGGGGCCGAGTGGTGGCAGATGGTCACCGAAGAAGACGAGAATGGTTTCGCGGTCGCGCTTCGACGCCCATTCCATCAACCGTGCAAGGCTCGCATCGGCATCCATGGCGCCTTGCGAATAGGAACGGATCGACTGGCGCGTGTGCTCGCTGGCGTCAGTCTGCACCTCAAGTTTGGAATCCGGGTAACGATTGGCTTCGTAGGGGCCATGTCCCTGAAGCGAGACGGCAAAGAAGAAGAACGGCGCATCCATGGAATCTGCTTCGCGGATGATTTCATCGGTCAAAGCAGCGTCGGAGGCCAATGAGCCGCGCTTTTCCAGCGGTGGCATGTTTTCTTCTGACATGAACTTGTCAAAGCCCATGCTTTCATAGACGGGGCCGCGGTTCCAGAACCATTGGCGATAGGGGTGGATGGCGCGCGTCGCATAACCCTGATCCTTGAAAAAGCTTGCAAGCGAGGGAAGCGGGCGACGGATATATTGCTGATAAGGGATACTGCCGGAGGGCAGGAAGGCTTTGGAAAAACCGGTCAGAGCCTCGAACTCGACATTGGCAGTCATGCCACCGAATTCTGGCGAGAAGACATGGCCGGATTGTTCCGCCCGGACTGTGGGAATCGGGTCGGCGCTGAAAGCCACGCCCGGAAGGCGGGTCGGATCCCAGAAGGATTCGCTCATCACCATAATGACGTCAGGCTTGCTGGTATCGAATGCAGCAGGGATCAACTGCGCCGGCGGTTCGATGGCGGCAATTGCTTCGGAAGAATAGCCTTCTGGAGCGAAGACGGTAGCCATTGGCACATTCAGGATGAAGGCCATGGTAAAGCCGTTATGGGCGTAGTTTTCCTTCTGGTCCCACATGATCGGCAGGATGCGCAGACGGTCGCGCGCCAGCGAAAAACTGGCATAGTCGGAAATCACTGCGAACCAGGCGAGCAAGGGCAGCGCGAAGGCAATACGCAGCATCCGACCCTTCCATGGGATCGGATCAAAGCGCCGCCACCAGAACAGCGTCACGGTGATCATCACCGCTGCCGAAGCGATGATAAGCAGGGCTATGCCGACCGCACTCCACGGGCGGTCACGCACCAGAAGCGGCAGAAGATCGACGATCTGACGGGCATAGAGAAAATCGCTCGGATAAAGCGGGTCACCGAGATAAAGGCTCTTTTCGCGTGCAGTTGTGGCCGCAATAAGCGCCAGCGGGCCGACAACAAAGAAGCCATAGTGAATGCGTCCGAAAATAGCGTCGCTTGCTGTCAGGACCACGACGAAGAGCGCAACGGTCGTCCATGCAGGCTTATGCGGTGTGCGGAAGAACTGCATCGTGTCGGTGAACGAGCCGCGCACGATCCATTCGACAGCGAAAACCAGCAGTGTTGAAAGTACAATGGAAGCGAGCGCAATTGCGGCGAGGCGCAGCGGCCAGGCAATACGGGCAGGCCCGAAAATCGCGGCATCGCTCCAGCGACGCGCTGCGGTATTTTCCATCACACCCGGCATGTTTTACTCACTAACTCCCGCACTTCTACAAAAAGCCTGTCACATTTCTGTCATGGAAATGTCAAGGCACGCTTGGGCCGCGAGTGATACGCACCGTGATCTGAATGGATGATGAATGGAGCATGTCTCCCGAAAGTGGGAACCGGTTTCGGGATAAAGACATGCTTAAAAACAAACAGATAGAGCATTTCTAATGATTCAATCAAAACAGGGAATGCTCTAAAATGAAAACAGGGCCGGAACTATTCCGGCCCTGTCCATGGCATTATAGCGGATTGGATTACGAAAAGACGTCTTCCAGTCCCTTGGTCAGTTCCAGCGCCTGCCGCTCGAACAGGCGGCGATAGATACCGCCCGGCTTGCGGATAAGCGCATCATGATCGCCTTCTTCAAGGATCTTGCCCTTGTCGAAAACCAGCAACCGGTCAAGCGCACGAACCGTCGAAAGCCGGTGCGCAATGACAAGCGTCGTACGACCAACCATCAGCCGTTCCATTGCCTGCTGGATCAGCACTTCCGATTCTGAATCGAGGCTCGATGTGGCCTCATCCAGAATAAGGATTGGTGCATCTGCCAGAAAGGCACGGGCAATCGCCACACGCTGACGCTCGCCGCCCGAAAGCTTCACACCCCGTTCCCCGACAAGCGTTGCATAGCCTTTCGGCAGGCGGCTGATGAAGTCATGCGCGCTTGCGAGGCGTGCAGCCTCTTCGATTTCCGCCTGTGTCGCACCGGGGCGGGCATAGGCGATGTTCTCGGCCAGCGTCCGGTGAAACAGGATTGGCTCCTGCTGCACGATGGCGATCTGCGATCTGAGCGATGCCTGTGTGACTTCGGCAATGTTCTGTCCGTCAATCTTGATGGCACCGCCACTGACATCGTAGAGACGCTGGATCAGCTTGACGAATGTCGTCTTGCCCGAGCCCGAATGACCGACCAGACCAACCCGTTCGCCTGCCTCGATCTTGACCGAAAAGTCGCGATAGAGGGCTGCTTCGTGGTTGCCATAGTGGAAAGTGACGTGATCGAAGGTGATCTCGCCATTTCCAATCTTGATCGCCGGTGCACCTGGCTTGTCGGCAATGCCGTAAGGCTGTGCCTCGATGTCGACCAGTTCTTCCATGTCGTTGACCGAACGCTGCAGGTTGCGGATATGCATTCCTACGTCGCGCAGATAGCCTTGCAACATGAAGAAGGCTGTCAGAACGAAGGTGATATCACCCGCCGTTGCCTTGCCCTGGCTCCACAGATAGAGCGCAAAGGCGATGACCACGCCGCGCATCACCAACAGGTTCGCGCCCTGAATGAATCCATTCAGCGTACCAATCAGCCATGTGCGGCGTGTGCGACCGCGCCACTTGGAAACGACCTTTGCAAGACGCGCATCTTCACGGCTTTCCGCGCCAAATGCCTTGACAACGGCGTTGCACGAAATGGCATCGGCCAAAGCGCCGCCCATTCGCGTGTCCCAGCTATTGGCAAGCGTTGCCGCAGGCGCAACAAAGCCAAGCGAAATCACGATCGTGCAGACGATGAACAGCACCGAACCGATTGCAACCAGCAACCCCATCAGCGGCCAGTACCACGATAGAAGTACCACCGAACCAACCAGCATCAGGATTGACGGCAACAGTGCCACGATCAGCGTATCGTTGAGCAGGTCGAGCGCCCACATGGCACGCGAGACCTTGCGCACGGTCGATCCGGCAAAGGCGTTGGCGTGCCAGTCTGTCGAAAACCGCTGCAGCTTACGGAACGAACTTGCTGCCATGTCGCTCATGATCTTCAAGGTGAAGTCCGTGATGACATAGAAGGTCAGCTGACGCGTAATCAACGCCAGCGCACCCAGCGCAAGCAGGATGATCAGGGCGTGGATGGCCGCATCCCATCCACTGTCGCCGCCAAGCGACAATGCGTCGACCAACCGACCGGAATAGAGTGGTGTCAGAACATCTGCGGCTGTTGCAAGCAGCATGCCGATTATCATCAGCGTCAGCCGCAAGGGCTGACTTCGCCAATGGCCGAAAGTGTAGCCGAGGACATTGCGGAAGGCAGGTCCCCGGAAATCTATGCGAAACCGAGTCATATCTATAATACCAGGCCGTGTTTAAACGGATTCTGGTTCCTTTAAAGAAGACAAAACAAGCAGCCGGTGAGGGCTGCGGCAAATTTGGAAGTTTTGGAATCTGCCCTTTTAGGGAGGGCGTTCAGGCCTCAGCCTGCAATGCGGGCCAAAGACTTAAAGCTTGGAAGCGCCCGCGCAAACACTGGGCACCATGGGGAATGGGTAATAGACACGCATCTCATACCTCTTGCCAGTGTTGCAGATGGGTGCACAATAAATGAGCAAAAATTTTTGCCAAGGCGCAAAATGACGAATTTTCTATCCAACCATTTGACTGTGACAAATTTGCAAGCCTTGTTTTAAGGAGTGCTGATCCAGCTTTCAGCCCTTTGCTGAACGGATATTTTCACTTTTTCCGTTACAGGACGGCTCCGGCCTTGCAATTCTGCCGCTCATGGGTGAAGGGTCGTTCTGAGATATATCAGAGCCGTGCGGCGCACAGGGAGAGTTCATGACAGTCCATCAAAATCTGATCGCGGGCGAATGGGTCGGCGGCGACGGGATCGCCAACATCAATCCTTCGGATACGAATGATGTCGTTGGGACCTATGCGCGGGCAACTGCCGAAGACACCAAGGCAGCCATTGCCGCCGCGAAAGCCGCTTTCCCGGCCTGGTCGCGTTCCGGCATTCTGGAACGCCACGCCATCCTGCGCAAAACTGCCGATGAAATTCTGGCGCGCAAGGACGAGCTTGGCCGTCTCCTGTCGCGCGAAGAAGGCAAGACGCTGGCTGAAGGCATCGGCGAAACCATTCGCGCCAGCCAGATTTTTGATTTCTTCGCAGGCGAAGCCCTGCGTTTGGCTGGCGAAGTTCTGCCTTCTGCACGTCCGGGTATCGGTGTGGAAATCACCCGTGAGCCGATCGGTGTCGTGGGCATCATTACCCCATGGAATTTCCCGATCGCGATTCCGGCCTGGAAGATTGCGCCGGCACTTTGCTACGGCAACACGATTGTGTTCAAACCGGCTGATCTCGTGCCGGGCTGCTCGTGGGCGATTGTCGATATCCTGCACCGTGCGGGATTGCCAAAGGGCGTTCTCAATCTCGTCATGGGCAAGGGTTCGGTTGTCGGTCAGACCATTCTGGACAGTGCGGACGTTCAGGCCGTCACCTTCACCGGCTCGACCGGTACGGGCAAGCGCGTTGCGGCGGCATCCATCGAGCACAACCGCCGCTTCCAGCTCGAAATGGGCGGTAAGAACCCGGTTGTCGTCCTGGATGACGCCGATCTCGATGTCGCTGTCGAGTCCGTGGTCAATTCGTCCTTCTTCTCGACCGGCCAGCGCTGCACGGCGTCGTCGCGTATCATCGTGACGGAAGGTATCCATGACAAGTTTGTCGCTGCTGCAATCGAAAAGCTGAAAAGCGTTGTGGTCGACAATGCCCTGAAGCAGGGCACGCATATCGGCCCGGTTGTTGATGAAAGCCAGCTTCAGCAGGACATGGATTATATCGAGATCGGCCGCAAGGAAGGCGCAAAGCTTGCTTTTGGCGGCGAACGTCTGAACCGCGAAACGCCGGGCTTCTACCTCCAGCCTGCGCTTTTCACCGAAGCCACCAACCAGATGCGTATCAGCCGCGAGGAAATCTTTGGCCCGGTCGCTTCGGTCATCCGCGTCAAGAATTATGAAGAAGCGCTTGCTACCGCCAACGATACGAGCTTCGGCCTGTCGTCTGGCATCTGCACGACGAGCCTGAAATACGCCACGCATTTCAAACGCAATTCGGAAGCGGGCATGGTGATGGTCAATCTGCCGACCGCCGGTGTCGATTTCCACGTGCCATTCGGCGGGCGCAAGGGTTCGAGCTACGGTCCGCGCGAGCAGGGCCGCTATGCCGCCGAGTTCTACACGACGGTCAAGACAGCCTATACGCTGGCCTGATAGCAATGTGAGTGGATGCAAAAAAACCGGCGGGAAACCGCCGGTTTTTTTATGCGGCTTTTTTAGGCCAGGCAGCAAGCTTGCGGGCGAAATGCGACACGGTGCCGTGCAGCAGCATGGTGAATGCCGCCAGCACGAACAGGCAGGCGAACATCAGATCCACCTTGGCGCGTCCATTGGCGAGCAGCATCAGATAGCCGAGACCTTTCGATGCGCCCACCCATTCGCCGACTACAGCGCCGATGGGCGCATAGACTGCGGCGAGGCTCAGACCCGACGCCAGCGAAGGAAAGGCGGATGGGATGCGGATGCGAAACAGGATCGCCATGCGTCCGGCACCGAGAATTTCCGCTGCGTCGATAAGGCTGCTGTCGGTCCGCCGCATGCCGTCGAAGAATGTCGAAACGACGGGAAAGAAGATCATCAGCACTGTGACTGCAATCTTCGATGCGGGACCGTAGCCAAGCCACAAAGTCAAAATGGGGGCGAGCGCGAAGATTGGGATCGCCTGACTGAACACCATGGCGGGCATGACGAGCCGCTGTGCTAGCGGTGACATCATCAGGCAAATGGCGGTTGCGATCCCAACCGCGCAGCCGAGCGCCAGACCGCCCAGAACTTCGCCGATAGTGGCGGCAGCGTTTTCGGCAATCAGCCCGGCATTGCCGATCAGTGACCGCACCACATCCAGCGGGCCGGGCAGGATGAAGCGCGGCATCTGGCCGATGCTCACCACCGCCTGCCAGATGGCAAGCGCTATGGCTGCCGACAGTAAACCGTCGGCAGCACGCTTTTTTCGACTTCGGTTCGGGAGTGCTTCGTTCACTATCCGGCCTTCAAGCCCATAGACCAGAAATCGGCTTCGAGCCTGCTTGCCGTCGCGAAAATCTGGCAGAGCCTTGGCCAGCGCGGGCTTTTCTCAAAGTCGTCGCCGATGCGGTCCTTTGCGGCTTGATCGAACAGCTTGCCGACCGTGTGGCACATGTCCTGATAGTCAGGCCCCGCATAGGTGTCGATCCATTCTTGATAAGGCGTACCGGGCAGGGCGGTCACGGCAAGGTTGAGGCCGATCTCGCCGTAGCCGTGTGCGCAGGGCACGAGCGCCGTCAGCAGGTCGAGGAAATCGCCCGCCTGTCCGCAGTCGAGCACATAGCGCGTATAAGCGAGGTTTTCCGGCTCCTCCCGCGTGGCGTAAAGCTCGTCCTCGCTGATCCCTTCGCGGGCACAAATGCCGACATGGAGCGGCAGTTCCGTGACGGCCAGACCATGCATGATTTGGGCGCAGAGCCGTGTTTCCTGCAGTGTGTTGGCCTTGACGACGCCGAGCGCAAAGGCGCGGGCATAGTGGTGCAGATAGACATAATCCTGACGGAGATAATGCAGGAAGGCCGCCTTGGGTAACGTGCCGTCACCCAATCCGCGCACGAATTCATGATCGATGTAGGGCTTCCAGTCATCAAGCGTCGCGGCGCGCAGGCGCGTGAACAGTTCGGATGAATAATGCGGTTGCGGCTGGCTCATGACTTGCTCCCTTCCGCGTTGACGTCGATGGCGAATTTTTCGACCGGAAGGACCGAAGGCACGAGACCGTTTTCCTTGAGATAGGTTTCGTAGCGGCTCCAGCGTCCGTAATCGAGACTTGCAGGCGAGCGGGAGAAACGGGCGACCGTGTCTTTCCAGGCGCGCTGGTTCAGCTCGTCCTTGAGTTCGGAACTATAGGATGCGAAGACGTCGTAGCTCTTCTCCGGGTGATTGACGATATACTGCGCGGCCTTCTCGGTAGCCGAGAGGAAGCGTGCGATCTTGTCCTTTTCCGCCGCGTCCAATTTGTCGGAAGCTGCGACATAGACGAGCTCGTCATAAACCGGCACGCCTTCTTCCTCGACGAAGAAGCATTTTCCGGGCACGCCTTCGACAGCCATCTGGTTCAGTTCGACATTGCGATAGGCACCCATTACCGCATCGACCTGCTTCGACATCAGCGATGGCGCGAGCGAGAAATTCACATTGATGAGCTCGACATCCGAGAGTTTGACGCCGTGCTGGCCGAGAATGGTGCCGAGCAATGTTTCCTCGGTTCCGGCGACCGAATAGCCGATCTTCTTGCCCTTGAGATCGGCGATGGAATTCACCGATCCATCGTCTCTGGTCATCAGGCAGTTGAGCGGCGAGTCGATCAACGTGCCGACGCGGATAAGCGGCAGGCCTTCATGCACCTGAAGATGCACCTGCTGCTGATAGGAAATGGCGAGATCCGCCTGTCCTGCCGCCACCATCTTGGTGGGCGTCGAGGCGTCAGCAGGTGCGACGATGTCCACATCCAACCCGGCATCCTTGAAGTAGCCAAGCTTGTCGGCGACGATGATGGGGCCGTGATCGGGGTTCACATACCAGTCGAGAATGAGCTTCAGCTTGTCGTCAGCGTGAGCCGAAGTGGCAGCCGTGAGGGCGAGGCCGAACAGGGCGGCGAAGGCGGTCTTTTTCATGTGGTCTGCTCCAGAGCATGGCCTGCATAAGCGCGCGTGGTTTCGATCCATTGGCGCAGGCGGCTTTCGGGGTCGGCATTGAGGGTGATGTCGGTGACGACGGAAACGATATCGGCGCCTGCTTCGAAAACACCGGGCGCGCGTTCAACGCTCATGCCACCGATGCCCACCAGCGGAATGTCGCCGATGCGCGCTTTCCATTGTCCAAGGCGCGGCAGGCCCTGCTCGTGCCACTTCATCTTTTTCAAAATGGTCGGATAGATGGGGCCGAGTGCGATATAGTCAGGCTTCACCGACAAGGCACGGTCCAGTTCGGCCTCGTCATGGCTTGAAACACCCAGTTTCAAGCCACCGTCGCGAATGGCACTGAGATCGGCATCGTCGAGGTCTTCCTGCCCGAGATGGATGAAGTCGCAGCCTTCCTCCAGCGCGAGCTTCCAATAGTCGTTGACGATCAGCTGGCAGTTATGTGCAAGGCAGATTTCCCGTGCGGCACGGATTTCACTGCGCAGCTCCGGCTCGCTCTTATCCTTGACGCGCAGTTGCACCAGCTTGACGCCGAGCGGCACCATGCGCTCCAGCCATTTTGCGCTGTCGAAGATCGGGTAGAACGGATCGAGGGCCATCACAAAAATGCCTTTCCGAGAAGAGGGGTGGATGGCGCGGCCATGTCACGCGCCTCGATGGCGTCGGCTTCAAAGGCAAGCCGCCCGGCTTCGACTGCAAGCGCGAAACCGCGTGCCATGGCGACGGGATCACCAGCCTTGGCGACGGCGGTGTTGATGAGTACGGCGTCATAGCCCAACTCCATCGCCGCCGCCGCATGGGACGGCACCCCGATGCCTGCATCGACGACCAATGGAATATCGGGGAAATGCGCCCGCATAGTTTTCAGCGCATAAGGGTTGTTGAGGCCACGGCCTGAGCCGATGGGCGCGCCCCAGGGCATCAGCACCTTGCAACCGGCTTCAATGAGCCTTTCCGCGACGACCAGATCGTCATTCATATAGGGAAAGACCTCGAAGCCGTCGTCGCAGAGTGCACGCGCTGCCTCGACCAGTCCGAACGGGTCTGGCTGCAATGTGTCGGTATCACCGATCACCTCCAGCTTGATCCAGTTGGTGCCGAAGATTTCGCGCGCCATTTTTGCCGTGGTCACCGCTTCGCGCGGTGTGTGGCAGCCTGCCGTGTTGGGCAGAACGGCCACGCCCAGCTCCCGGATCAGCGCCCAGAAATCCTGTCCGGCGCGGGCCTCGCCACTTTCGCGCCGCAGCGAGACGGTGACGATATCGCTTTGCGAAGCGCGCACCGCATCGGCTAATATGGCCGGCGATGGATATTGCGCCGTGCCGAGCAGCAGGCGGCTTTCAAATTTTTGTCCGTAGAATTCCAGCATCTCAGCCTCCCTGCATCGGGGCCAGAACTTCGATGCGGTCGCCAGCCGACAGAGTCGCGGCTGCGCGCTCGTCGCTGGCCACGAATTCGCCGTTCAGCGCGGTTGCAACAACCGCTTCATCCAGTTCGATTTCGGCGAGCAGCGCCGCCAGATTGGCGGCTGCCGTGGTGATGACCTCACCGTTCAGCACGATCGTCATGCATAGTCCTCCACAAATTCTGGTTTGGGCTCTGGCGCATCCTCCGGCATGGTCGCGCTCGCAACCGCCATGCGCGCTATCGCCGGCGAAAGCAGGAAGCCGTGGCGGTAAAGCCCGTTGACATAGACGGTTTTGCCCCGCCGTCTTACGCGGGGCAGATTGTCGGGAAAGGCCGGGCGCGCATCGACGCCGGTTTCGAGGATTTCCGCCTCGCCGAAGGCCGGATGCAAGGCATAAGCGGCGCTCAAGAGTTCCAGCGTCGAGCGCACGCTGATGCCACCCCGCTCATCGCTTTCGATCATCGTTGCGCCGATCATGTGCACGCCGTCGCCGCGTGGCACGATGTAGAGCGGAATCCGCGGATGCAGGAGGCGTATGGGTCGCTTGAGATTGATATCGCGCGAGCGCACAACCAGCATCTCGCCCTTGACGCCGCGCAGGTCCTGCAACTGATCACGCGCTGCAAGACCACGTGCATCGACGGTAATGTCGGCCTCGACTTTGACGTCTTTCACATCCTGCCCCAGATGAAAGACCACGCCTTTCTTCTGCAGTTTTTCGGCGAGCTCGATCAGTGTCTGGCGCGGGTTGAGATGGCCTTCTGCCGCGAAGAAAAGTCCCTGCCGAAAACGGTCGGCAAGGTCTGGTTCCAGCGCATTGATCTGGTCTTGATCAATGGTGTCAAATGCTTCCGTCCGGCGGGCGAAGCGGCGCAGTTCGGTCGCATCGCGTGTGTGCGAGAGCACAAGCGTACCCTTGCGATGGACTGTCGAAACGTGCCGCTCCCACCAGCCGATCGCTTCCTGTCCCAAACGAACGACCGGCTCTTCCGCGCTCTCGCCTTCGCACCATGGTGCCAGCATTCCGCCTGCAAACCATGAGCAGCTGTCGGAACCGATCTCAGTGCTTTTGGCAATGACAGTGACTGCATGTCCCTGATCGTGAAATTCTGCCGCGCACACTAGACCGGCGACACCTGCTCCGATGATGGTGACGCGCATCACATTGCCTCCTCTGAGTGGACTTTCCAGAGATTATGGAAGTGATGAACAGGCCCATGGCCTTGTCCGATCTTCAACGCATCGGCGGCGCGGATTGCCCCTTGCAGATAGGCATGGGCTGCAATGACTGCTTTTTCGAGCGGCAGGTTCTTGGCAAGCTCTGCAGCAATGGCTGAAGAGAGCGTGCAGCCCGTGCCATGGGTGTTACCGGTCCGGATACGCGTCGCCTCGACACGCAACGTGGGCTGATCGCGGCGAACCAGCAGGTCGACGCAGATTTCGCCTTCCGCATGGCCGCCCTTCATCAAAACAGCTTTCGCGCCGAGTTCGAGCAAGGCACGCCCCTGTTCTTCGGCGTCTACATCGTCGCGAGCCAGATCGCTGTCGAGCA
Source organism: Brucella anthropi ATCC 49188 (assembly GCF_000017405.1). Classification (NCBI taxonomy): domain Bacteria; kingdom Pseudomonadati; phylum Pseudomonadota; class Alphaproteobacteria; order Hyphomicrobiales; family Brucellaceae; genus Brucella; species Brucella anthropi. Next base: position 295,758 of record NC_009667.1, read on the forward strand.
GGCAGGCCGCTTCAGGCCGGTTGGGCGTCAGCAGCGTGGCCAGCGGAACCAGTTTCTGGCGCAAAAGCGCAATGGCGTTTTCGCTCAAAAGCCGGTCGCCGGATTTTGCAACCATCACCGGGTCGAGTACGACAGGGCCGGAGAAATGCGCAAGGCCCCGCGCAATGGCCTCGATGGTTTCGGGCACGGAAACCATGCCGATCTTCACCGCCGCTACATCGAGATCGCTGAAGACGGCATCGATCTGCCCTGCGACGATGGCGGGCGGGATGTCGTGCACCGCGCTCACCGTGCAGGTGTTCTGCACGGTGACAGCGGCAATGACGCTCGCACCATAGACGCCGAGCGCCGAGAATGTCTTGAGGTCGGCCTGAATGCCAGCTCCGCCACCACTATCGGAACCGGCAATAGTCACGCATATGGGCACGAATGCCGCACTGCCGTTTGATGTGGTTCGGGAGAAACTGTTTTTTTGGTCCATCATCACGTCTCTCATTCCGAACGGAAAAATGAGACGTCATGAACCTGTTTGGAGCTTGAACTCCGATGAGGGAAACCCTCGGCTGCGACGCGTCAAACTCCGTTCCCTACGCAGGTATTACCCGGATCAGGTTCAATGGGTTAACGCGATCAGCGTCTCTCAGCCTTTTGTGTCGCAACATCGGACGGAAAACCGCTTGGCACTTTTCCTGATATTGCTTCGAAGGCACCCCAACGAATTTTGCGTCTTTAGGCATAGGCTGGAAGTTGAAGCCGGTCAAGCGATGGAAAAATGCAGTTTTAAAGAAAATCCTTAAATCGACCCTCAATTTGTATATGGTTTATTAAAATTCTCGGCTTTAATCTATGTTCGGGGTGCATCTTCCGCGTGTTACTCATGGTGCCATGAAACTTGACGGTCCACTTTTAGGGTGGATCGAGATTATCCAGTAGGATCAGTTGGATGAGGGATTTACGATGAGGAAGCGGAGGGGCGCTTCAGCTTCGACGGAAGGCACGATGGCGCGCACGTCCGAGCAGGACTTCCGCATCCTTTTCACAACCCATCCGACACCGATGTGGGTTTATGACCCGGAGACGCTGCATTTCATCGTGATGAATGACGCTGCCTATCGGCTCTATGGATACACTGCTGATGAAATTCCGGGCATGACAGTGCTCGATATTCGACCCCAGACAGAACGGGATCGAATGCTGGCTGCCATTCGTGATCGCAGCGACCTTGAACGACCGGAGCGCTGGCAGCATCTGCGCGCGAATGGTGAAATCATTGACGTTCTGACTTACGGACGTCAGGTGCTGTTTGACGGCAAGGAAGCGATTCTCGCCATTGTTCAGGACAGGACAGAGTTGGCAGAAGCCAATCGTCAGGCAAACCACGCCCAAACCTTGCTGGACAGCCTCGTCAACAATCTGCCGCTTGGTGTCTTCGTCAAGGATATGCACGATGACGGTCGGTATGTGCTCTACAATCAGGCCGCATCAGCGGCGAGCGGACAGCCGGTAGACGAAGCCATCGGTTCGACCGACCTCGATCTTTTCCCTGAACGCGAGGCAACCGTCATCATCCAGCAAGATCGCACGGCGATGCGGCGTCGGGGCGTGTTGAACGTCGAACGCAAGATCGAGCGCAAGGACGGAACGTCGCGAACGATGCGGATCATAAAATGTTCGATCCCACCGGTCGAAGGCAACGAGCCCCGCTATTTGATCGGGCTTGTTGAGGATATAACCGAACGGCGTGAGATTGAGGAACGCATGGCACATATTGCCATGCATGACAGTCTGACAGGCTTGCCGAACCGCGCCTATTTTGCTCACCATGTAGAGAGTTTGTTGAAAAAGGGCGGGGATTCCGAGCCTTTTGCCTTGTTCTACCTTGATATCGATCATTTCAAGAACATCAACGACAATATAGGGCATCAGGCTGGCGACCAGCTTTTGCAGGAAGTGGCGCGTCGACTGAAGCAGATCACGACTTCGGATGAATTCATTGCCCGGCTGGGAGGCGACGAATTTGCCATTGTCTACCGGAGCGGGACACTGGCACAAATTGCAATGTTCGCTGACCGTATCCTTTCTGCTTTTCAGGATCCGTTCGAACTGGTGCGCAATTCAGAATTCGTCGCCTGCAGCATGGGCATCGCCCAGGCGCCATTGCATGGAGACAACCCCGACGTGCTGATGCGCAATGCCGATCTCGCGCTTTATGCTTCAAAATCAGGTGGACGCCGTACATTCCGGTTCTATCAGCACTCCCTGCGCCTGGCGGCGGAGAAGCGTTATGTCATGACCGGCGAACTTCGTCAGGCTCTGCTGGATGAACAGTTTGAACTGCATTATCAACCGATTTTCAATCTTGAGAGCGGCAAGATTTCCGGCTTTGAAGCGCTGATCCGCTGGCGTCATCCTGATCGCGGTATGGTTTCACCGGCGGAATTCATTCCACTGGCAGAAGAAACCGGGCTCATCGGACCGATCGGCGACTGGGTTTTAAGGACTGCATGTCGGGAAGCTGTGCTCTGGCCGGAGGACATAAAAGTCTCGGTCAATCTTTCACCGGTCCAGTTCAGTCAGACCACGCTCTTGCATTCCGTCACGGATGCGTTGGAAGCAGCGCGTCTTTCACCCGACAGGCTTGAGCTTGAAATCACGGAGTCGGTCTTCCTGTCGAACAGCAAGAACAATATCGAGTTGCTGTTCGAACTTCGCCGATTGGGTGTTCGTATCGCGATGGATGATTTCGGGACCGGCTATTCCTCTTTGAGCTATTTGCGATCATTCCCATTTGATAAGATCAAGATTGATCGCAGTTTCGTTTCAGGGATCGAAGTCGATACGCGCGATCTGGCCATCATTCAGGCTGTGGCAACGCTCGGTGCTGGCTTCAATATTGTCACGACGGCCGAGGGCGTGGAAACCGCACAACAGTTGGAACGTTTGAAGACCGAGCGTTTTGGCGAAGTGCAGGGTTTTCTGACCGGGCGGCCAATGCCTGCCGGAGACGTGCATTCCTTTATCCAGAATCGCAGCAATGTCGGTCTGGAAATGCCTGCAGCACACAACAGATTACCGATTTAGGGCATCGCCCACTTGTTATTGAGCGGCGCTCGAAAAGCCATAACACCAAACGAAAAGTCCAAATCGAACCTCGCCTTAAAAAGGGCTTGACCTTCCAACGGTGGGAAGGCCTATCTAAGGAGCAACTCTCGAATTATGCCCTTTCCGGGCGATGAAAGGGATTGCCATGAACAGGCCTGTTAATCACGAAACCATCAGTTTTCCAGTACCCGTCGAAGGGATGAGTTGCGCGTCTTGCGTGTCATCCGTTGAAAAAGCCGTGTCCAAAGTTCCGGGCGTCGACAAGGTTTCCGTCAATCTTGCAACGGAACGCGCCGACGTGACTTTCAGGGGCGAACCGGATTTGCCGTCGGTGATCGATGCCATTCGCAAGGCGGGTTATGATGTCCCGGCAGGGAGCATCGATCTCGCTATTGAAGGCATGACTTGCGCTTCCTGCGTCAGCAAGGTTGAGAAGGCGCTGAATGCTGTGCCGGGCGTAACACGCGCCAGTGTTAATCTCGCAACTGAACGTGCCCATGTGGAACTGGCCGGGCCGGTACAGTCATCCGAACTCATCAAGGCGGTTGAACAGGCAGGTTATGAGGCGCGTTCGCTGGATGACGCGCAGAGCGACGTCAAGCAGGAAACGCAGTCCGAGAAGCGGGATGCTGAAGCGGCAGAACTGAAGAAAAGCGTCATTCTCTCTGCCGTTTTGACCTTGCCTGTTTTCGTTATGGAAATGGGTTCGCATCTGATCCCGGCGGTTCATATGTTCGTCATGGACAGGATCGGTATGCAGAACAGCTGGTATCTGCAGCTTGTGCTCACCACGCTGGTTCTGTTCGGTCCGGGATTGCGCTTTTTCAAGAAAGGCATTCCGGCGCTGTTACGCGGCACGCCTGACATGAATTCGCTGGTTGTGGTTGGCACGCTCGCGGCATGGGGCTATTCGGTGGTCGCGACTTTCCTTCCCGGTGTGCTGCCGGAAGGCACGGTGAATGTTTATTTCGAGGCCGCCGCCGTCATCGTCACATTGATCCTGATCGGGCGTTATCTGGAGGCGCGTGCCAAGGGACGCACCAGTGCGGCTATCAGCCGGCTGGTTGGCCTGCAGGCGAAATCGGCGCGTGTGGTGCGTAATGGCGAGACGATCGATGTGCCGCTGGAAGATGTTCGCGCTGGTGACGTCGTACAAGTCCGCCCCGGCGAGAAAGTGCCGGTCGACGGCGAGGTGATCGAAGGTTCGTCCTATGTGGATGAATCGATGATTACCGGCGAGCCTGTACCTGTTGCCAAGGAAAAGGGTGCGGAAGTGGTCGGCGGTACGATCAACAAAACCGGCGCTTTCACCTTCCGTGCCACCAAGGTTGGCCGCGATATGGTGATCTCGCAGATCATCCGCATGGTTGAGGACGCTCAGGCTGACAAGCTGCCAATTCAGGCAAAGGTCGACAAGGTGACCGGCTGGTTCGTACCCGCTGTGATGGCGGCTGCCGCTTTGACCTTTGCATTGTGGCTTGTGATCGGTGGCACGGGCATGCTGGGTTACGCGCTGGTGAACGCCATTGCGGTTCTCATCATCGCCTGCCCGTGTGCCATGGGCTTGGCCACACCAACGTCCATTATGGTTGGCACTGGCCGCGCAGCCGAGTTCGGCGTCCTGTTTCGCCGCGGTGACGCATTGCAGACCTTGCGCGATGCTTCCGTTATTGCCGTGGACAAAACGGGGACACTGACACAGGGAAAGCCCGCTTTGGCTCATTTCGCGACCGTCGAAGGCTTTGAGAAGGACGAACTTCTGGCGCTTGTCGCGGCTGTGGAGGCACGTTCCGAACACCCGATTGCCGACGCGATTGTGGAAGCAGCGAAAGAGAAGGGATTGAAGCTTGCGGATGTATCGGCTTTCGAAGCCGTTCCTGGATTTGGACTGAAGGCTCATGTGTCCGGCCATGAGATTGCCATCGGCGCTGATCGTTACATGGCAAAGCTTGGTCATGACGTTGCTGTCTTTGCCAATGATGCGAAGCGTCTCGGCGATGAGGGGCAGTCTCCGCTCTATGCAGCTGTCGATGGTAAGCTGGCAGCAATCCTGACTGTTGCCGACCCGATGAAGGAAACCACGCCAGCGGCGATTGCTGCCCTGCACGAGCAGGGGCTGAAGGTCGCCATGATCACCGGCGATAACCGCCGCACGGCGGAAGCCATCGCAAAACGTCTCGGCATCGATGAAGTCGTTGCAGAAGTGCTGCCGGACGGCAAGGTTGAAGCGTTGAAGCGGCTTTCGGCAGGTGGCAAGCGGATTGCCTTTGTCGGTGACGGTATCAACGATGCGCCTGCACTGGCTGCTGCCGATGTCGGTATTGCGATTGGCACCGGCACGGATATTGCGATCGAAAGCGCAGATGTGGTGTTGATGTCGGGCGATCTTCGCGGCGTGGTCAATGCCATTGCCATATCGAAGGCGACGATCCGTAATATCAGCGAAAACCTGTTCTGGGCCTTTGCCTATAACGTCGCGCTGATCCCTGTCGCGGCGGGTGTCCTCTATCCGTTCACTGGCACGTTGTTGTCACCGGTTCTGGCGGCAGGCGCCATGGCTTTCTCCAGCATCTTCGTGCTGAGCAATGCCTTGCGGCTCAAGGCTTTTAAAAGCCCGATAGAGGCCTGAGCAAAAGAAAGGCGCGGTGTTGACCGCGCCTTTTTGTTTCAGAGCATTTCCAGCAAAAGTGCGAAGCGGTTTTGCGTAGGATAATGCGTACAAACAAAGACATAGAGCGGTTCCGTTTCAACCGGAACCGCTCTAATGAGTTCCGACAGCCTTGCCGTATGTCCGGACCACATTGCGGACGGCCTCCACCATCAAGGCGTGGGGCGTCGCTTCAATCTCACCCGAGGCGACTGCCGGATAAAGCGTACCGAGATACTGACTGATCAGCGTTTCCGGTATCTTGCGCCCTTCCAGACGGTTCAAAAGCGCATCGACGGCAGCAGTTGCGACCGGATGCGGCCAGTAATAGCGAATGCGGTCGCTATAGGAGAAATGGCGTTGCAGGCGCAGTTCTTCCGCATCACCGTGATAGTATTTTTCCCAGTTCTTCGGCTCTGCGAGAAGTAGCGCTTCCATCTTACCGCGCAGGGTTTCTTCTTCCGGCAGTTTGTCGAGGAAAGCTGCAATCTGGTCGAGACCGTAAAGCGCCTCGCGCAGTGCAAAAGTCAGGCCGGGGCCGACTTTCAGAATGGTGAAACCGTCATCAACCAGATCGGAAAGCGCTTCCACCGGCTGATAGTCGGTGGAGTGGGCTTCAAAGACGAATTGCGCCATTTCGCTGAGAACACCGCTTAACGCCGTCGCCTTTTCACTGTTGTAGAAGACGACATTTTCGTTGCCGAACTCGACGCCCGGCTGCACCACGACGCCGATGGCGCGGGCGAATGCGTCTTCCAGTCCGAGTGCTGCGAAAGCCTTGCGGTGAATGGCGACGGTTTCAACTGCCGCGCCCGGCTTGGTCAGCTCCAGCTCTTCGATTTCTTCCATCGCTCCGCCGGGGATAGGGACTTCCGTGCCGATGATATAGACCGGTAGGTCGTATCCGGCTTCGTGGGCTGCTGCTTCCGAAACCTTGGCCAGGCGCGCTGCGCGCTCGGCGGTCACGGCATCGGGCAGTGCGACCGGCTCGCCAGCACAGCCCATCGAGGTATCGAGATGGATTTTGGTGAAGCCAGCGCGCACGAAGGCGTCGATCATCACATCCGACTTCGCAAGGGCTTCTTCGGCGGGCAGATGCTTCCACGGGTTGGGGCCGAGATGGTCGCCGCCCAGAATAAGCCGCTTGGTGTCGAAGCCGACACGGGCGGCGATGTCTTCCACAAAGCGGCGGAAGTCGGCAGGCGTCATGCCTGTATAGCCGCCGTCCTGATTGACCTGATTGCAGGTGGCCTCAATCAGCACGTCCGTGCTGGTCGCGATGCCTTCAAGAAGCGCGGCCTCGATCACCAGCGGATGCGCAGAGCAGATCGACGTGATGCCGCCGCGAACGCCGCTTGCATAACGGGCGGGAAGTGCGCTCAGAACATTCGTGCTGCTCATGCTGGAACTCCGTTTTTCTGCAGGAAGGCTTCAATTTCGGCCATGGTCGAGGTGCCTTCCATCGGTCCCTTGACGCCGACGGCGCGTGCGCCGGTGGCGTTGGCGATGACGAGGGCTTCTTTCGGTGCCATGTCGCGCAGCCAGCAGGTGACGAATGCCGCGCCAAAACTATCGCCCGCTCCGGTCGGGTCGATCTCATCGACCTTGAAAGCAGGCGCGAAAACTTCGCCGGACTGATCGAAATAGCTTGCGCCTTCCGCGCCGCGCTTGACCACGACGGCCTTCACGCCCCGCGCCAGCAGTTCTTCCACGGCTGCCTTTTCCTCGGTCGCCTTGGTGAAGAGGAAAATTTCCGGGCCGCTCGGCATGAACAGGTCGGTGTTTTCCAGCGCATGGGCCAGTGCCTGGCGCATGCCCGGCAATTCCAGCATTTCCTTGCGGATATTCGGGTCGAAGGACACGGTGCCACCCTTCGCCTTGATACGGATCGTCGCCTCGTGGATTGCAGAAACAATGCCTTCGGAGAACAGGGCGGAGCCCATGATATGCAGGTGATCGGCGGTCTCGATCAGCATTTCAGCTTCCGGCGTCAGGCCGATGGCGCTGCATGCGCTGTGCTTGATGTTGAAGATGAAATCGCGATTGCCATCCGGGCGATAACGCACGAAAGCGCTGCCGGTGGCGGCTGTCGGATGTACGCCGATGGCCGAAATATCCACGCCGTCCTTCTGCAAGCGCTCGATATTGAGCGCGCCGAAGTCATCATTGCCGACCGCGCTGACCATGCCGCAAGACTGGCCCATCTTGGCGGCCTGATCGATGAAGATTGCGGGCGCGCCGGAGGCGAACGGCCCGATCAATGGGATGGCGGTCTTGAAACCGTTGCCGGTTTCCACGGCCATGATTTCGACGACGATCTCGCCGATGGTGATGATCTTTTTCATAAGGTGCACCGCGATTACGTACGCATGGATTTCGAGCGCACGTCCAGCCAGACGGCAACCAGAATGACCACGCCCTTGACGATGAGCTGATAGAAATAGGGCACCGACAGCATGTTCATGCCGTTGTTGATGACACCGATGATGAGCGCGCCCAGAATGGTGCCGACCATGGTGCCGACGCCGCCGGCAAGCGAGGTGCCCCCAAGCACGACCGCCGCAATGGCGTCGAGTTCATAGCCCATGCCTGCATTGGTCTGTGCTGAGGACAGGCGCGAGGAGAGGAGAATGCCGCTGATGGCTGCCATGACGCCGGAGAGCATGAAGACGATGATCTTGATGCGGTCGACGCGGATGCCCGAATAGATCGCTGCTTCCTTGTTGCCGCCCGACAGATAGATGCGGCGACCGAAAACGGTCTTCGACAGCAGGATATAATTGAAGATGAACAGAACGCCGACGATCCAGATGATGATCGGCAGGCCGAGCCAGTTTTCCGAGCCGATGGCAAGCCAGGTATCGTTTTCGATGATTTCCGGTGCGCCATTGGTCGGCAGGCTGACCATGCCGCGATAGATGCCCATTGTCGCAACGGTCACGATGAAGGAGGGCAGCATCAGCTTTGCCGAAAGCACGCCGTTCAGGCCACCCATGATGGCGCCCGCCGCAAGGGTGAAAACGACGGTCGGCACGAAGCCGAAACCCATGGCGAAAGCCTGCGCCGCCACCATGCCGGAAACTGCGATGATCGAGCCGATGGACAGGTCGATTTCGCCGAGCAGGATCACATAGGTCATGCCATAGGCGGCAACGGCAATCACCGCCACCTGCTGCATGATGTTCATGAAGTTGTTGAAAGCGAGAAAGCGCGGGTTCAGCACTGCAAAGACCACGCAGAGCACGGCCAGCGAGATGATGATGCCGCCATACTGGCGGATCAGCGGGGAGCTGAAAAGCGAACGGCGGACTTCCGCGTCCACGGCTTTCTTCTGAATATTTTGTGCGTTGCTCATAGGTGCATTCCTGCTGCGTAGCTCATGACGGTTTCTGGCGTGAGGCCATCGGCATCGACAATGGCGGCGACATGCTTGTTATGCATGACGGCCACGCGGTCGCTCAGGCCCAGCACTTCCGGCAGTTCGGAGGAAACCATCAGGATCGCCGCGCCATTGGCGGCAAGTTCACGGATGATGCGATAGATTTCGAATTTCGCGCCGACATCGACGCCGCGTGTCGGCTCATCGAGAATGAGGATGCGCGGCTTTGTCTGCAGCCACTTTGCCAGCACGATCTTCTGCTGGTTGCCGCCGCTGAGCGACCCGGCAACCGTGTCGATGGATGCTGTCTTGATCGCAAGACGCAGCACTTCCGCCTTGGCGGCGGAGCGCTCCGCTTTCGAGCGCATGAGGCCGAAAGGCCCTGCAAGCTGGCCGAGCGCCACCATGTTGATATTGCGCTCAACGCTGTGTGGCAGAACGAGACCTTCTTCCTTGCGGTTCTCGGTCACGAAAGCAATGCCGTTGCGAATAGCATCGGTCGGTGAGGAGAGGGTGATGACCTCTCCGTCGAGCCTGATTTCACCCGTGGGCCGCAGCATACCGAACAATGCCTTCATCACGTCCGAACGGCCAGAACCGACCAACCCGAAAAGCCCCAGAACTTCGCCGGGTTTCACGTCGATGGAAACATCGTTGAATTTGCCCGCAACCGAGAGGTTCTTCGTTTCAAGTATGGGCGGCACGCTTGCCGATGGTCTCGGCGCTTCGCGCGGCGGATAGATGTCGTTCATCTCACGGCCGACCATCAGGGCGATCAGCCGCTCGATTGTGGTCTCGCTCTTTTCCGTGGTCGTTACATATTCGCCATCGCGAACGACCGTAATGTCGTCGGAAAGCCGCATGATTTCTTCCATGCGATGCGAAATATAAATAACGGCTGTGCCCCTGGCTTTCAGGCGCTCGATAATCGAAAACAGGATTTCCGCTTCGCTGTCGGAGAGCGATGAGGTCGGCTCATCCAGAATGACGACGTCAGCAGGCTGGCTCAGGCCCTTGGCGATTTCGACGAGCTGGCGCTGGGCAATCGACAGGTCGCCAACCTTTGCGCGTGCATCGACAGGCAGACCAAGCTCATCGATGAGCTTGTCGGCAGCGGCGTTCAGTTCGCGCTCCCGCACAAAACCGAAGCGGCTTGGCTCATGATTGGCGAAGATGTTCTCGGCCACGCTGAGATTGCGCGACAGGCTCAATTCCTGAAAGACGATGGCGATGCCATTTGCACGGGCATCGCGCGGGTCTTTCGGCGTATAGGTCGCGCCCTTGAGCAAAATGGTGCCGGAGGTTGGCTTGAAAACGCCAGCCAGAATCTTCATTAGGGTGGATTTTCCGGCGCCGTTTTCGCCAAGAAGCGTATGCACGCGGCCGCGACGCACGGTCAGGTTCATGCGCTTGAGCGCGATGACCGGGCCGAAGGATTTCGCCACATCGCGAATTTCAAGCACCGTATCCGGCAGGGCGTTTCGTTCGGATTTGGTGGCTGTCTCGGTATCTGTCACTTTGGGGGCCTCCACTCTCCGTTATTCAGTTTCGCAATGGATTTTAAGATCGATCCCGAGCGAAGTCTGCAATTCAAAAGGGTTGCGGCGGCGGCAAGGCGCGTGGTGTTCGCCGGGCCGCCGCACGCAGATAGGAAACAGCGACTGGGAGGAGTGTCGCTGTTTCACGCGGTGTTACTTGGTTTCGCCGTCCTTGGTGACGACGCCCGGAACGATTGGCTGCTTGGCTGGAACTTCCTCGCCCTTGATGACTTTGGCAGCGGTTTCAACTGCAACCTTGCCCATCTGGTCCGGGTACTGGGCGATAACGCCGACCATGACCGGGTCGTTTTTGACGGCATTGCGGGCTTCTTCCATGCCATCGAAGCCGATCACCTTGACCTGGTTTTCAAGCTTGGCCGACTTTACTGCCGAGGCAGCAGCCAGCGCAGCATCGTCACCGAAACCGAAGATGCCGACAATATCCGGATTGGCCTGAAGGATGTTCTGGGCAGCCGAAAGAGCTTCCGGACGGGTGATGCCCGGCTGGATCGCCACGATCTTGATGTCGGGATATTTGGCAATGCCCTTCTTGAAGCCCTCAATACGGTCCACGACCGACTGAACCGTCGGGTAATCGATCACGGCGACATTGCCCTTTTCACCAATGGTTTTGGCCATCAGTTCGGCAGCCTTTTCGCCGCCTGCGAAGTTGTCCGTGCCCACAAAGGAGGTCACATCAACATTGTTGGCCGGTACGTCGACGGTAATGACCTTGATGCCAGCCTTTTCAGCCTTGTTGATGGCCGAGCGAACGCCCTTGCTGTCAACCGGCGAGATGATGATGACGTCAACGCCCTTGGTGATGAAATCTTCCACATCGGCGAGCTGCTTGCTCAGGTCCTGATTGGCGATGGAGACTTCCAGCGGTACATTTTCTGCCTGCGCTTCCTTCTTCATCGCATCTGCGAGCGCGATGTAGAACGGATGCTGCTGGGTCAGAAGCGATGCGCCGATGCCTTCGGCAGATGCAGCACCTGCCATCATGGCCAGAGCTACGCCGGAAAAGAGAATACGGCTGAGCGATTTGCGAAACATGATTTCCTCCGAATGACCGGCGCTCGCCGGGGCGTCCTTCTATGGGACATGAACAACGGTTTTCCTGCTGGTCCGTCAGTTGTCGCCAACTTCAAACCTCCCGAAGGGCAGGGCCTTCAGCCCATGATTGAGCTCCCCTAGACATGCTAGAGCTTGTTCAGTGTGTCAATATAAAATTTTTCACGTGTAAAAATTATAACGATTGAATTTGGGCAGGTTACATAGGCGTGAACTGCAGCAGGCACGTGAAGGCGTGGACTGCTGATCACTGTTGTGTTGAAATTTGTTGCTTCTGGGCGGAAATAAATTTACGCATGAAAAGAAAAGTGGGTGGCGCCGAAAAATCGCTTCGATACCCCAATGGGAAAAGCAGGGCATGACCGAACAGAAGATCAGGACGATGGAAGAGTTCGCGGCGGCAAGCGGATTGTCTCGTCCTACGGTCTCGAAATATTTCGACAATCCTGAAAGCGTAAAGCCTTCCACGCGGGCTCGTATCGAAAAGGCGTTGAAAGACTATAATTATCAGCCCAACATTTTTGCAGTCAGCCTCAATCGCAAGAAGCCGAAGAACATCGGCGTTATCGTCCCGCATATATCCGATCCATTCTACGCGGAAATCATTCGCCAGATCGAGATGCGCTGTCTGGCGGAGGGCTACTGGACTATCGTGCTGTCATCTCATGGTGAGAGAAAACTCGAAGCGCGGGCGATGCGCACCTTGATGTCTCTCAAGATTGCGGGTGTTCTGATGGCTCCGCTCGGTTTCGATACGGATGAGAAGCTTCTTTCCAGTCTGTCGAACTCGACGCCTGCAGTTTTCCTGGACAGCCGTATCAGCGACGATCAGCCGTTCGTCGGCACGGATAATCGTCAGAGCATAGGGAATATCACCGAGTATCTCTATCGAACGGGGGAACACCCCTGCTTCCTCGAAATGCCGGCCGTAAACCAGAATGCGCTGGAACGGCGTTCGGCCTATATCGAAACCATGGAAAGGCTTGGCGTTGAACCGATCGTCCTTCCCATAGAAGCAAAGAACTGGAATTTCGAGGAACTGGGCTATCAGGAGGCAGGCCGGATTTTTGATCGCGGCGGGTTTCCGACGCGCACGGTTCTGTGTGCCAATGATCGTCTGGCTTTCGGCGTGATTTCCGCGGCATTCGAGCGTCGGCGCCATGTCGGGCGCGAGGAGGGCTGCGATCTCCGTGTCGCCGGTCATGACGACCATCCTCTCAGCCGCTTCACCTGTCCGCCGCTGACAACGGTTGCGCAGGATTATCGGCAAATCGCGCAACTGGGTCTCGATATGCTTTTCTCGCGGATCAATGCGCACGAAAGCGGGGCAGCCGTCGAGAAGGAAATTCGCCGTCTCGATAGCCACCTCATCATGCGCGGCTCTGCGTGATGCCACCAAAAAGCCTCCTGAAAGCCGAAATATACACAGTTTTGCCATGCGTTCGCCGCAATTGATGGGCGAAAATACGCCTATTCGCGCAACGTTTCGCGTCTTCTGACGGCTCAAAGCTTCTTTTCGGCACTCTGCCTTAATTAAGGATGCCGTTTGGACTGAAACCAGTCCCTCCCGACCTTTCCGGCGAAAGAATTACTCTGCCGCTCCCTAGATTTTTTCCATGCTCGCCTATGTGGATATGTAGGCAGCAGGGAGTTGTGCGGCACACGGATTGCTGCAAGACTTGCAACCTATATCTGACCATATCTGGCCATATCTGGAATGCCTCGAAATTGGTGAGCGGTTAATCCGCCCGGCTTCCCTGCCCATATGACGGGATGCCGGTTGTGCTAGAAGGGGGTAATGTCTTGCTTATCTGGTTAACTTCTATTGTTCTTTTCCTGATCGGGCTTGCGCTCGGCGCGGGAGGCATCTGGCTCGCCGCACTCGGCGGCAGCTGGTATTACATACTCGCAGCGATCGGCTTTCTGCTGACCGCCGTTTTGCTTTCCCGGCGCAGCGCCACAGCATTATGGGTCTATGCGCTTGTCATTCTTGGATCGCTCGGCTGGGCCGTTTATGAAGTCGGCTTCGATTGGTGGCAGCTTGGCGCACGCGGCGGCATCATCGTGCTGCTCGGCTTCTGGATGCTGACGCCCTGGATCAGGAAACCATTGAATAACGGAGCAGGCGATAGTGGTCTGCCGCTGGCCGCAGCCTCGGTGATCGCAGTTGTGGTCGCAGGCTATGCGATAACACAGGATAGCTACAATATTGCCGGAGACCTGCCGACGGAGAAGGTCGCTGCAACGCCCGATCTTGGCGGCAACATGCCCGATGGTGAATGGCATCAATATGGTCGAACGCCTTACGGTCAGCGCTATTCGCCACTGGCACAGATAACGCCGGAGAATGTCTCCAAGCTTCAGGTTGCCTGGCAGTATCAGACCGGCGATGTGAAGCAGCCGCAGGATGTGGGCGAAACGACCTATCAGGTCACGCCGCTCAAGATCGGCGATTCCCTTTATCTCTGCACGCCGCATAACTGGGCAATCGCGCTGGATGCGGCGACCGGCAAGGAAAAGTGGAAATTCGATCCCAAGGTCGGTTTCAATACAGACCGCCAGCACCAGACCTGCCGTGGTGTGAGCTACTGGAAAGATGCGACCGCAACAGCTGGAGCGAAATGCTCCGAGCGTGTCTATTTGCCGACATCTGACGCACGATTGATCGCACTGGATACGGCCACCGGAGAAATCTGCACGGATTTCGCCAATGGTGGAACTCTCGATCTCAGCCACGGCATGAAATACAATCCGGCAGGGTATTACTACTCCACTTCACCCCCTGCGGTCGTCGGCGACAAGATCATCGTTGGCGGTGCCGTCAACGATAATTATTCGACGGAAGAACAGTCCGGCGTCATTCGCGCATTCGATATCCGCACTGGCCAACTGCTGTGGAACTGGGATTCGGGCAATCCGGATGTCACCACGCCGCTGCCGGAGGGGGAGCACTACACGACCAACTCACCCAACAGCTGGTCCGTTTCAAGCGTCGATGAGAAGCTTGGGCTGATATTTGTTCCGCTCGGCAACAAGGTGCCCGACCAGCTTGGTATGGACCGCAGCGAGAATGTGGAGAAGTTTTCCTCGTCCATCGTCGCTCTCGATGTGAATACCGGACAGCTTCGCTGGGTGCGCCAGACTGTTCACCATGATCTATGGGATATGGACGTTCCAGCCCAGCCGGTCCTGCTGGAAATCAACGGGGTTCCGGCACTGGTCGGACCGACGAAGCAGGGCGATCTCTATGTTCTGGATCGACGCACTGGCGAGCCGATCATTCCAGTCAGGGAAATTCCAGCTCCGACAGGCGCGATACCCGAGGACCATACTGCGCCGACGCAGCCGATCTCCGATCTTACTTTCAGTCCGCCACCCTTGCGCGAAAGCGACATGTGGGGTGTGACGATGTTCGATCAGCTCGCTTGTCGTATCAAGTTCCACGAGCTGTTCTATGAAGGCCGATATACCCCGCCTTCGCTGCGCGGAACGATTGTCTATCCGGGCAATTTCGGTGTGTTCAACTGGGGCAGCGTGGCCGTCGATCCGGTGCGGCAAGTCATGTTCGGTATGCCGACCTATCTCGCCTTCACCTCGCGCCTCGTTCCACGCGCGGACATTCCGCCGAAAGGACAGGATGAAAAGGGAAGCGAGCAGGGCTTGAACCGCAACGACGGCGCGCCTTATGGCGTCTTCATGGGACCATTCCTGGGTCCGCTCGGTATTCCCTGCCAGACGCCGCCATGGGGTTATGTCGCTGGTGTTGACTTGCGAACCGGTAAGATTGCCTACAAACATCGGAATGGAACGATCCGCGATATGTCACCGGTTCCACTTCCGCTGAAGGTCGGCGTCCCGGGCATTGGCGGACCGATGATCACCGCAGGCGGCGTTGCCTTCCTTGGTGCAGCCGTGGATGATTATCTGCGCGCCTATGACCTGACTTCGGGCAAGCAGCTCTGGGAAGCACGGCTTCCTGCTGGCGGGCAGTCGACGCCAATGAGCTATACGGTCGGCGATCAGCAATTCGTTCTGATGGTTGCCGGCGGGCATGGTTCTGTTGGCACCAAGCCCGGCGATTACGTGATCGCCTATACTCTGCCGAAAGGCTGAGCTGGTGATGTGAAACGAAAACGCCGGGAGTGATCCCGGCGCTTTCATTTGAAAATCTCAGATTTTGCCGTGCAGCAACTCACCTTTTCGCGGAGCCGGGCGCTTGCGGCTTTCCACGCTGTTTTCTGCGAGCTGGTGAATGATCGGGCAATCGGGGCGGTTGTCCCCGTGGCAGTTTTTCGCGAGGTAGCGCAGCGTATCAGCCATTTCCTGCAACTGACGCATCTTGGCTTCCAGCTCCTCGACATGGCCAAGCGCTACCTTCTTGACGTCAGCCGATGCGCGGTTGCGATCGCGCCAGAGCGTCAGCAGTTCCTTGATCTGTTCAACCTGAAAACCGAGGTCGCGGCTGCGGCGGATGAAGCGCAGCGTCTCAACGTCTTTCTGCGTATAGACGCGATAGCCTGAACCGGTTCTCTCGGCAGCTTCAATGAGTCCGATTGTTTCATAATGGCGGATCATCTTCGCCGATATGCCAGATGCTGCAGCTGCCTGCCCTATATTCATCCCGTTCCTCGCTGGCTGGTTATTTGCAAGGATATAGGAATGCAGAGACGTCTTTCAAAGAGGCTTATGCGTTCAGATGGCTCGCCCGGAACGTTTCATGAGGTAATGTTCAATTGCCTGAAACCCATCGAAGATGAGTATGGCAAGTGCGGCCACGACGAGCCCTCCCTGCAAAACGAAGGCAAGATTGTTGGAAATGAGCCCGGCGATGATGACCTCACCAAGCGTTCTGGCAGCGACAGTCGAGCCAATGGTAGCCGTTGCAAGGCCGATCACAACGGAAAGTCTGATACCTGCCAGAATAACCGGCATGGCAAGGGGAACCTCGACTTTCACGAGCCGTTGCGCGCTGGTCATCCCCATGCCGCGTGCAGCTTCGACAACCGGAGGCGGCAAAGTCGTTAGTCCCGTCAGCGTATTTTCAAAAATCGGAAGCAGACCATAGAGGAAGAGTGCAATCAGGGTCGGCTTGTCTCCGAAACCGAAGACCGGCACTGCAAGTGCCAGCACTGCAACTGGAGGAAAGGTCTGGCCGATATTCACAAGGCTGCGTGAGAGTGGCAGAAACTCTGCGCCCTGCTTTCTGGTAACAAAGATTGCCATCGAGACGGCTACAATCGTGGATGCAAGTGCGGCCAGAGCGACCAGGCCGAGATGCTGCAAAGTCAGTGTCACGAAGTTTGCACGATCATAAATGACCGGGACGCCCTCATCGACGAGCGGTCGAAACAACGGCTCGAAAAGATGGGGCCGCCACAGAAACAGCAGCAGAACGCCCAGAAGCAGCGCACGTGGAACAAGGGACAGGAACAACCTCATGCCGGACGCTCTGCCTGATGCAGAAGCCTGTCGAGCGTAACTTGTCCAAGTGGTCTTCCATCATGATCAAGAACGGGAAGAGCCTTGCGTCCTGACCACAGAAGCTCGGCAAGGGCATCGCGTTGCGACGCTGTTACCGGCATTGTTGCACCGCTTGCATCACCGGGCTGGAGCGCGGTTTTAAGGTCCATGAGAGAGAGGAGGCGGAAAGGCCGTTCGCCCGTACCGACAAGACGTTCGACGAAATCGGTTGCCGGACGGGCAAGAATTTCTGCCGGTGGACCATATTGCAGCAATTTTCCGTCATCCATGACGGCGATACGATCACCCAGCGATATGGCTTCCTCCATGTCGTGCGTGACAAGGATTATGGTCGTGCCGAGCCGCTTCTGGATCGCCTTCAGATCTTCCTGTGCCTTGGCTCGGATTACCGGATCGAGTGCCCCGAATGGCTCGTCCATGAGAAGGATGTTCGGCCCGGCAGCGAGTGCGCGTGCCACACCGACGCGTTGCTGTTGCCCTCCGGAAAGTTCATGCGGATAGCGGTCGCGATAGTCCGCTGGTTCAAGCTGGAAGAGGTCAAGCAGTTCATCCACACGTGTATCGATGCGCTGTTTCTGCCATCCGAGCAGAAGGGGAACCGTCGCTATGTTTTCTGCGACAGTGCGATGCGGAAACAGTCCGTTCTGCTGGATGACGTAACCGATCTGCCGCCGCAGAACATGACCAGGTTCGTCCATGATGCTGCGGCCATCGATGCGGATTTCTCCGTCGGTCGGCTCGACCAGACGATTGACCATCCGCAGGAGGGTCGTCTTGCCGGAACCTGACGTCCCGACAATGGCAGCAATACTGTGGGGTTCGATGGTGAAACTCACCGCATCCACCGCTGCGCGTCCGTTATAACGCTTCGTGATATGGTCGAATTCGATCATTGGGAGCTGCCTTTCCCGGTGATTTCTATCGCTGCATCGAGAATGACAGCAGCTGCAAAGGCGAGGAGAACGGTAGGCAAGGCACCCAGCAGAACAAGATCCATGGCCGTTTGCCCAATGCCCTGAAAGACGAATGTTCCAAAGCCGCCGCCGCCAATCAATGCCGCGATGGTCGTCAGGCCAATATTCTGCACCATGACGATGCGTATGCCGGTGAGAATAACGGGAAAAGCGAGCGGAAATTCCGTTTTGAAGAGGCGTTGCAGGCGCGTCATGCCCATGCCGCGGGCTGCGTCTGTTACCGGTTCCGGCACCTGTGCCAGCCCTGCGACGGTATTTGCCACGATAGGCAGCAGCGAATAGAGGAAAAGCGCAACGAATGCCGGTGCAGCGCCAATACCACGGATACCGATAGCACCCGCCCAGGGAAACTGCGTGGCGACCCAGCCGAGTGGCGCAATCAAAATACCGAACAGGGCCATTGACGGAATGGTCTGCACGATATTGAGGCTGTTCAGAACGAAAGCCCGCAACCCGGCCAAGCGATGGCAGACAAGCCCCAGCGGAATACCCACTGCGGTCGCCGCTGCAAGCGATCCCAATGCCAACGCTATATGCCGCTCCGCTTCGTTCCAGAAGCTGTCCGCGCGGCTTTGATATTCCTTCATGAATGAGATGCTGTCCCAGAGGCCTGAGGAAAGCAGCGCGGCCAGAAGTAATCCTGCGATGACCAGCAGTCCGACCCGTAAAAACGGACCGGCACGCAGCCGGACCAGCCCATCCGCGACATAAAGTGCGCTCGCAAAAAACAGCAGCCAAAAGCCGGAAGCCGGAGAAACGCGCGCATATCTGTTTCCTTCGGGCGACAGATATGACGCGGCCAGACCGATTGCCACCATGACGGATGCGAGGCAGAACAGAGCCGCGAACAGTCGCAACAAATTGTTGCTGCGGACAAAGCCGATCAGCAGTCCTGCCGCTACGACAGCGGCGAACAGCAGCGCCAATGAGGCCGGCAGGGCATCCAAAAGATAACGAGGCTCGCCTTGAACAATGCGGTTTGCCCGAAAGTTTGCGAATGGCAGAAGCAATCCCGATAAGGCGATTGCCGCAATGACCAGTCCGAGCTTGTCGATATATGCAAACAAGCCCCTCGTGCCATTTGCCTGGATCGTCTGGTGTGTTGCACTCATGCCCGGCAATTATCCGTTATCGCGCTCTCTACTTGAGAAATCCGTTGGCTTTAAGAAAATCCTCGGCAACCGCCTTTGCCGGTTCGCCACCCAGTTGCACGCGACCGTTGAGTTCCTGAAGGGTGGTCAGATCGAGTTTCTCGAAGACGGGTTTCAGAAGTTCCTCGATCTTCGGATTTTTCTTCAAGACTTCCTCACGGATGATCGGGGCGGGCTGGTAGACCGGCTGCACATGCTTGTCGTCTTCGAGAACGACAAGTCCGGAAGGCGCGATGCCGCCATCGGTGCCGTAGACCATGGCCGCGTTGGCGCCGCTGGTCTGGTTGGCAGCGGCAGCAATGGTTGCAGCCGTGTCTCCGCCGGAAAGTGTGATGAGCTGGTCGGGTTTCAGGGTGAAGCTATAGGCGGTCTGGAAAGCGGGCAGGGCTGCTGCCGAGTTCACGAATTCCGAGGATGCGGCCAGAATGACCTTTCCACCGCCTGAAATGTACTTTCCGAATTCGCTCAGGTTCGTAAGCTTGTTTTCGTCGGCGACATCCTTGCGCACTGCAATGCCCCAGGTGTTGTTTGCCGGTGAGGGCGCCAGCCAGACGATCTTGTTGGCATCGTAATCGAGCTGCTTTGCAGTCCCATAAGCTTTGGCTGGGTCTTTCCAGAGCGGATCGTCAGCCTTGTTGAAGAAGAAGGCGGCATTGCCCGTATATTCGGGATAGATGTCGATTTCGCCAGCGATGATCGCCTTGCGGACGACCGGCGTGGCGCCGAGCTGGATACGATCAGTGGTCTGGATACCATTCGCATTCAGAATGGCCAGAATGATGTTGCCAAGGACGCCGCCCTCAGTGTCGATCTTGGAAGACACGACCACCTGTGCCTGCGCGAGGCTGGAAAACTGAACTGCGCCTGCAAAGAGGGCAAGTGCGATGGCACTTCCCTTGAATAGGTTTCTGTACGACATGCTCATCATCCCATCGCGCTGGTTTTTCCTTGTGAAGGTAAACTATAGCGCCAACGGGAAAAGGAAACCGCCGTTCGACACCCCTCCTGACAGCAGGCTGGCAGGAGGGGTAATGTCAAAAGGCTGGATCAGGCAGCAAAATCGTTTTGCGTGCCGTGTGCTTCAATAGCCTGTGCAAGACGCTGCAGCGCATGGACATAAGCTGCCGAGCGAACCGTCACATTGTGCTGCTTGGCATGGTTCCAGATGGCGCGCCCTTCACGTTCCATGATGGTTTTCAGGCGCTCATGGATTTCTTCAAGCGTCCAGTAATAGCCCTGACGGTTCTGCACCCATTCGAAATAGGAAACCGTAACGCCGCCTGCATTGGCGAGAATATCCGGCAGAACGATGACGCCGTTATTTGCAAGGATTTCGTCTGCTTCCGGTGTCACTGGACCATTTGCAAGCTCGACAATAAGCTTGGCCTTGATGGAAGCTGCGTTGTCGGCATGGATCATGTTTTCCATGGCGCTCGGCACCAGAACATCGCAGTCGGCTGCAAGCAACTCATCGGGAGTGATGGCTTCATGGCCGTTCTTGCCAGCTGTCGAGACAACCGACTTGTTTTGTGCTTTCGCTTCCAGAAGCGCATCGAGATCAAGGCCGTTGGCGCAATAAACAGCACCGGACGAATCCGATACGGCAACGATCTTGTGACCATCGCTTGCCATCAGCTTGGCGATGAACTGACCGGCATTGCCGAAGCCCTGAACCGTGACGCGAAGCTGCGCAGCAAGGCCCAGATCGTGCGACAGATGGCGCACGAGATAGAAGCCGCCGCGCGCCGTGGCATCATTGCGTCCAAGCGAACCGCCAAGTGCCAGCGGCTTGCCGGTGATGACGGCAGGCGAGGATTGTCCGACGATCTGGGAATATTCGTCTGCCATCCAGCCCATGATCATGGAATTGGTATAGACATCCGGTGCCGGAATGTCGCGATCCGGCCCGATAATGCCGGAGAAAGCCTGGATATAGGCGCGCGAAAGACGCTCCAGCTCAGCCTTTGAAAGTTGACGTGGATCGACCTGAATTGCACCCTTTCCGCCGCCATAAGGCAGGTTCATGACGGCGCATTTGAAAGTCATCCAGAAGGCCAGCGTTTCAACCTCTTCCGCGGTCGATTCCGGATGATAGCGGATGCCGCCCTTCGTCGGTCCGCGCGTGTCGTCGTAGCGGCAGCGCCATGCAAGAAAGGATTTGCGCGAACCATCATCCATGCGGATCATCAGTCGCACTTTCATGGTCTCACGTGCATATTTCAGCTTCTCGATGACGTCCGCATCGATGTTGATGTGGCCTGCAGCCTCGTCCAGACGGACAAGTGCACTTTCGAGTAGATTCTCCTTAGTCACGGAATCACCTTTCTTGCGTTTCTTTTATTTTGGACGCGATTTTACGAAAGAATGCGTAGTCCTTTGCGCAATAAAAGAAAAGGGAAAAGGACAATAATGTTGTCCTATTTTACAGGGGCGATTTTTGAAACTGCTTTGCCGTCAGGTTGCAGACGCGGGCCCACTTGTATGAGATGGACCAGATGTCGCGAAATGGTGGGCATGTCGTATTTGTGGCGTCTTTTGACGCAAGCCTGCTGTCGGGTTTGAAACGGAAACAATAGAAATATCATCAAAGGCTTCGCTTGTGCCGACAGGGCGCTTGCGGTCGCGAAACTGGTGGTTGTCTATGTCCCGTTTTTCTGCAGCTTCTATTATTAAAAATGCGCTTTCCGGCAACAAGAACTGGAAGCCGCAATGGCCGAATGCCGAACCCAAGGCCGAATATGACGTGATCATCGTCGGCGCTGGCGGGCATGGTCTGGGTGCGGCCTATTATCTGGCCAAGGAACATGGCATCACCAATGTCGCGGTCATCGAAAAAGGCTGGCTTGGTGGCGGCAATACCGGGCGCAACACCACGATTATCCGCTCCAACTATCTCTATGATGAGAGCGCGCATCTTTACGAACATGCGATGAAGCTGTGGGAAGGCTTGAGCCAGGACCTCAACTACAACGTCATGTTCTCGCAGCGCGGCGTGATGATGCTGGCCCATACGGTGCATGATGTGCAGAGCTTCAAGCGTCACATCCATGCCAATCGTCTCAACGGCATCGACAATGAATGGCTGACCAAGGAGCAGGCGAAGGAATATTGTCCGCCGCTCGATATTTCAGCCAATGCGCGCTATCCGGTTGTTGGCGCCACCTTGCAGCGGCGCGGCGGCGTGGCCCGTCACGATGCGGTTGCCTGGGGCTATGCGCGTGGTGCGACGGAGCGCGGCGTTGATATCATCCAGAATTGCCCGGTCACGGCCATCCGCCGTGATGCATCGGGCCGCGTGACCGGCGTTGATACGCCACGTGGTTTCATCAAGGCGAAGAAAGTGGCGGTTTCTGCTGCTGGCAGCACGTCCATTGTCATGGATACAGCAGGCGTGCGTATGCCGCTTGAAAGCTTCCCGCTACAGGCGCTGGTGTCCGAGCCGGTCAAGCCGATCTTCCCATGTGTGGTCATGTCCAACACGGTTCATGCCTATATCAGCCAGTCCGACAAGGGCGAGCTGGTGATCGGTTCCGGCACTGACCAATATGTGTCCTACAGCCAGCGCGGCGGCCTGCCGCTGATCGAGCATACGCTTGCGGCCATCTGCGAAGTCTTCCCGATCTTCACCCGTATGCGGATGCTGCGCAAATGGGGCGGTATTGTTGATGTCACGCCGGATCGTTCGCCGATTATCGGCAAGACGCCGGTGCCGGGCCTCTTCGTGAATTGCGGCTGGGGCACGGGCGGCTTCAAGGCGACACCGGGTTCGGCGCATGTTTTTGCGCATACAATTGCCCGCGACGAACCACACTGGATCAACGCACCCTTCACGCTTGAACGCTTCACCACCGGTCGCCTGATCGATGAAGCGGCTGCTGCCGCCGTGGCTCACTAAGGAAATAGGGGAAACACTAATGCTTCTTATCCGTTGCCCTTATTGCGAGATGGAACGCCCAGAGCTGGAATTCGCCTATGCGGGCGAAGCGCATATTGCGCGTCCAGCCGACCCATCGACACTGACCGATGATGAATGGCGCGACTTCCTGTTCACGCGCTCCAATCCACGCGGCACCCATTATGAACGCTGGCGGCATATCAATGGCTGCGGTCGCTTCTTCAATGCGGTGCGCGACACGGTGAGCGACAAGTTTGTCACCACCTACAAGGCCGGTGAACCCCGTCCTGCTTTGGCAGAAACTCCGGCTGCGGAGACAAAATAATGACCGATATGCGCATTCATAACAAAGGCCGTGTCAACAAGGCCAAGTCCGTTCGGTTCACCCTCAATGGCAAGACCTATTCCGGCTTTGAAGGCGACACGCTGGCTTCCGCCATGCTTGCCAATGGCGAACATCTGGCTGGTCGTTCATTCAAATATCACCGCCCGCGCGGCATTCTTTCTGCCGGTTCCGAAGAGCCAAATGCGCTGATGGGCGTCTCGCGTGGACCCGGCCGGTTTGAGCCGAACACCCGCGCAACGGTGCTGGAACTCTATGATGGTCTCAAGGCCGAAACCCAGAACCATTGGCCGTCGCTGAAGCACGATGTCGGCGCGATCAATGATGCGTTCTACATGTTCTTCTCGGCAGGCTTTTACTACAAGACCTTCATGTGGCCGAAAAGCTTCTGGAACAAGGTTTATGAGCCTTTCATCCGTGGCGCTGCCGGTCTTGGCAAATCGCCGTCCGAGCCCGATCCGGACACCTATGCCAGCCGCTATGCTTTCTGCGATGTGCTGGTTGCCGGTGGTGGACCTGCCGGTCTGGCCGCCGCCCTTGAAGCCGCAAAGAGTGGCGCGAAGGTCATCCTCGTCGACGAGCAGGCTGAATTTGGCGGCTCGCTTCTGTCGGAACCGGAGCCGGTCATCAATGGCCGCGCAAGCTGGGACTGGCTGAACGAAACCATAGCGGCCCTTAAAGCCAATCCGAATGTCACGCTTTTGCCGCGCACGACGGCCATCGGCTATTACCATCAGAACATGGTTGGTCTTTGCGAACGCCTGACTGATCATCAGGCCAAGCCTGCCTCCAATGCGCCGCGTGAGCGTATGTGGCGTGTGCGCGCAAAACAGGTGGTGCTGGCGCAGGGCGCGATTGAAAAGCCGCTGGTCTTTGCAGGCAATGACCGCCCCGGCGTGATGCTGGCGTCGAGCGCACGCACCTATCTCAATCGCTATGGCGTCAAGGTCGGCAATCAGGCAGTCGTCGTCACCTCGCATGACAGCGCATGGCTTGCGGCTTTCGATCTCGCGGTCGCAGGTGTGAAGGTTCCGGCCATCATCGATGTGCGTTCAAGCGTTGCCGACAGCCTCGTCAACCGCGCCAAAATGCTTGGCATTGAAACACTGACCGGCTGGACTGTGACGGATACCGGCGGACGCCATCGCGTGTCGTCGGTTCGCGCTAATCCGGTTTCCAATGGCTCGGTCGGTGCTGCGCGCACGATTGCCTGCGATGTGCTGCTGATGTCTGGCGGCTGGAATCCGAGCGTGCATCTGTTCTCGCACACAAAGGGCTCGCTCGTCTGGGATGAGGCACGCCAGATTTATCTGCCGGGCGAACGCACCGAGGAAAGCCGCTGTGCCGGTGCAGGCAATGGCAATTTCGACCTGCAGGCTGCATTGCACGAGGGTGCGGAAGCGGGTGCCGCTGCTGCCAATGATTCCGGACACAAAGCCAAGGCGTCTGAATATGCGGTCGCCGGTGATTTTGTCTGCGACGGCGTAAGCTGTCGTGAACTGCCGACGGATCGGGATCCGGGCAAGGCCAAAGCTTTCATCGATTTCCAGAACGATGTGACTGCCAAGGATATTCGTCTGGCCGTGCGCGAGGGTTTCCATTCCATCGAGCACGTCAAGCGCTATACCACCAACGGCATGGCGACCGATCAGGGCAAGACCTCGAACATTAACGGTCTGGCGGTTGCAGCCGATGCGCTCAAGCGCCCAACGCCGCAGGTAGGTCTTACAACCTTCCGCCCGCCTTACACGCCGACGACCTTTGGCGCTTTCTGCGGTTACAATCGCGGCAAGCTGTTCGATGTCACGCGCAAGACACCGATCGATAGCTGGGCTGAACAGCATGGCGCAGCTTTTGAGCCGGTCTCACTGTGGCGTCGCGCATGGTACTTCCCGAAAACCGGCGAAGACATGCATCAGGCCGTGGCGCGTGAATGCAAGGCGACCCGCCAGTCGCTTGGCATGTTCGACGCTTCCACCCTTGGCAAGATCGAAGTGGTTGGCCCGGATGCCGCGGAATTCATGAACCGCATGTACACCAACCCATGGACGAAGCTTGGCATTGGGCGCTGCCGTTATGGTCTGCTGCTTGGCGAAGACGGCTTCATCCGGGATGACGGTGTCGTCGGTCGCCTCACGCAAGACCGTTTCCATGTGACGACCACAACCGGCGGTGCCGCGCGTGTTCTCAACATGATGGAAGATTATCTCCAGACCGAATGGCCGGAGCTGAAAGTCTCATTGACCTCGACCACCGAACAGTGGGCCGTGGTGGCAATCAATGGCCCGAATGCGCGCAAGCTCATTGAGCCAATGGTTGAAGGTCTGGATATTTCCGATGAAGCCTTCCCGCATATGTCGGTGGCGGAATGCACATTCCTTGGCGTGCCAGCGCGTCTGTTCCGCATGAGCTTCACCGGCGAGCTGGGCTATGAAATCAACGTGCCTGCCCGTTACGGCCTGTCACTCTGGAAGGCACTCTATGAGGCCGGTCAGCAATATGACATCACGCCTTACGGCACCGAAACCATGCATGTTCTGCGCGCTGAAAAGGGCTATATCATTGTCGGTCAGGACACTGACGGCACGATTACGCCGGATGATGCAAGCCTTGGCTGGGCTGTCGGCAAGCAGAAGCCGGATTTCGTCGGCAAGCGTTCGCTGGCGCGTCCGGATATGCTGAAAGCGGATCGCAAGCATCTCGTGGGTCTGTTGACCAACGATCCGAAGCTGGTGCTGGAAGAAGGTGCGCAGATTGTTGCCGATCCAAAGCAGGCGCTGCCGATGACCATGCTTGGTCATGTCACCTCGTCCTATTGGAGCGAGGCGCTTGGTCGTTCCATCGCCATGGCAGTGGTCTCCGGTGGCAAGGATCGTATGGGTGAAACGCTTTATATGCCGATGCCTGATGGCACAGTGCATGAGGCTGTGGTTTCGGGAATGGTCTTCTATGATCCCGAAGGAAAGAAACTGAACGGATAACACTACAGCTGCATTCTTCGTGATGCCGGGCTGCAAAGAGCAATTTGTCTGCGTTCCGGTGCTCACGTACCTTTAAGTACGCTCCGCTCCGGTACTCGAAAACCACTCTTTTCGCCACGGCCTGACGAATTTGCAACTGTAGTGATAAGGATTGAACCATGCTTGTTGAGACAAAACCTTATTCGAACCGCAAGGTCGTCATTCCCGGTCGTCTGGAAATCCATGCAGCCGATGACGCCGCCCGTTTCATCCTGCGCATTGCCCCGGCAAAACTGGCCTTGGCCGAAAAAGCGCTGGGCGCAAAAATCCCGGCAAAGATCGGCGGTTTGATCCGCACGGACGATATTGCCGTTGCCTGCATCGGACCGGATGAATGGTATATCTGGGCTGATGAAGCCAAGGGTGCTGCGATCACGCAGGCTTTCGCCACGCTTTATGAAACAGAGCCGCACAGCCTGACGGACGTAAGCCATCGGGAAACCGGCATCGATATTTCCGGACCCAAAGCCGAATGGCTGTTGAATGCCGCTTCCCCACTTGAGCTTTCGCAGATGAGCTTTCCGGGTGCTGCCCGCACGATCTTCGATCACGCCCAGATCATTCTGTTGAAGTGGGATGCCGATCATTACCGGATTGAAGTGTGGAACTCGTTTGCCGATCACGTCTGGACCTTGCTGGAACTGGCCAGCAACGAGGTCTAACACACCATTCCATTCATCAAATCGAGACTGAAAACGCCGCCCAACCGGGCGGCGTTTTTGCATTCAAAGCCCAAATTCGGTCTTGCCTTCCATAAATCCATATGTGAAGACTATATTCACATAAGAAATTCATGAGGAGGGAATTTCCCGATGTCGGAAAGCGAACTGCCGCTGAGCGGGCTTGTCGTTGTCGATATGAGCCAGTTTCTGTCGGGGCCTTATTGCTCGTTGCGTCTGATGGATCTGGGTGCACGCGTCATCAAGATTGAACGGCCCGATGGTGGCGATCTCTCGCGCAGGCTTTATCTGAGCGACACGGAAATCGGCGGCGATTCCACGATTTTTCATGCGATCAATCGCGGCAAGGACAGCCTTGCGATCGACCTCAAAAATCCTGACGATCTGGCAGCATTGAAAAAGCTTCTCACACAGGCCGATGTGCTGATCCAGAATTTCCGCCCCGGTGTCATCAAGCGTCTTGGCCTTGATTACGAGGCAGCCAAAGAAATCAACCCGCGTCTCGTCTATGCATCGATCAGCGGCTATGGCGAAGAAGGGCCATGGGTCGGGCGGCCCGGGCAGGATTTGCTGGCGCAGGCGCGCTCGGGCCTCATGTGGCTCAATGGTGATGAAGGGCAGGGACCGGTTCCATTCGGTCTGGCGGTTGCCGATATGCTGGCAGGGGCTGCAGCCGCACAGGGAATTCTCGCAGCGCTGGTTCGCCGCGGCATCACCAATAAAGGCTCGCATGTCGAAACCAGCCTTCTTGAGGCACTGGTTGATTTCCAGTTTGAAGTGCTGACCACCCACCTTAACGATGGTCGTCGCCTGCCAAAACGTTCCGATTTCCGCAGCGCCCACGCCTATCTTGCAGCGCCCTATGGCGTCTATCCGGCAGCGGACGGCTATCTGGCCATCGCCATGATGCCGATTGCGAAACTGGCGCCACTGTTGGAAGCGGACACGCTCGCCCCATTTGCCGATGATCCCAAAAGCGCCTTCGCAAAACGCGATGACATCAAGCGCCTGATCGCTGACCGCATTGCCGAGAAGACTGTCGATGAATGGCTCGCCATTCTGGAACCGGCCGATATCTGGTGTGCCCGCGTTCTCAACTGGGAAGAACTGCTCGCAAGTGAGGGATTTTCAGTCCTCGACATGCTCCAGACAGTGACGCGTGAAGATGATGTTTCCATCACCACGACACGTTCGCCGCTGCGTATCAACGGACAACGCCCAAAGGTGGCACGTGCTGCACCGCGCATTGGCGAAAACAGCAAAGAAATTCGCGAGGAGTTCGGTCTATGAGTACGATCAAGCTGAAAAGCATGACCTGGAGCCACCCGCGCGGCTATGATCCGATGGTTGCAGGTGCCGCACAATGGCTCGCGGACAAAGGCGTCGAGATCGAATGGGAAAAGCGCTCTTTGCAGGATTTCGAGACCTTTCCGGTCGAGGAACTGGCGCGCAATTTCGATATGATCGTGATCGACCATCCGCATGTGGGCCAGATCACCAAGGAAGGCTGTCTGCTGCCGCTTGATGTGCCAAGCCGCGAAACGGAACTGAAAAAGCTTGCCGATGGTTCCGTGGGCCAGTCCTTCCCAAGCTATAACTGGCAAGGGCGGCAATGGGCATTTCCGCTTGATGCCGCCACACAGGTTCAGGCATGGCGTCCGGACCTGATGGACAAGCCAGCCACCTCATGGGGTGAGGTGCTGCGTCTGGCGCGCGCCGGGAAAGTTCTGCTGCCACTGCGCTCGCCGCATTCGCTGATGTGCTTTTATACACTCGTTGCCAATGCCGGAACGCCTTGCGCGGTCGAAGGCGAACTGATCTCTGTTGAGGATGGTGTCAAAGCTTTCGAGCAACTGCGCGAGATCGCTTCGCTGGTAAAGCCGGAATGCTTCGGCATGGACCCGATTACCGTGTTTGAGGAAATGGCAGAGCCGGAATCCGAAATCGCGTGCTCACCGCTGATCTACGGCTATGTGAATTATGCCATGCGGGGCTTCCGCGAGCGTCTGATCCGTTTTGCCGATATTCCAGCGGGCGCGGCAGGTGTTGCAGGTTCGGCTCTGGGCGGTACGGGCATTGCCGTTTCAGCCTTCAGCAAGCATCCGGAGGCTGCTATCGATTTTGCCTATTGGATTGCAAGCGGTGACGTACAGAAGGGGCTTTATGCGGCCTCCAATGGTCAGCCGGGACATGCGGAAGCATGGGAAGACGACACTGTGAATGCGGCGACGTCTGACTTTTATCGCGACACGCGCGCGACACTGGAAGGCGCATGGGTACGTCCGCGTCACGATGGCTATATGCCGTTTCAGGAAGCGGCGTCGGAACGCATCAACAAAGGCTTGCTGGACAATGAGAAGGCGGAGGTCGTCATCGCCGATCTCAACCGGCTTTTCCGCGAAAGCTTCTGATTTATATGGAAAGGCTGGCGGCTTGCCGCCAGCCTGATTGGTTTTATAGTTTCCAGAGGCGCGTTGCATTCTCGGAGAGAAGCAGCGCTTTTTCGTCTTCGCTGCATCCTTCAAGAAGCGCATGGGTTGTGGCCACCCATGTCGAAAGTCCGGCATCGACATTGCTTGCCAGTGTGCAGACAGGCCAGTCGCTGCCCCACACAATCCGCTCCCAGCCGAAGGCCTCAATGACATGCTCCACATAGGGACGTACCGTGTCGACGGTCCAGCTTGTCTGCTCGGCATAGGCCACTACGCCGGAAATCTTTGCCGTCACATTGTCGCGCTGCGCAACCTCGGTAATGCCCTTTTTCCAGCCGTCCAGCGCACCTGACTTGATGTCCGGAACGCCGCAGTGATCGAGCACGAATTGCACGTCCGGGGCAAGATCGGCCAGCGCAAGTACCTTGTCGATCTGATGTGGGAGTGTGCAGAGATCGAAGGTCAGGCCAGTGCCTTCCAGCCGCTTGATATTCTCGCGGAAAAGAACACCCTCGGAAACGTCATCAGGTACGACATGCAGCACACGACGAAAGCCTTTGACGAAAGGATTGCCAAGCTGCAATTCGAGATATTCCGCAAATCCCGGCTCTTCCGGGCGGCACGAGGCGATTGCACCCTTGATGAAACCGCCCGATCTTCTGGAAATCTCCTGAACGTGGTCCGTTTCAGCCTGAATGGCATCGGCTGCCACATCCACTTCCATATGCAGTGCTGCTGTAATGCCGCAGCGCTCAGCCTGCTTCCGATAGGTCTCGAACAGAAAGTCGTGGTTGAGCGCCGGGACATCCCCCAGCCATGGGTAAGTCAGTGCGCTTTTGTCTATCAGATGCAGATGGGTATCGATAATCATGAAAACTCTCCTCCATTGACATACTTTCAAAAAAGAAGAGAGTTTTCAAATAAGAATTACCGGCATTGCTTAGTCGGCTGTCCCTATGTCGGAGCCGACCAGTTTCGACAGGTCTTTGACGGTCTTTTGCAGCAGGCTGATGGTCTGCGTAATGTCGGGTGCTGAAGCCGAATTGACGAGTGTCACATAGGGACAGGTCAGTGAGGCAATGCATGTGCCATCCGGACCGAGAATCGGTGCCGAGAGATTGTAAACGCCTGCCACCTGAGCGCTGGGCATCATTTCATAGCCACGTTCGCGAATCTGGTCGAGGCGCTCGTAGAAACTCTCATCGAGCTTCACGCTTTCACCGTCTTTTGCATATTCGGCAATCATCATCTTGCGTTCTTCCGGTGACCGGAAGGCGAGAAGCACATGGCCGGAACCGGTATCGAACAGACTGATATGCGAACCGACGCGGATTGAGATGCCCCAGTAATCCGGAGCCTCCTGCTGTGCAATGACAACGACGGAACCACGATCAAACACGGCAAGCTGGTTGGCCTGCTTTGAGCGGTCGGCAAGTTCACGCATGAAAGGCGTGGCAAAGGATGCAAGTCTGCGCACCGGTGCATGAAGGTGTGCAAGACCGAACAGCTTGAGCGTCAGTGAGTAGCGGTCGCCCTCGAGCTTGGTCACGTAACCGCGCTTCACCAGGCGATCCAGCATCCGGTAAAACTCGTTGGGGCTGCGGTCGAGGTGTTTGGCAATTTCTGCCTGTGTCAGCCCACCATCCACGCTCGCAAGCAGTTCCAGAATATCCAGTCCTTTGTCCAGCGCGGGCGCGCGGTAGCGATCGTCTGTTTCCAAGTTGGCTCCCCTCATGAATATCTCTCTTCATATACGAACAACCCGGAATGCGAAAGTCGCAAATGTGCGGAAACTCGCCTTGACCGGTTTTGAATAATATGTTTGCATATAAATACCAAATTCACAATTGGGGGCGGACCGGGGAAAAGTCCGTCGTGAGGAGGAGAAGCATGATGAGTTTCAAAACGTCCTGCCTGGCGGGAACGGCTCTACTGGCGTTGGCAATGGGTTCCGCTGGTGCGGCCGATTTGCCGGGTAAATTTGAAGGCGTGACGGTAAACGCCAAGCTGATCGGCGGTCAGCAATATGAAGCGCTGTATTCGCGCATTGCCGAATGGGAAAAAGCGACCGGTGCCAAGGTCAACATCCTGTCCAAGAAGAACCACTTCGAACTGGACAAGGAAATCAAGTCGGACATCGCTTCTGGTTCGATCAACTGGTGCGTCGGCTCCAACCATTCGTCCTTTGCGCCGCAATATCCTGATCTCTATGCCGACCTGAATGGTTTGCTTCCATCGGGCGAAATCGAAGGTTTCGTGCCATCGGTGATCAAGGCTTCGACGCTTAACGACAAGCTGGTCATGCTGCCGCGCGCGCAGTTCGACGTCTCGGCGCTCTACTATCAGAAGAGCCTTTACGAAGACGACGCCAAGAAGACCGCGTTCAAGGAAAAATACGGCTACGATCTGGCACCGCCAAAGACCTGGAAAGAAGTTTCCGATCAGGCTGTGTTCTTTGCCGATCCACCGAATTTCTACGGCACGCAGTTTGCGGGCAAGGAAGAAGCCATTAATGGCCGCTTCTATGAAATGCTGGTCGCAGAAGGCGGCGAATATCTCAAGGACGGCAAGCCTGCTTTCAATTCTGAAGCCGGTGTCCGTGCGCTCGATTGGTTCGTTAATCTCTACAAGGCCAAGGCCGTTCCTGCAGGCACCACCAACTATCTCTGGGATGAACTCGGCGCAGGCTTTGCTTCGGGCACCATTGCAATCAACCTGGATTGGCCGGGCTGGGCGACCTATTTCAACGATCCAAAGTCGTCGAAGGTCGCAGGCAATGTCGGTATCGTTCCGCCTCCGACAGGTTCTTCCGGCAAACGCACCGGCTGGTCGGGCCATCACGGCTTCTCGGTCACCGAATCCTGCGCCACCAAGGAAGCTGCTGCTTCGCTCGTCTGGTTCCTGACCAACGAAGATTCGCAGAAGCAGGAATCGGCTGCTGGCACGCTGCCAACCCGTACGGCTGTCTGGGATTATGTCATCGAACAGGCTGCTTCCGATCCATACAAGAAGGAAGTGCTCTCCGTGTTCCAGGAAACGGCAAAGACCGCTTTCCCGGTTCCGCAGACCCCTTCCTGGATCGAGATTTCCAACGCTGTTTATCCTGAGCTTCAGGCGGCGATCCTTGGCGACAAGACCTCACAGCAGGCGCTTGACGATGCAGCCAAGAAGGCAACGCAGATCCTTGAGGATGCTGGCGAACTCTAGTCTCGCTTTGTGACTTCATGGCCCGCCTTTGGGAAACCAATTGGCGGGCCGTTTTGACAGGTTTTCTGGCTGATCCACCGCTTCGGAAGAACAATGTTTAAACGAATTTCCCCGCCGGTTCTGCTTTTGCTTCCGGCCATTATCATCCTCGCAGCGGTGGTTCTGTTTCCCCTCGCGCTTTCGCTTTATTCAAGCTTCACGCCATTCCGGCTGACGCGCCCTGACAGCCTGTTCAACTTCATCGGCTTGCGCAATTATCAGCGTATCATGAGCGATTGGGTGTTCTGGGCTGCATTCATCCGCACGGTGATTTTCCTCACCATCGCGCTCAATCTGGAAATGCTGCTCGGCCTTGGCTTGGCGCTGCTCATCAATAAGGCCACCCACGGTCAGCGTGTTTTGCGCACGCTGATGATGTTCCCGATGATGTTTTCGCCGGTTCTCGTCGGCTTCCAGTTCAAGTTCATGTTCAACGACAATATCGGTCTCGTGAACAATGCGCTGCAATCTCTGGGCATCACCAGCCAGGCTATTCCATGGCTGATCGACGGCAATCTGGCGCTGTTTGCGATTTTGCTGGCAGAAGTCTGGATGTCGACCTCGGTGTTCGCGATCCTTATTCTGGGCGGTCTTCTGTCCATGCCGCAGGACCCGGTTGAAGCCGCGCGCGTCGATGGCTGCACGCCATGGCAGACATTCCGCTATGTCATCTGGCCTTATCTGATGCCGTTTGCTTTCATCGCAATGACTATCCGTTCGCTGGATGTGGCCCGTGCCTATGACATCGTGAAAATCATGACCGATGGTGGCCCGGCACGCCGAACCGAGCTGATCTGGACGCTGGTTGGACGCACCGCCTATTCGGATGCGCAGATGGGCTTGGCCAATGCCATGGCCTATGTCGCGATCCTGCTCTCGATCCTCTTCACCGTAATGTTCTTCCGCAAGCTTGCAGCCGCACGCGCGCAAATTGGAGCGGAGTGGTAATCATGGCATCAACAACGCTCTCCAATAACCAGCATCGTCTGCTGCGTCGCGTCAAGAAAGTCGCCTATCTTATCGGCCTGTTTCTCGCGATGGCGATCATTTGCCTGCCCGGTCTGTGGATCGTGCTGTCCTCGCTGCGTCCGCCGGTTGAAATCATGGCAAAGCCGCCGGTCTGGATTCCGCAGGAAATCACGCTTGATGCTTATTATGCGATGTTCTCAGGCGCAGGCGGCGGCGGTATTCCTGTCTGGGATTATTTCCGCAACTCGCTGATTATCTCGGTCACATCCACCATCATCGCACTGATTGTCGGCGTTTCGGGTGGCTATGCCTTCGCGCGCTTTCGCTTCTGGGGCAAGTCGACAACCTTCCTCGGCCTCATGCTGACGCGCTCGGTGCCGGGCATTGCCCTGTCGCTGCCGCTCTTCATGCTCTATTCGCGCATCGGCATCATCGACACGCATTTTGGTCTCATCGTCACCTATGTGGCGCTCAATGTGCCATTCACGATCTGGCTGATCGACGGTTTTTTCCGTCAGGTGCCGAAGGATCTGGCGGAAGCAGCCCAGATTGACGGCTGCACACGCTGGCAGGCCTTCTGGCAGGTGGAGTTTCCACTCGCTGGTCCCGGCATTGCGACCGCAGGCATCTTTGCCTTCCTCACTTCATGGAACGAATATGCGCTGGCTTCCCAGCTCACCCGCTCGGTCAATTCCAAGACCCTTCCTGTTGGTCTTCTTGATTACACCGCTGAATTCACCATCGACTGGCGCGGCATGTGTGCGCTGGCGGTCGTGATGATTATTCCGGCGCTGACCCTCACATTCATCGTCCAGAAGCATCTTGTTGCTGGTCTGACGTTCGGCGCGGTTAAAGGTTGATATAAAATGGCTCAGCTTTCCATCAAAAATCTCGTCAAGCGTTACGGCAATGTCGGCGTGGTGCATGGCATCAATCTCGAAATCGCCGACAAGGAATTTGTAGCGCTGGTCGGTCCGTCCGGCTGTGGCAAGTCCACGACGCTGCGCATGATCGCAGGTCTTGAAAGCATTTCCGACGGTGCGCTCGAAATCGGCGGCAAGGTGGTCAACGATCTGCCGCCGCGTGATCGCAATATCTCGATGGTGTTCCAGTCCTATGCGCTTTATCCGCATATGTCGGTGCGCGAGAACATGGGCTTCTCGCTCAAGATCGCCAAGCAGCCACAGGCGGAAATCGACCGACGCGTCAATGAAGCGTCAGCCATTCTTGGCCTTGAAGCCTTGATGGAGCGCCGTCCGGCACAGCTTTCAGGCGGTCAGCGCCAGCGCGTTGCCATGGGCCGCGCCATTGTGCGCAATCCGGAAGTGTTTCTGTTCGACGAACCGCTTTCCAATCTTGATGCGAAACTGCGCACACAGATGCGCACAGAGATCAAAAAGCTTCACGCCAAGGTGCAGTCCACCGTCGTTTACGTGACGCATGATCAGGTCGAAGCCATGACGCTGGCCGACCGCATCGTCATCATGCGCGATGGCCATATTGAACAGGTCGGAACGCCGGATGAAGTGTTCAAGCGTCCGGCTACGCAGTTTGTTGCTGGCTTCATTGGCTCGCCGCCGATGAATATGGCCGAGGCAACCGTGCAGGGTTCGGAACTGGTCTTTGCCAGTGGCCAGCGCCTGCCAGTGCCAGCACAATTCAAGGCCAAGGTCACGGATGGCTCCAAGGTCACGTTCGGCCTGCGCCCGGACGATCTGTTTCCGAAAGGCCATGGGCTTTCATCGGGAGACGCCGTTCATGAGGGCGAATTGCGCGTTTCGATCACCGAGCCACTTGGCAATGAAACGCTGGTCTTTGTCGAATTTGCCGGCAAGGAATGGGTGGCGCGTATGCTGAACCCACGTCACCTCAATTCCGGTGAAGCGATCTCCATGCATTTTGATCTGTCGCAGGCGCATCTGTTTGATGCGGCAAGCGGCAAGAGTCTGGCGGTATAGTTATGGCGCGTATTGAAAAAGTCGAACTGCGCATGGTCGACCTTCCGCCGAAGGTCAAGCGTACCGATGCGATCCAGAGCTTTGTCAGTCAGGAAACGCCGATTGTTACCATCACCGACAGTGATGGTGCGGTGGGTACGGGCTACAGCTACACCATCGGCACCGGCGGCTCGTCCGTCATGCGCCTGTTGAGCGATCATCTGGTGCCGCTTATCCTGAATGAGGATGCGGATTGTATCGAGGCGATCTGGCGCAAGCTCGAATTTGCTACCCACGCCACAACTATCGGTCCGATTACCGCTTTGGCGCTTGCTGCGATTGATACGGCACTCTGGGATTTGCGTGCGAAGAAGCAGAACCTGCCGCTGTGGAAGCTGGCAGGCGGCGCCAAGGAAAGCTGCCCGCTTTACACGACCGAAGGTGGCTGGCTGCATATCGAGAAAGAAGCGCTGGTCGAGGATGCGTTGCAAGCCAAAGCCAAGGGCTTTTCCGGTTCTAAGGTGAAGAT
Organism: Brucella anthropi ATCC 49188; assembly: GCF_000017405.1. Taxonomy (NCBI): domain Bacteria; kingdom Pseudomonadati; phylum Pseudomonadota; class Alphaproteobacteria; order Hyphomicrobiales; family Brucellaceae; genus Brucella; species Brucella anthropi. The sequence continues at coordinate 332,155 of NC_009667.1, forward strand.
TGGCAAGCCGCATGGTTCGGAAGACTATGCGCGTCTTTCGGCTGTTCGTGCGGCCGTGGGTGACGGCTTTGAGATCATGACCGACTGCAATCAGGGCTTTACAGTCGACGAATCCATTCGTCGTGCCGAGCGCCTGAAAGAACTTGATCTCGCTTGGATTGAAGAGCCGCTTCCGGCGGATGATCTTGATGGCCATATCCGCCTGACCCGTTCCACACCAACACCTATTGCAGTGGGTGAATCGATCTATTCGATCCGCCATTTCCGCGAATATATGCAGAAGGGCGCTTGCTCCATCGTGCAGGTGGATGTGGCGCGTATCGGCGGCATCACGCCATGGCTGAAAGTGGCACATGCCGCAGAAGCTTTTGATATTCCCGTCTGCCCGCACTTCTTGATGGAACTGCATGTCAGCCTCACCTGTGCCGTTCAGAACGGGCGCTATGTCGAATATATCCCGCAGCTTGATGACCTGACCACCAAGGGCATGGAAATTCGTGATGGCCACGCCATTGCACCATCAGAACCCGGCATTGGTATTTCGTGGGATTGGGATGCCGTGCGCGCGCGCTCCGTTTCCGAATTCACCCGCGAGATCGTGAGATCGTAATGGTTCAGAGAATGGGCATGGTGATCGGGCTGAAGCCTGAAAAGATCGCAGAATATAAAAAGCTGCACGCGAGCGTGTGGCCGGAAATTCTGGCACTCATTTCGCAGTGCAACATCACCAATTATACGATCTTTCTCAAAGAGCCGGAAAACCTGCTTTTTGGCACATGGGACTATGTAGGCGCCGACTTTGAAGCCGACATGAAGAAGATGGCCGATAACCCGAAAAATCAGGAATGGTGGTCCGTCTGTATGCCATGCCAGAAACCGCTTGAAACCCGTAAAGAGGGTGAGTGGTGGGCCATGATGGAGGAGGTTTTCCATCATGACTGAGGCCTTTGATCCGAAAACCCTGCGTCAGTGGTGGGCCAAACCCACACAGCCAAAGCCTATCGTGATTTTCGGTGCAGGCAGTATCGTCTGTGACGCGCATCTGCCCGCTTATCAAAAGGGCGGCTTTGCGGTTGCTGGTATTTTCGATCCCAATCTGGACAAGGCATCGGCACTTGCCGACCAATGGGGCGTGAAGGTTTTTGGAAGTCTTGAAGAGGCGCTTGCGGTTGAAGGCGCGATCTTCGATCTGGCAACGCCGCCTTCTGCTCATGCTTCGATCCTCGCGCAATTGCCGGAAGGTGCGGCTGTTCTGATCCAGAAGCCGATGGGCAGCGATCTAGCCGCGGCAACGGAAATTCTGAAAGTTTGCCGTGCGCGCAATCTCAAAGCTGCGGTCAATTTCCAGCTACGCTTTGCGCCAATGATGTTGGCACTTTACGATGCCGTCGATAAGGGCTTGCTCGGTGAAGTCGTGGATTTCGACGCATGGCTCGCGCTTGCCACGCCTTGGGGCCTTTGGCCGTTCCTGAAAGGTCTGCCACGCATCGAGATTGCCATGCATTCGATCCATTATCTCGATTTCGTGCGCGGTCTGCTCGGCAATCCGCAAGGTGTTCACGCCAAGACCATCGGGCATCCAAACCACGAAGTCGCCCAGACGCGCACGGCCGCAATCCTCGATTATGGCAACCGCGTGCGTTGTGCATTGTCGATCAATCATGACCATGATTTTGGCCGTAAATTTCAAGCCTGCGAGTTCCGTATCTGCGGCACCGAAGGTGCTGCCTATGTGAAACTTGGCGTCAATCTCGATTATCCGCGTGGCGAACCGGACGAGCTTTGGATCAAGCCAAAGGGCGCGGACGACTGGGTGCAGGTCGTGCTTCAAGGCGCTTGGTTCCCGGATGCATTCTTAAACCGCATGGCACAGTTGCAGCGTTTCGCGACTGGCGAAGACGCTGAACTTATCGGCTCGGTCGAAGATGCGTGGCACACCATGGCGCTGGTCGAGGCCGCCTATCAGTCGAGCGCTGCGCCTGCCACGCCGCTTGCCGCAAAACTGGAGGTCTGATTATGGCCGAACAGAAAATCTACTACGAAGATTATGAAATGAACCATGTGCGCCTCACCACGGGCCGCACCATCACCGAAACGGATTTCGTGGTTCATGCCGGGCATACGGGTGATTTCTTTCCACACCATATGGATGCGGAGTTTGCCAAGACCCTGCCGGGTGGTCAGCGCATTGCCCACGGCACAATGATCTTTGCAATTGGTGTCGGATTGACCGCAACGCTGATCAATCCGGTTGCATTTTCCTATGGTTATGATCGTCTGCGGTTTATTCGCCCGGTTCATATCGGAGATACGATCCGCACGCGCGTGACAATCAGCGCCAAGGAAGATGACCCGAAGAGGGCCAATATGGGCCGCGTTACCGAGCGGTGCGAAGTGCTTAATCAGCGGGATGAAGTGGTGCTGGCTTGCGACCACATCCTGCTTGTCGAACGGAAGGCTTGAAAATGACGATACGATTTGATGGAAAAACCGCACTGGTGACAGCCGCCGCTCAGGGCATTGGCCGTGCAAGTGCGCTGGCTTTTGCGGAAGCTGGCGCCAAGGTCTATGCGACCGACATCAACGAGGCCGCACTCAAGGAAATCGAAGGCGTTTCGGGCATTATCACCCGCAAGCTCAACGTGCTTGACGAGGCGGAAGTGAAGGCAGCGGTCGCCGAGATCGGTCAGGTCGATATCCTGTTCAACTGCGCGGGCGTTGTCCATGGCGGCTCAATCCTTGAGATGAAGGACGAAGACCTCGACTTTGCCGTCAATCTCAACGTCAAGGCCATGATCCGCACCATTCGCGCCGTGCTGCCGGGAATGCTGGAACGCAAGGACGGTTCTATCGTCAACATGGCGTCGGTCGCTTCGAGCGTGAAGGGCGTGCCGAACCGCTTTGCCTATGGCGTCACCAAGGCGGCGGTCATAGGCCTCACCAAGGCTGTCGCTGCCGACTACGTTGCCAAGGGCATCCGCTGCAACGCCATCTGCCCCGGTACGGTTGAAAGCCCGTCGCTTCAGGACCGTCTGCGTGCGCAGGGCGATTATGAAGAACAGCGCGCAGCCTTCATCGCGCGTCAGCCAATTGGCCGTATCGGCCAGCCGGAAGAAATCGCCGATCTCGCGGTCTATCTCGCAGGTGCCACGTACACCACCGGTCAGGCTTATAACATCGATGGTGGCTGGACGATCTAGAGCTATCGCTATTCAGGCTCTGGCGGCCTGCAAACGGTATTCTTCTGCGCTTCCGGTGCTCATGTACCTTTAAGTACATTCCGCTCCGGTTCTCGAAAAACACCATTTTCGGCACGCCATAACCTGAATTTCGACAGCTCTAGGCATTCCACCGCCACCAATTCCATCCCCACAAGGAGTAATCTCATGAAATTTCTTCGCTATGGCGAAACCGGTCAGGAAAAGCCGGGCCTTCTCGATGCGGACGGCAATATCCGTGATCTTTCCGCCCATGTAGGCGATCTTTCCGGCGCGGCTCTGACCCCGGATGCACTGGCCAAGCTCGGTGCGATCGATATCAATTCGTTGCCGAAGGTCGAAGGCAACCCACGTCTCGGTCCATGCGTTGCAGGCACCGGCAAGTTCATCTGCATTGGCCTCAACTATGCTGATCACGCTGCAGAATCCGGCATGGCCGTTCCGCCAGAACCAGTTATCTTCATGAAGGCCACCTCGGCCATCGTTGGCCCGAACGACGATCTGCTCATCCCGCGCGGTTCGGAAAAGACCGACTGGGAGGTCGAACTCGGCATCGTTATCGGCAAGACCGCGAAATATGTTTCGGAAGATGATGCGCTTGATTATGTCGCGGGCTACTGCACACTGCACGACGTCTCGGAACGCGCTTTCCAGATCGAGCGCGCCGGTCAGTGGACCAAGGGCAAATCCTGCGACACGTTCGGCCCGACCGGCCCATGGCTGGTGACGAAGGACGAGGTTGCCGATCCGCAGAACCTTGGCATGTGGCTCAAGGTCAATGGCGAAACCATGCAGGACGGCTCGACCAAGACCATGGTCTATGGCGTACGCCACCTCGTTTCCTATCTCTCGCAGTTCATGTCTTTGCAGCCGGGCGATATCATCTCCACCGGCACGCCTCCTGGCGTTGGCATGGGCATGAAGCCACCGCGCTATCTCAAGGCTGGCGATGTTGTCGAACTCGGCATTGAAGGTCTCGGCACGCAGAAGCAGAACGTGCGCGCTGACGTTTAATTTTTTTGAGCATGCTCTGATCACGGATAAATCATGACGAAAATCACTGATCTGCGCGTCTTCGATCTCCGCTTCCCGACTTCGCAAAGTCTGGACGGCTCTGACGCGATGAACCCGGACCCGGACTATTCGGCAGCCTATGTCATCCTCGATACGGATGACGAGGCGCTGAAGGGCCATGGCCTGACCTTCACCATTGGACGCGGCAACGACATTTGCTGTCAGGCGATTCTCGCCATGCGTCATCTGGTCGTGGGTGCCTCGATGGATGATTTCCTCGCGGCCCCCGGCAAGTTCTGGCGTTACCTGACCGGTGACAGCCAGCTGCGCTGGATCGGCCCGGACAAGGGCGTGATGCATCTTGCCACCGGCGCTGTCGTCAACGCCTTCTGGGATTTGGCTGCAAAGCAGGCTGGCAAGCCGGTATGGCGGCTTGTCGCCGACATGTCGCCGGAAGAGATCGCCGATATCGTCGATTATCGCTACCTCACCGATGCGCTGACCCGCGACGAAGCTGTCGAAATTCTGCGTAAAGCGGAAGCCGGCAAGGCCGAGCGTATCGCGAAGCTCGAAGCCAAGGGTTATCCTTGCTACACGACGTCTGCTGGCTGGCTCGGCTATGATGACGACAAGCTGCGTCGTCTGTGTCAGGAAGCCATCGACGAGGGTTTCAATCATGTGAAGATGAAGGTTGGCCGTGATCTCGAAGACGATATCCGTCGTCTGACCATCGCGCGCGAAGTGATCGGCCCTGATCGCTATCTGATGATTGATGCCAATCAGGTATGGGAAGTCGATCAGGCAATCGAGTGGGTCAATAAGCTTGCCTTCTCCAAGCCGTTCTTCATCGAAGAACCAACCAGCCCGGACGATGTTGCAGGCCACCGCAAGATTCGCGAAGCCATTGGCGACGTGAAGGTTGCGACTGGCGAAATGTGTCAGAACCGCATCATGTTCAAGCAGTTCATCGCGGAAGGCGCTATCGACATCGTTCAGATTGATTCATGCCGCATGGGTGGTCTGAATGAAGTTCTGGCTGTGCTGCTGATTGCTGCCAAGTTTGGTAAGCCGGTTTGGCCACATGCGGGCGGCGTTGGCCTGTGCGAATATGTACAGCATTTGTCGATGATCGACTATGTGGCCGTTTCAGGCACCAAGGAAGGCCGTGTGATCGAATATGTCGATCACCTGCACGAGCATTTCATCGAGCCATGCATCATCAAGGATGCGGCCTATATGCCGCCATCGCTGCCGGGCTTCTCGATTGAAATGAAGCCGCAGTCGATTGCGGAATATACGTTCAAGGGTTGAGAGCCAATTTTCGGCTTATCGTAAAATAAAAAGCCGCGCTGAAAAGCGCGGCTTTGCTTTTAGAGAAAGCGGATCATCAATGCGCCGGAAAGCAACAGAACCGCACCAACAATGCGCCCGGCGGTGATTTCACGCACCGCAACGCCCATGAAGCCGATGCGGTCAGCAGCCAGTCCGGCCATCAATTGTCCAGCAACAGCAAGCCCCATCACGGCAGCAGCCCCGATGCGCGGCGTCAGCAACACCGATGCGGTCACATAGATACAGCCAAGCGCACCGCCAGCCACGAAAAGCCAGCCCGCAGGCACGTTGAACGCTGGCATTGCACCCGTCGCGCGCGCGGTAATTCCGGCGATAACGGCAAGGATGACAGCACCGGAAAGGAACGAAATCGCAGCAGCTGTTACCGGCGATCCCAATCCACGAGCCAAGGCTGCATTGATAGGTGCCTGAATAGCAATACAGGCACCGGAAAGGATGCCGAACAACGTCCAGAGCATGGAGATTTCCTCGCTTGGTGAAGAACCTGGAAGGAACAAATGGAATGATTAGTCCTTGCAGAGGATAATCGTCAGGTCAATATTTCGAGTATGATCACGCCGAATACAGAAGCCTGATTGAACAAGTATTTTTGCGACGACTATTGAAGGGTTTAGAGTGGTGCCCGGAGGCGGATTCGAACCACCGACACGCGGATTTTCAATCCGCTGCTCTACCAACTGAGCTATCCGGGCATCCGTAACAAGCAATCTGCTCGTTCGAGGCGGTGTTGGTTCCCGCCGGAAGTGGGTGGGTTATAGCATTAAATTTCGCGCTGTCCAGCACCGTATCGCAATTTTTATCAGCTTTTCTCACATCTTTGATAAATAACTGATTTTATTGGAGGAAGCCACTTTGAGAGAGGCTTAGTTTCCTCCTTCTTCCTCTTCGTCAATTGGCTTTCCCGGCAGGACATAGCTGCCGGATAGCCAGCGATTGAGGTCGATGCTTTTACAGCGTGGCGAACAGAACGGATAGGATTCGCGCGATGAAGGCTTTCCGCATTCCGGGCAGGGGCGCGTCGGACGCAATGGCGTCACTCGTGCACCTGCTGCGGTCGATATGTCCTTCTTGTCGCTCATACCTGCTCTCAGACTTTCCCGCTGTTCCAGTTAGCGTAAACCGGGTAGTCGACGTCGTTCAGCAGGCTGATAGTTTCCTGCAGCGGCAATCCCACGACGTTTGTATAGGAGCCAACCAGCTTCACAACGAAACTACCGGCCAGCCCCTGGATTGCATAGCCGCCCGCTTTCCCTCGCCATTCACCAGACGAGAGATAGGCATCCATCTGCTGGCGGGATAACCGTTCAAAACGCAATCGTGTTTCAACCAGTGTCTGGCGCAAATTCCCGTTCGGCAAGACAAGGCTCACTCCTGTGAAAACCTTGTGCGTACGCCCGGAAAGCAGCCGCAGACATTCTCTTGCCTCGTCGGCAATCTCCGTTTTGGGGAGAATGCGCCGGCCCACGGCCACAACAGTATCGGCAGCAAGAATGAAGGCACCGGCGAAATTCGCATCGTCCTTCAGCTGCTCTTGTGCCTTGCGCGCCTTCTCCCGCGACAGACGTCGCGCCAGCGAGCGCGGGTGTTCCGCGCGCTGCGGCGTTTCATCTATATCGGCCGGATGAATGTGGTCCGGTTCGATGCCTGTCTGCCCCAGAAGCTCGATCCTGCGTGGAGAACCGGAGGCAAGAACCAGCTTGTGTTGCGCGCTCATCGAATAGACATTTCCTGGAACGGGAACGGATTGCTTACTTGAAGCGGTAGGTGATGCGGCCCTTGGTCAGATCGTAAGGGGTCATCTCAACCAGAACCTTGTCGCCGGCCAGAACGCGGATGCGATTCTTGCGCATACGGCCTGCCGTATGGGCGATGATTTCATGTTCGTTCTCGAGCTTCACGCGGAACATAGCATTCGGCAGCAGTTCCGTAACAACACCCGGAAATTCTAGGACTTCTTCTTTCGCCATGCGATACCTGTGTCTTTCTTTGATAAAATGCCGCTCTCGAGCGGTCTTTAGGTCGGAATTTGCGCGGAACCTATATGATTAGGCGGCATTTGTGAACAACGGAATTCCGTGAACTCAATGCTCATTAAAACGCTGCATGATTTGCCGCTTCAGACGGTCCCGCACATCGCGATACGCCGCCATGATCTGGCTTCGGCTGCCGGTTACCAAGGTCGGGTCCGGCGTTGGCCAATATTCGACATCAACCGAGAAACCCCGCATTCGCTCCAGCACAGTATGATGAGCGAGTGGCGTCAGCGTTACAATCAGGTCGAAATAGCCATCCGCAAGTTCTTCGAGGCCACGTGGTTGCCGGTTGTCAAGCGACAAGCCTTCTTCCTGAAGGACAGCATCGACAAACGGATCACGTTCGCCCCGCTTCACACCTGCAGAAGCTAAATAAATATTGGGTGGCAGGGCCTGTCTTGCAAGTAACTCCGCCATGGGTGAACGAATTGCATTCTTGCCGCAGACAAAAAGCAGGGACTTGGGCAGGCTCGATTTATGATCGTCGTCGCCGTCGGCGCTGAAATTCACGGGAGGGGCATCGGTGATGATCATCAATGATCAGCCTCTCCAGTGCAGGACGCAGACAAGTGTGAAAAGCCGCCGTGCCGTGTTGAAATCAACCTCGATCTTGCCCTGCAGCCTGTTCTGGAGCGTCTGCGATCCTTCATTGTGCAGGCCGCGCCGTCCCATGTCGATTGCTTCGATCTTGCTTGGTGTGGCCGACCGGATCGCCTGATAGTAGCTTTCACAAATCATGAAATAATCCCGCACGACGCGCCGTAAGGGCGTGAGCGAGAGAATATGAGTTGCGACGTCTTCACCGGCCTCCCGGGTGATGGCGAAGATCAGTCGCGATTCCATCAACGAAAGCTTGAGACGGTACGGCCCTCCCGTGTCGTCTCCGATCGGGTGGAAGGAATTCTCTTCGATGAGGTCAAAAATGGCTACCGCGCGTTCATGCTCGACGTCAGGCGTCGAGCGCCCGATGGATTCATCGAGCTCGACGTCAACAAGGCGCGCATTTGGAACAGCGGCGGTCATGTCACCTCATAGATTCAGCCGGATAGCGACAGACTGCGCGTGTGCGTCAAGGCCTTCGGCGCGGGCAATCTCGATTGCCGCAGGTCCGAGCACGCGTAGTTGATCAGGGCCGAGTTTGAGAAGCGACGTGCGTTTCATGTAGTCGAGAACCGACAAGCCGGATGAAAAACGCGCTGAGCGCGCCGTCGGCAGAACGTGGTTACAGCCGCCGACATAATCGCCGATCACTTCCGGCGTATAGCCACCGATGAAGATCGATCCTGCATTGCGGATTTTTGGCAGTAAGGCTTCCGGATCGGCTGTAGCGATTTCCAGATGCTCGGCTGCAATGCGATTGGCAAGCGGAATGGCCGCCTCGAAATCCTCGACCAGAATAACTGCGCCGAAATCACGCCAGCTCGCGGCGGCAGTTTGCGCGCGCGGGAGGTTGCGAAGCTGCCGTTCGACAGCTTCTTCGACAGCCAGAGCAAGAGCTTCATCATTGGTCATAAGGATCGATTGCGCAGCGGTATCGTGCTCCGCTTGAGCAAGGAGGTCAGCGGCGATCCAGTCAGGATTGTTGTCCTTGTCGGCGATGACCAGCACTTCCGATGGCCCGGCGATCATGTCGATGCCGACCGTGCCGAAGACGATACGTTTGGCCGCTGCAACATAGGCGTTGCCGGGGCCGACGATCTTGGCAACCGGACTAATTGTTTCGGTGCCATAGGCGAGGGCAGCGATAGCCTGAGCGCCGCCGACACGATAAATCTCGGAAACGCCAGCCAGACGTGCTGCCACCAGAACCAATGGATTGAGAATGCCGTCAGGTGCTGGAACCACCATGACAATGCGCTCTACACCTGCCACCTTGGCTGGAACAGCGTTCATCAATACGGAACTTGGGTAGCTTGCCGTGCCGCCCGGAACATAGAGCCCCACAGCTTCGATAGCGGTCCAGCGCGAACCGAGCTCAACGCCAAGCGCATCCGTATAACGATCATCTTTCGGCAACTGCCGCGCGTGGTGTTTCTCGATGCGCTCGTGAGCAAGCTTCAGCGCTTCGATCGTCGATGCCGGGGCTATGTCGAATGCGGCATCGATTTCAGCTTCAGTGACCGCAATTCCGGTTTTTTCGAGATCGATCCGGTCAAAGCGCCGGGAATAGTCGATGAGCGCACTGTCACCTTCACGACGCACCCGTTCAACGATCTCGCGGGCCGCACGATCGACATCCTCGGACGCCTCGCGTTTGCTGGCCAGAAATGTCGCGAAATTATTCTCGAAATCGGGATCGGTTTGTCTGAGCGTCTTGACCACGCTTCTGTTCCTTCAAATATGCTTTGCCAGACTGGCGTCTGGCTGACGAAAGACGGTTTTGTATAACCCTCTCTTATGCCAGGGCGCTAAGATGCTGACGCTATCCAAGCCCTGAAAATGCTCAATCGCCACACGGGCTTTCCAAATCTCGATGATTCAACTCATCAAGGTTGGGTATTAGACGTTATGGCGAGGAAGTGATTCTGTTTCCCATGCCGCGCCAAGGTCCGTCATTTGCGCTTCGATACATTCCACTTCAAGACGGATAGCCGCATTTGCCGAGAAAGTCAGTTCTATTGTTCCGGCAGGTGTTTCACCGGCCGTGAACTGAATGGCCATCAGGGAAAGCACTTCATCCGGTTTCTGGCGGTCAATGCCGACTGCCTTGGCTGCGATCACACGGTTGAAGTGCAGAGCGGTACGCCTGCGTTGATATTGCGGCTTGCGCAGGAACTTCGGCTTGCTTTCTTCCCAGACAAAGCGGTTTGCCGTGAGAACGAAGCGCTTCTCGTTCCCGAGATACTGAAGGTCGGATACTTTCAAAACTGCGTCCTGAAGATGAGCGGACAGGACCTGCAAATCCTCCTCATCCAGCGCCACAAGCTTCAACATCTCCATACTCCAGCACCACTTTCCGTTGTCGGTTAATAACTGCTCCCAACAGGCAGAAAATCAATCACCCGCTCGGCCGATTATCAACTTGGCATGTCAAAACAAAAAAATCGACAGGCTTTTCAAGCCTTTCGCCCTTCGATTGGAATCTTTAGCGTTGCGCAAGAAAAAGCCGGAGCGATGAATGTCACTCCGGCTTGGTCAGATCAGCCACTGATACGTTCTACTGTCGCGCCGCAGCGTGACAGTTTTTCTTCCAGGCGCTCAAAGCCGCGATCCAGATGATACACGCGGTTGACCATGGTTTCGCCCTCAGCAGCAAGGCCAGCGATCACAAGCGAAACCGAAGCCCGAAGATCCGTTGCCATCACCTGCGCGCCTTTGAGGCGTTCTACGCCTTCGACGGTTGCAGTCTGGCCGGACAGAGAAATCTTTGCGCCAAGACGTGCCAGCTCCTGCACGTGCATGAAGCGATTTTCAAAAATGGTTTCCGTGATGCGCGACGTTCCCTTGGCCTTGGTCATCAGGCCCATGAACTGCGCCTGCAAGTCGGTCGGGAAACCGGGGAAAGGGTCGGTAGTAACGTCAACGGGATGGATACCATGACCGTTACGGACAACGCGGAGGCCGCTGTTGGTCTCGGTGATTTCAGCTCCGGCCTGTCGCAGCGTTTCGAGAGCGGCGGAAAGCTGGCTTTCCTGAGCACCTTCCAGAAGCACATCGCCGCCGGTCATGGCGACGGCCATGGCATAGGTGCCGGCTTCGATACGGTCTGGAATAACACGAACGCGCGCACCCGACAGGTTGGTGACCCCATCGATATGGATAGTGCTGGTTCCGGCGCCGGTGATCTTGGCGCCCATTGCATTAAGGCAGTCGGCGAGATTGACGACTTCCGGTTCGCGGGCGGCATTTTCGATGACGGTTTCGCCCTTGGCGAGGGCTGCTGCCATCAGCATGACATGGGTCGCGCCGACGGAGACCTTCGGAAACTTATAGCGTGCGCCGACGAGACCGTTCCTGGCTTTCGCCTTGGCGTAGCCGTTTTCGATTTCGATGTCGGCTCCAAGAGCTAATAAGGCTTCGAGGAGAAGGTCGACCGGGCGTGTCCCGATAGCGCAGCCGCCCGGCAGGGAAACATTTGCTTCGCCCATGCGGGCGAGAAGCGGCGCAATAACCCAGAAACTCGCACGCATCTTGGATACGAGTTCATAGGGTGCAGTGGTGGTGACGATATTACGGGCAGTAAAATGGATCGTACGCGAATAGGCCCCATCCTGATGTTCGCGGCGTCCGTTAACCGAATAATCCACGCCGTGATTGCTGAGGATGCGGATCAACTGTTCGACGTCAGCCAGATGCGGCACATTTTCGAGCGTCAGCGTATCGTCGGTCAGAAGCGAGGCGATCATCAACGGCAGAGCGGCATTTTTTGCGCCGGAGATTGGAATGATGCCGTTGAGCTTGTTGCCACCAACGATTTTGATGCGATCCATGCTGTGTCACCTTCTGGGCCGATACCTTGCCCGATAAATTTTCACCAAATCCGGCAGCCCTTACGGCGCGGTGGCGTTGCGTCATGAAATTACGAGTCTTGCGGCCAAATTACGTCAAATACGAATCACAATAGGACGACATCGCTGCGAAGAACAGAAATGAGCTTTTACCGCAGAGCCCCCCTATCTTCAAGGAAGGCTTTGATGGTGCGATTCTCAGTCTGTGTCGTCGCTGGCGGCGGTGATGCCGTCGTTTCGTTCATCCGCTTCGCCCGCGCGACGCGATCTGGATTGCGCTTTGCGGCGCATCAGATTCGCGCGCAACTCCTCGGCCCGGCGTTTTTTGCGCTGGTCCGATTGGGTTTGTTTCTCTTTGTTGGTCGTATTTTCGCTCATGGCGGTCTTCTACTACGGGAAAAAGGGCCGGAAAAGCTGCTTTCAAATGCGCGTCCGGCAGATTTCCACATTATGTGAAAAGAAATGCAATTGCTTGCTTGCGATTTGCGTAATGATGTGGCAGAAGTCCGCCGCACTCAAGAGATTGCTGCGGTAGCTCAGTGGTAGAGCACTCCCTTGGTAAGGGAGAGGTCGAGAGTTCAATCCTCTCTCGCAGCACCATTATTTTCCAATAAAATCCAGAAACTGGCTTTGCCGTGCTTTCATTAAAGCGCGTTTCGATCTGATTGGATCAAATCGGCGCTCTAATCATTTATTGTTACGCGCATCTTTTCCGAAAACCGTTTCACACTTTTCGGGATGCGCTCTAATGGAAAGTGCGTGTGGTTGCTGATTTGAGATCAGTTCACGCAGGGGTTCAATCTCATTGAGCCGCTTTTCTTTCGCCACCAGTCTTTTCGATGTATACTATTCGCCAGACCGTCAGGCTCTGGTCTGACGAATTGGCGTCACGAAATCGGATTTGTCCGGTGACCGGTTGAAAGCCAGAAATTGCGTGCAGGCCATGTCCTGACCGTTTCCTTGCCGTCAGGACTGCTTAATCCGCAGGAGGAGCGTCATGGCACAGTTTCATGTTGTTGCAGGTCGAGACCAATCAGCCTTTTATCCTGAAGTTAAGCGCATTCGCATGGCAGATGTATTTGATGCCCTGCGTCTGGGCTTCAACGACTTCTGGGCAAAGCCATCGCATTACGTTTTCCTTTGCCTCATATACCCGCTGGCGGGGTTGCTCATCACTTACTGGAGCACGAACGCAAACGCGTTACCGCTCTTGTTTCCCCTGATGTCCGGCTTTGCCCTGATCGGGCCAATTGCTGCGCTGCCGCTTTATGAGATGAGCCGCCGCCGTGAAGAAGGGTTGGATACATCCTGGAAACGTGCGCTCGATGTGAGCCATTCCCCGGCATTGCCGTCCATCGTGGCTGTCGGTGCTTTTCTGTTCGCAATCTTTATTGTCTGGCTGCTGGTGGCGCAAAATCTCTATGTTCACTATTTCGGGCCGATGCCGCCCGAGAGCTTCTCAATGTTGATGAATCAGGTGTTGTCAACGGAAGAGGGACGCAGTCTGATTTTTGCCGGTTGTGGCATTGGTTTGCTTTTTGCAATCGTTGTCCTGTGCTCGACGATTGTGACTTTCCCGATGCTGCTTGATCAGGATTGCGGTGCTGCGGCGGCGGTTGCGACATCGTTGCGTGTTGTCATACGCAACCCCATGGAATCGCTGCTCTGGGCTGCAATCGTAACTGCGATGCTGATCGTCGGTTTTGCCACGATGTTTGCCGGGTTGGCGGTAGTGATACCCATCCTTGGGCATGCGACCTGGCATCTCTATCGAAAGACGGTCACGCACCCGGCGGCAATGCGTATTTGACCGAGGAACTGATCGATAAATCCCATCCGAAACATTGCTTCGGGTGGGATTGCCGTGGCTTTTGATGAAACATTTTCAAGCTTTCCAATATGTGGCGGCGTCCTGCCGCACCCCCACCCCCCTTTATTCTGCGGTCAGTTCTGCTTTAGAAGAGCAAGACGAGATTCGCGCAGATGATAATAAATAACAATAAGTTAGCGGAGCTCTCCTCGCAGCGCGTCAACGGGCTGGGTGGGCTTTCGATACATTTCAAGGACGGGCGTTCGCGCATTTCCAGGCTTTACCAGGAAGGCGCAGCCAAAATCCGCATGCCGCAAGTCGGAGGCGATCCGCTGGAAGCAATCCTGATCAACACATCAGGAGGGCTGACGGGCGGTGACCGACTGCAATGGGATGTGGAGCTTGGCGAAAACGCTTCGGCTGTCATTACCACGCAGGCCTGTGAGCGTATCTATCGCTCAGGGGGCGGCGAGGCACGCATTGCCACGCGTTTGAAGGCGGCAAAAGGCACGCGTCTTGCTTGGCTTCCGCAGGAAACCATTCTGTTCAATCAATCCGTGTTGTCACGAACGCTGGATGTCGAGCTGGAGGAGGGGGCGGAAATCCTGGTGGTGGAGGCGACTATATTCGGGCGCCTTGCCATGGGTGAGCGGGTTGATGAAGCGATGTTCAGTGATCGTTGGCGTGTGCGATTGGGTGGGCGGCCCGATGGGAGGCTTGTGCATGCAGAAGAGTTTCGGCTGGGACCGGATATTGGGGCCGAATTGCAAGCCCGTCCGGTGGCAGATGCGGCCTGTGCAGTCGCCACCGTGCTCTTGATTTCAGGGGAGGCCGGGAAACATCTGGAAGCAGCCCGGCAGATCATTGGAGAGGAGGGCGGTGCCAGCCTCTGGCAGGTTGGCCCTGCAACCAAACTGATGATGCGGCTTCACGCGCCGGATAGTTACACCTTGCGCAAACGTCTGGGGCCATTGCTCGCCCTGCTTAACGGTAAGGCAGGACTGCCCAAAGTTTGGACATTTTGAGTTCGCGGCAATCCCGCCGCTTTTAACGCCAGCGGAATGCATACCGCTTTGAAAGTATGAAGTTTGGAACGAAGTCATGAATTTGACGCCCAGGGAAAAAGACAAGCTTTTGATCGCCATGGCCGCCATGGTTGCCCGCCGCCGTCTGGAGCGCGGGGTAAAACTCAATCATCCGGAAACGATCGCACTGATCAGCGATTTTGTCGTTGAAGGTGCCCGCGATGGGCGCACGGTTGCCGATCTTATGGAGGCAGGCGCGCACGTCATCACCCGTGAACAGGTGATGGATGGTGTGCCCGAAATGATCCACGACATTCAGGTCGAAGCCACATTTCCCGATGGCACAAAGCTCGTCACCGTTCACGAGCCGATCCGCTGATTTTCAGGTTTCGCCGAGGCAAACCTGTTTTTTGAAAGGTACGATAATGAAGAAGACTACGGTCCTTGCCGCGGTGGCAATGGCACTCACCGCAAGCCCTGCCTTTGCCCATCTCAATCCGGCCGAACATGGCTCGTTTGCGGCGGGCTTCACGCATCCGCTCTCCGGCGCGGACCATATCCTGGCGATGGTTGCGGTAGGACTTTGGGCCGCCATGCTCGGTGGACGGGCACTCTTCGTCGTGCCAGCGGCATTTGTCGGCGTGATGCTGCTTGGTTTTGTGGCGGCACTTCTGGGCATGCCGCTGCCCTTCGTTGAGCCGGTCATTCTGGCTTCGGTGGTCGTGCTTGGTCTTATGGTGGCGCTTGCCTTCCCTGTCACTCCGGTTGTTGGCGCACTTATTGCCGGCTTCTTCGCCTTCTTTCACGGTCATGCACACGGCGGGGAAATCGGAGGCGCGACATTCCTCTCCTATGCGGCTGGATTTGCGCTTGCGACCGCACTGCTACACGCCGCTGGCATGGGTGTCGGCCTTGCCGCAGGACGGCTTATGGCGGGCAAGAATGGCAAAATTGCTTTGCGTCTGGCCGGTGGCGCTACCGCACTTGGCGGCCTGACGCTGATGGCTGGGTGAGGTGTGACATGATCCCCGGCGAAATTATTACGCAGGACGGCGATATAGAACTCAATCAGGGGCAATCCACCATCACGATCAAGGTCGCCAATACCGGCGACCGCCCCATACAGGTCGGTAGTCATTTTCATTTTTACGAAGTGAATGCGGCCCTTTCTTTCGAACGCGACAAGGCGCTCGGACAGCGGCTGGATATTGCAGCCGGAACTGCCGTGCGCTTCGAGCCCGGTCAGGAACGCGACGTGACATTGGTTCCCGTGAGCGGCAAGCGCGAGATCTACGGATTTCGCCAGATGGTCATGGGAAAGCTTTAGAACAGGTGACGGAGACATTTCATGCCAGCCAGAATTAGTCGCGCCACCTATGCGCAAATGTTCGGCCCTACTGTTGGCGATAAGGTGCGTCTCGCCGATACGGAACTGTTTATCGAAGTCGAACGGGACCTCACCACCTATGGCGAAGAGGTGAAGTTTGGCGGAGGGAAGGTTATCCGCGACGGTATGGGACAAAGCCAGATGTCGCGCGCCGACGGTGCGATGGATACAGTCATTACCAATGCTCTGATCCTCGATCATACCGGTATTTATAAAGCCGATGTGGGGCTTCGCGACGGGCGTATCGCGGTGATCGGAAAGGCCGGAAATCCGGATACGCAGCCCGGCGTTTCGATCATCATCGGCCCCGGTACGGAGATTATCGCGGGTGAAGGCAAGATCCTCACGGCGGGCGGTATCGACACGCATATCCATTTCATCTCACCGCAACAGGTGGATGAAGCACTTAATGCAGGCATCACCTGCATGGTGGGTGGCGGCACCGGACCTGCCCATGGCACGCTTGCAACCACATGCACGCCGGGGCCGTGGCATATAGCCCGGCTGATCCAGTCGTTCGACGGCCTGCCGATGAATATCGGTGTGTTCGGCAAAGGAAACGCTTCACTGCCCGGTGCATTGGAAGAAATGATCCGCGCCGGCGCCTGCGGTTTGAAGCTGCATGAGGACTGGGGCTCGACACCGGCTGCGATCGATAATTGCCTTTCGGTCGCAGACCGGTTCGATATTCAGGTTGCGATCCATACCGATACGCTGAACGAAGGTGGCTTCGTCGAAGATACGCTCAACGCCTTCAAGGGGCGCACGATCCATTCCTTCCATACGGAGGGCGCTGGTGGCGGACACGCTCCGGATATTATTCGCGTGTGTCAGTATCCGAACGTGTTGCCGGCTTCGACAAATCCGACCCGGCCCTACACGGTCAATACGATTGCAGAGCATCTCGACATGCTGATGGTGTGCCATCATCTGTCCCCGGCAATTCCTGAAGATATTGCCTTTGCAGAAAGCCGTATCCGCAAGGAAACCATCGCTGCAGAAGACATCCTCCACGATATGGGAGCGTTCTCCATCATTTCCTCCGACAGTCAGGCGATGGGCCGTGTCGGCGAAATGATCATTCGCTGCTGGCAGACTGCGGACAAGATGAAGAAGCAGCGCGGCAGTCTTCCCGACGACAAGCCCGGAAATGACAATTATCGGGCGCGTCGCTACATCGCGAAATACACCATCAACCCTGCTATCGCCCATGGCATGGCGCATGAAATCGGTTCGGTGGAAGTGGGCAAACGGGCCGATCTCGTTTTGTGGAATCCTGCTTTCTTCGGAATCAAGCCGGAGATGGTTCTGCTTGGTGGCTGGATCGCAACCGCGCCGATGGGGGACCCGAATGGCTCAATTCCAACGCCGCAACCGATGCATTATCGTCCGATGTTCGGCTCATTCGGGAAAGCCCGCACCAATACGTCCATTACCTTCGTTTCGCAGGCCGCAATGGATGAAGGGCTTCGAGAGAAGATTGGGGTGGACAAGCAGATGATTGCCGTGGCCAATACCAGAGACGGTATCGGCAAACATTCCATGATCCTCAACAATGCGATGCCGCAAATGGAAGTTGACCCGGAAACCTATGAGGTGCGCGCAGATGGCGAACTTCTGACCTGCGAGCCCGTCGACGTCGTGCCAATGGCGCAACGCTACTTCATGTTCTGATCTTGAAAGGCAAACAAATGTTTCGTGCCACTGCCATTATTCGTGCAGATAAGGTGATCGATGCCGTGCCTGCGGGCCACGCCGTTCTCGAACGCGATGAACGTCATTTGCGGCGCAAGGCCATCGTTCTGGAAGGTGGCGAGAAGGTGCTCGTCGATTTTGCAGAGCCAATTGTGCTCGAGCACGGCGACCGGCTCGTCCTCGATGACGGACGCGAGATCGAAATCCGCGCCGCAAGCGAGGAACTTTACGAAATCCGCGGGCGTGATCCGCTGCATATTGCCGAACTCACCTGGCATATCGGCAACCGTCACCTCGCGGCTCAGATCGAGAGTGATCGCATCTTCATTCTTCGCGACCATGTCATAAAGGCTATGCTTGAGGGGCTTGGTGCAACAGTTACGGATGTAACAGCAATTTTCAGTCCGCTGCGCGGTGCTTATTCTGGCGGCCATTCGCATGATGACCATGATCATCATCATGGTCATCACGAACACGATCATGAACATCATCACCACCACCACGACTGATACCACCACCGCTTTGCTGCGGCTGATGGCCTGGCTGTCGCCCGTCTTTCCGGTCGGGTCGTTCAGCTATAGTCATGGGCTGGAGCGGGCCGTCCATGATGGCTATGTCGCAGACACCGCCACAATGAGCGATTGGCTGCGCTGGCTTGTAACACGTGGCTCCGGCTGGAATGATGCCGTGCTTTGCGCGGAAAGCTGGCGGCGTGCGGTTGCCAAAGGCGATCTTGTTGAAGTTGCAGAATTGGCCGAAGCACTGGCCGGTTCGCGCGAACGTCATATGGAGACGATGCTGCAGGGCGAGGCGTTTCTGGCTGCAGCTAGAAGCTGGCCCAGTTCTGTATTTGATCGCCTGCCAGCCGATTGCCCCTATCCGGTGGCAGTCGGTGCCGTGGCGGGCGCTAACAAAGTATCGCTTGGATTGACACTCGCTGCCTTTCTGCAAGCCTTCTGTATCAATCTTTTGCAGGCATCGATCCGTCTTTCGGTCATGGGGCAGAACGGCGTGACTGCGACAATGTCGGATTTGGAGCCGGTTCTCGCCGAAACAGCGACGCGAATAGAAAAAACTTCATTGAGTGACCTTGGTTCCGCGACTTACATTAGCGACATCATGGCCATGAAACACGAAACCCAACATTCGAGGCTTTTTCGCACATGACACAGAAAAACGGACCCTTGCGTATCGGCATCGGCGGCCCGGTGGGATCGGGAAAGACGACGCTGACCGAAAAGCTTTGCAAAGCGCTGCGTGATAAATACTCGGTCGCCGTGATTACCAACGATATCTACACGCAGGAAGACGCCCTCATTCTGGCACGTTCTCAGGCTTTGTCCGAAGATCGGATCATGGGCGTCGAAACGGGCGGATGCCCGCATACGGCAATCCGCGAGGATGCCTCCATCAATCTGCAGGCAATTGCCGAAATGAACCGGCGATTTCCCGATCTGGAGATCGTCTTCATCGAATCCGGTGGTGACAATCTCGCTGCTACCTTCTCACCGGATCTGGCGGACCTGACGCTTTATGTCATCTCTGTTTGTCAGGGTGAGGAAATTCCGCGCAAAGGCGGTCCGGGTATCACACGGTCAGATTTTCTTGTGATCAACAAGAGTGATCTTGCTCCTCATGTGCACGTCGATCTCGATATTATGCAAGGCGATGCGGCTCGCATGCGCGGCAAGCGTCCATTCGGTTTCACCGACCTCCATCGCGGCAAGGGCGTGCCGGAAATCATCGACTTTATCGTTGAGAATGGCGGACTGGAAGCGCGTTGATTACGGCTGGCTGTTGAGCCGTTTGCGGGCCTCCCGTTGTGAGGCCTGCAAATCAATGATTGGTTTGGGATAGGTACTGCCCAACGCAATTCCAGCGCTGGTCAGCACATCCTTGGGGGCCTCAAACGGCTTGTGCAGCCATTTGTTGGACAGGCCTGATAGTTCTGGCACCCAATGCCGGACATATTGTCCTTCGGCATCGAATTTTTCACCCTGCAAGATCGGATTGAACACCCGGAAATAGGGCGCAGCGTCCATGCCGCAGCCTGCCACCCACTGCCAGCTTCCCGGATTGCTGGCGATATCGCCGTCCACGAGCGTATCCCAGAACCATTCTTCACCCTTTCGCCAGTCGATGAGCAGATTCTTGGTGAGAAAAGATGCCACAAGCATTCGCACGCGATTGTGCATCCATCCGGTGGCCCAAAGCTGACGCATACCGGCATCGATGATGGGAAAGCCCGTCTGTCCGCGACGCCATGCTTCGAATGCAGCTCGATCATCGCGCCATGCGATGCCGGACAGTGTGTCACGCATATCGTGTCGACTGATGTCGCGGCGGTGATAGAGCTGGTGATAATTAAAATCGCGCCAGATCAGCTCTGACAGAAACTTTTCACCGCCAGCGCGTGCAGAGTGATGCTCGTCCATAAACGCCAGTGTGGCATACCACGCCTGACGCGCGCTGATTTCACCGAACCGCAAATGAGGTGAAAGTCTTGAAGTTCCGTCGATGCCGGGAACGTCGCGATCCTCGGTATAGGTCGACAGCGTGTTCTCCAGAAAACGTGTCAGGCAGTCGCGCGCCGCGTCTTCTCCAATATTCCAAAGCCCATCGAACTTTTTCGCCCAGGCAGGAACGTTGGGCGAATAGCAGGTTTCCTGTGTTGGTTTGATATCCCATTGCCTGCGCGAAAGCGGGCGAGGAATGTGATGGTGGCGCAACGCTTTGGCGAAAGGGGTGAAGACCTGATAGGGCGTGTCGCTGGCCGTCTTGAGCTCCCAGGGCTCAAGAAGAAGATTGCCAGGAAATGAGGTTACACCGGTTCCACTCTCCTTGAGTTGTGCCTTCAGATTCGCATCGAATTCACGCTCCGCCGGTGCGTAGCGACGGTTCCAGAACAGTTCGGTGACGGCCAGTTTCGCGATCAACTGAGGGAGGATATCCCTCGGATCACCGGTCTCGATGAGAAGTTCAATGCCACGATCAGCGAGCTGTTTTCTTATCGCTTCAAGACTTTGGTCCAGCCACCACCGCACCGCGCAGCCGGGCGCCCGAATCTCGGCAACGGTCTCATGAACGTAAACTGCTGTTATATGGCCGCCTGTTTCGGCGGCTGCATCCAGTGCGGGGTTGTCGTTGATTCGAAGATCGTTACGCAGCCAGACGAGCGCGTGATGCTTCATGAGAAAAATTCCACTGCAGAAATGTGATGCCGATATGTCGAGCCACATATAGCGGGGCGAGCAAAAACGTCACGAGGTCGGGGGCAGTCATTTTGGGAAATATGCAAAGCAATGCATAAACCGGTTCGTCACGCGCCGAAAAAAATCACTGATTGTTTTGAGAAAAATGGCGCACCCGAAAGGATTCGAACCTCTGACCCCCAGATTCGTAGTCTGGTGCTCTATCCAGCTGAGCTACGGGTGCTTGCCTGTGTGCCGCTCGCTGCGGCGATGGGCGGTTGATAATCGGACGGATCGCTAAATGCAAGCGTCTTCTTAGAAAAAAATGTGGTTCTGTGAAGATTTCTTGTCAGGCCCCACATTTCCGGGCTTTTCGTTCAAAGTTGGCACAACGGTAGATTGCTTAAACACTTTCCTCTGCCCGTTGGAGGCTCCGGTCTCCGCGTTGCATCGGCAAATCGGGGATGCGAATCTCGAAATGTGCCCCAACTGGGCGGTCTTCTCGAAGCTCGATTGTCCCACCATGCGCGCGGATCAGTTCTTGCGCGATGGCAAGCCCAAGACCAGTGCCGTCACTGCGTGTCGATCCCTTGAAAGCCGTGAAAAGATTGTCGCGTGCTTTTTGTGGCAAACCGGGGCCGGTGTCCTCGACACCGATGATTGCCATCGTCCCGATTCTTCCGGCAGAAATCGTGAGTCGCTTGACGGTCGCGTCATCAATGCTCTGATCACGCTCCATGGCTTGCACAGAATTCCGGCAAAGATTGCTCAGCACGCGGAACAACTGCTCTGAATCGACATTGAGTTCGAAATCCTCCGGGACAAGATTCTCGAACTCAACGCTGCTTTCTGACCTGGGGCTCAGGGTTTCCTGAACGTCAGCGATAATTGTGTGCAGCAGAACGCGACGCGGGCGCGGTGGTGCTTCTTGCGAGCGACCATAGGCCATGACGCTTTCGGAATAGCTGATCGCGCGGCTGAGAGTGCGGATAAGTTTGGGTGCAAACCGCTGCACCATTGGGTCTTCGGTATCGGCAAGCCGGTCAGACATCAACTGCGCTGAGGCCAGAATATTGCGCATGTCGTGGTTGATTTTGGAGACGGCGAGGCCAAGATCGGCGAGATGTTTCTGTTCTTTGAGCGTTCTCTGAAGGTCGCTCTGAATATGCGATATCTGACGCTGGGCCACGCCGAATTCGTCCTTGCGGTTTTCTGGCACAAGGATCAGCGCGGGATTGTCAGGGGATGAGGCGAAATCGATCATGTTGCGATGCATGATACGCACCGGCCGCAACAGCATTTCGTGAATGATCAGGTAAATCAGGCTCGCCGCTATGACTGAAATGATGAGCGAGATAAAAGTCACGTTGCGCGCATAGACGAGCATAGCGTGTCGGAGGGGTGCATCCGAGGTCACGATTTCAATAATACGTCCCGGAGAACTGGATGGCGAAACCGAACCATAGATTCGTAGCGTTCTGTCTCCGCCGTTGAACAAGGTTCCGAATGCGTCCCATATGGCAGCTGCTTCGCTGATATTGTTGAGATCAATGACCTGATCAATCTTGCCGGGTACTTCCGACATGGCGAGCAGACGCGAAGCACCGGCTTCACGCATGGCTATGGCTTTCGTACCGGTTGCCAGAAGTACCTTGTCCTGAATGTCACGCGGCACATCCATATCGCCGCCTGCGGCGAGAACCTCGCTGACCGCGCCCACCGTATCAAGTCTCGAACTCATCCAGCGCACGCGCATATTGGCAACAGACGGGACGAAGATCAGAACTTCGGTGATCAACACGGCAAGTGCGGTCAAGAGCAATAGCTTGCTCGAAAGCCGGTTTCGCCAGGGTAAACGTGTGAACTGGGTTGACGAGAGCCGTTCCGTGGTCGCAGTTTGGGAGGCCGCTTCAGGGGAAGGCGTGCCCGTATCTGTGGTCTTTTCAACAACCGCCATAGCCTGTGCTTCCAACGCGAGGTGAACCGGCCTAATCGCCGCAGTGCCTCAACCTGTGTGCCATCGAAACGCAATACATAAAGGTAGCCTCCTATATATGGAGCCGATCGATAAATCCAACAGCCTTTGTTCAATCGGTTAAGAACGCACCCGCTCCCGGGATCTCTGCGAGCAGTATTACCGAAATTTAACTCGACGCCTTGAGATCGTGCGTGCAAAGTCTTGGTTGGAAAAATCCATGCATCCTGATGGGTTGCATGATTTGCGCAATGTGAAGGCAATCATCATTCTGATACTATTTGCTGGCATTTTCCGCGCCCGACAAATTGGTTTCGAAAACGAGGGCCGTCAGGTGACGGTAGGCCTTGCCGGAGAGCTGAATGAAATCCTGGAAGCAGATTGCCTTGTGCCTGCTCATAGCTGCGGCTGCCGTTGGCGGCTGGTATGCCTATAAGAACAAGAATGATGTGGTGAAGACCGCAGCAACGGGCGAGGAAGCGCCGAAAGGCGAAGGCGGGCGATCCGCACCACTCGTTGTTGTCGAGGCCGCCGGCGAAGAGACCATCAACAACCGTTTGACGGCTATCGGTTCGGCACGGGCTCTCAGCACCGTGTCGATAACCCCGTACTCCAGCGGTTACATGACGAAGCTTTACGTCAAGGCGGGCGATAGCGTGAAGGAAGGCGACTCGATTGCCGAACTTGACGCCGAGACGGAAAAGATCGCTGTCGCTAAGGCCGAGACGGCGTTGAAGGATGCGCAGACGACACGCCAGCGCATTGCAAAATTGCGAGCGACGAACACCGCAACTGAAGTTCAGGTGGTTGAGACTGAGCTGGCGGTCGCCAATGCGCAGCTTGCTTTGCAGGACGCGCAGCTCGCCTTGAGCCGTCGCACGGTTCGTGCGCCAATCTCCGGTATTGTTGGTATTCTTCCTGTCAATGTGGGTAACTACATTACCGCACAGACTTCCATCGGTCGTATCGATGACCGGTCGAAAGTGCTGATCGATATATGGGTGCCAGAACGCTTCGCACCGCAAATCAAGGTTGGCCAGCCGTTGACAGCGGAATCGACCGCTTTCCCGGGTGAGACCTATAGCGGCGAGATCAACGCGGTTGACAATATGCTGGATGAAGCCAGCCGTACGCTGCATGTTCGCGCAGAAGTGCCGAACACGCAGGATCGTCTGCGCGCGGGCATGTCGTTCTCCGTCACGGTTCTCTTTCCGGGTGATCGCTATCCTTCGGTCGACCCGCTGGCCATTCAATGGGGGGCTGACGGTTCCTATGTGTGGCGTGTTGAGGACGGTGTCGCCAAGAGAATTGTCGCGCGTATCGTTCAGCGCAATTCAACCAACATTCTCATCGATGGTCCGGTGAAGCAGGGCGACATGATCGTTACGCAAGGTGTTCAAACCGTGCGCGATGATGCGCCGGTACGTGTAAAGGACGAACAGGGTACGGCACTGGCTGATCCTGTTTCGATAACACGTACTGCAGGATGAGGGTAAACGCGTGACCGGTCACAATTCCTCATCCAGTAGCGGCGGATCGACGGCGCTTTTCATCCGTCGTCCAGTTTTTGCTTTCGTTATCAACGTTCTGATTGTCGTCGCGGGTCTTGCTGCTTTCACAGGCGTCGATATTCGCGAACTGCCGGACGTTGACCGGCCTGTGGTGACAATCAGCACGGATTTCAGTGGTGCATCCGCTGAAACTATTGACCGTCAGTTGACACAGGTTCTCGAAAACGCTGTCGCGCGCGTTTCGGGCGTAAAATCTATTTCTTCAACATCGTCGTTTGAACGCAGCCGCGTCACGGTGGAGTTCAACGATGGTGTAGACCTCAACGTTGCCGCCGCCGACATGCGCGATGCGATTTCCCGTGTCGCCAATGACGTGCCGGAAGAAGCGGACCCGTCGCGCATCATCAAGGCCGATTCCAACGCTGATCCCGTGATGCGTCTGGCGGTTACGTCCGACACCATGTCTGTCGATGACATGACGGTGCTGGTCGAAGACCAGATACAGGATATCCTCTCCGCGGTTCCGGGCGTGGCTGACGTCCAGATCAACGGTGACCGCGACAAGATATTCCGCATCGATATCAATCAGGCGCGCCTTGCGAGCTATGGTCTGACCATTGCGGATATTTCTACGGCGCTTTCTTCCATGGGGCTGGACGCCCCTGCCGGTTCTTTGCGTAGCGCCGATCAGTCCATCGTTGTCCGTGCCACGGCCAATCTGGAAAAGCCTGAGGATTTCGAGAACGTCTACATCAACGGACGCACGCAGATCCGCGATGTTGCTACCGTCACGCTTGGGCCGGATATCGAAAGCTCGGCGGTCCGGTCCAACGGCAAGACGGCAATTGGTCTCGGCATCGTCCGTCAGGCACAGTCGAATACGCTCGATATCTCGGAGGGCATTCGGGCAGCGGTCGCCAATTTGCAGAAAACCTTGCCCGCGGGCGTGAATATCGCCGTTACCAGTGACGATGCGAATTTCATCAATGGCGCTATCCACGAGGTGGAAATCGCACTGATCGCGTCAGTGATCATCGTTGTGGCGATTATCTTCGTGTTCCTCTGGGATATACGCGCAACGCTCATCCCGGCCTTGTCCATGCCTGTCGCTTTGATCGGCACGATCGCCGCCATCTATCTGGCAGGATTCTCGGTCAATATTCTTACCCTTCTGGCTTTGGTGCTCGCCACAGGTCTCGTGGTCGATGACGCCATTGTTGTGTTGGAAAACGTTGTCCGGCGACGCAATCAGGGCATGGGGCCGCGTGCTGCGGCAGTCCTCGGCACGCAGGAAGTCTTCTTCGCCGTTATTGCCACGACGCTGACTTTGGCGGCAGTCTTCGTTCCAATTTCGTTTCTGCCCGGGCAGGCGGGTGGTCTGTTCCGTGAATTCGGCTTCGTGCTGGCAATTGCTGTTCTTCTGTCATCTGTTGTTGCGTTGACGCTTTGCCCCATGCTTGCCTCTCGCTTCCTCAAGGAAGGGAATGGCGAAGACGGCGGCCACGGTCCGCTTTTCCTGCGTCGTATTGGCGGCGGGCTTGCGACCTTCTATAAAAAGACGCTGCACATCTGTCTGTCGGCGCCATTCGTTGTTGTGCTGGTGGCAATGCTTTTCGCAGGCGCATCCTTTGTCGGCTACGGTCTGATCCGTCAGGAACTGACGCCCTCGGAAGATCGTGCCGTTGCACTGCTGCGTATCAATGGGCCGCAGGGCATCAGTGTGGAGTTCCTCCAGTCTCAGCTCGACAAGATTGAGGAGGCCGTCCAGCCTCTGCGCGATAGCGGTGAAATCATTACTACTTATGCCATCGCAGGTTCCGGCGGGTCGTCCAATAACGGCTTTGTTGTCCTGACGCTGGCACCGTGGAAGGAACGCGCGCGCAGCCAGCAGGAAATCATGGCTGACATTACCCAGCGCATCAAAGGCATAACGGCGGTGCGTATTTTTACCACCCAACCGAACAGCCTTGGTATTCGTGGTGCGGGCAACGGTTTGCAGTTTGCCATAGTCGGTAGCGATTATGCCAAGCTACAGCCTGCCGCGCAGGCGGTCGTTGCCGCGCTGGAAAAGGATCCACGGTTCGTGCAGCCGCGACTGTCCGTCGAGCCGACCCAGCCGCAGCTTTCCGTCGAGATCAATCGCGAACGAGCATCCGATCTTGGTATCGACATCACAGGGCTTGCGAATGCTGTGCAGTCGGTACTCGACGGTCGCAAGATCGGATCGGTTTATGTCGGAGATCGCAGTTTCGATGTGAAACTCGTTGCCACCACCAACCCGATCAACGATCCGACCGATCTTGAAAACATATTCATGAAGACGACGGACGGTCGTTATGTGCCGATGTCGTCTATTGCTACGGTCGTTGAGAAAGCGGTTCCGCCGCAGCTTGATCGCGAGACGCGCCAGCGCTCGGTGTCCATAACGACAAATCTGCGCGACGATTTCGCGTTGGGCGATGCCTATAAGGTCGCACAGGAAATCGCGGCACCTTTGCTGCCTCCGGGAAGCCATATCATTCCGCTGGCGGAAGCTTCGACGCTCAGCGAAACATCAAGCGGCCTGGCAATGGTGTTCGGTTTTGCCATCATCATCATTCTTCTGGTGCTGGCAGCGCAGTTTGAAAGCTTTGTCAGTGCGCTGATCGTGATGGCGACGGTTCCTCTCGGGCTTGGTTGTGCGGTTTTTGCGATGCTGCTCACAGGTACGAGCCTGAACGTCTACAGCCAGATCGGTCTCGTGCTTCTGGTCGGCATCATGGCCAAGAATGGTATCCTGATTGTCGAATTCGCAGATCAATTGCGTGACAGGGGCTTGAGCGTTCGAGAAGCAATCGAGGAAGCATCCAACATTCGTCTTCGCCCGGTCTGCATGACGATGATCTGCGCCGTGCTTGGCGGTGTGCCGCTGGTTTTGGCAAGTGGCGCTGGCGCAGAAGCCCGTGTGGCTCTGGGCTGGGTCATTGTGGGTGGTCTTGGATTAGCAACGATTGCTACGCTTTATGTAACGCCGGTCGCCTATCTGCTGCTGGGACGCTTTACGCAGCCCAAAGCCGAAGAGGAAGCACGGCTCGAAAGAGAGCTGAACTACGCCCTTAAAGGGAAGTCACAAAAGGGTGGCACGGCTGAACCGGCGGAATAAACAAAAAGAAACCGGCCTTTTGGGGCCGGTTTTTTTGCTGTTTTGAACGGGATCACTTCTTCATGGCGTCGGTTATCTTGGCTGTCCACGCGCCTTCCGGTTTCTTGGTGATGACGGGGTCAGAGCCACCGCCCAGAAGCGTTTCCACGGTGCGGTCGGCAGCCGCCACATCAAGGGTGCCATCGGAGCCGTCAACCAGCTTGCCGATTTCCTTGACCATACGTTCCTGAACTTCCTTGGTCTGAGCACCGGAAGCATCGTTGTCGAGTATGATATCAGCTGCTTCTCCAGGGTTCTCGGATGCGTATTTCCAGCCCTTCATTGAGGCACGGACAAAACGGGCGAGCTTGTCGACCATTGCCGGATCATCTAGGCTCTTTTCCAGCACATAGAGACCGTCTTCCAGCGTGGCGACGCCTTGCTCTTCATATGGGAAGACGACAAGCTGATCGGCTGGAATGCCTGCATCAATCACCTGCCAATATTCATTATAGGTCATTGTAGAAATGCAGTCGGCCTGCTTCTGGATCAGCGGGTCGACGTTGAAGCCCTGCTTGAGCACGGTCACGCCATCCTTGCCGCCTTCGGTCGGAATTTTCAGATGGCTCATCCATGACAGGAACGGGTATTCATTGCCGCCGAACCAGACACCGAGCGTGCGGCCCTTGAAGTCTTCCGGCTTGGTGATGTTAGTATCCTTGCGGCAGGTCAGCATCATGCCGGATTTCTTGAAAGGCTGGGCGATGTTGACGAGCGGGACGCCTTTTTCGCGGGTCGCGAGCGCCGACGGCATCCAGTCAACCACAACATCCGCGCCACCACCGGCAATCACCTGCGGCGGAGCGACGTCCGGTCCGCCCGGTTTGATATCGACATC